>JAUILP010000025.1 GCA_030432875.1 Oligoflexia bacterium | reverse complement strand
GCAAATTTATAGAGAACAAACTTAAGCTGGTGGTAAATAGAGAAAAGAGCCAAGTGGCAAAGTCCCGCTTTGTAAAATTCCTAGGAATGACTATCATTGCCGGATGCTTATTGATATCCTGGCAAGCCGTGAGTAAAGCTATGGCCAAGACACGAGAGCTCACACCGAGAAGCACAAACGAATCGATCGAAGAAACAGTGCGCAAAATCAACCAGTGGTATGTGGGGTGGGGCAATTATTTTATGATGTCTCAATACCCGTCCCAACTAAAGTCGATTGAAGCACATATCCGACGAAGATTGCGTAGCCGGATAGTAAGCCAGCAAAAAAAACGTCGTAATCTCTATAAGCGGCTTGTTGAACGTGGAGTATCAAGAAGCAGAGCGCGAGCAGTATTTAGCAACCGGGGGCGATGGGCGCTGTCTCATCTGAAGGCCGTAGAAATGGCAAACCCAAATCAGTGGTTTATCAATACCCTTGGCCTCAAAATTATGTCCGATCGCAACCTCCCACATTGGTTTCCGCTCAAAGTTTGGATTAAGTTACGTGAGGAGCCGTATACGTGATCCGTTCGTACGGTTCTGTGAGAGGACGGGGCTCACGCCCCTCCTACTCGATAATGCCTGATACGTTATTTTTCATGCAAATGATGGAACTCCATGACAAATCTGGGTTAGTTCTAAAATGAGTTCCATGAAGGGGAGGGTGCGTCTTTTTTTCGCATTCTGAACAATTTAAAGATTCCAAATATGGCATTGCAAATGGCGTAAGATGAAAAGCCAATTATCTGTTAAATAATTGAAATTATTTCTTTATTAGCCAAAAAAAATAGAGTTAAAAGAAGGTTTGGAATTGTCATTTTTACTGTTTGGATTGTTGTATTTGGTTTGATTATAATTTAAAATAGATACAAATTCGCACTTTTACAGATTTATATTGAAAGGGTCTAATTCTTATGAGATTGGCACAACTAGCTTTTTTATTCATTTCATTCGTTATTTTTAGTAGGTGTAAAACAACAAATAGTTCTAACTCCGGCACAGCAGCGAATAAAGCCCCACAAAAGGCGGGAATTATTAATAAAGTTAATCTTAGCCCGAATGACGTCTTAAATAGGGAGATTAATGATTTTTCACTTCTTTTTGGTAATGCTTTTTTGGCTCAGGAGACACTAGAAGATGCCGCGATTGAGAGAAAAGATTTCGCTGTGTCTCCACTTAGCGCTTATACGGTTTTAAAAATTGGCTCTTGGGGAGCGAGTCCAGGTCAAACAAATTATTTAAAATTAATGGGCCATGAAACTGAGTCACTGATGAAAATTCAGGCAACGAATTTTAATAATTTTTTAGATAATTTGACTGATGATAAGTTTTCTGTAGCCAATAGATTTATTCTTAGAGAGGGTTTTGAATTTAGCACTGACTACAACTACACTATGAATATTGGTAGATGGAATGGTATAGTTGAAAAAATGGATTTTTCGAAATATACTCCTGAAACAATGGCCACTGAACTTAATACCTGGGTAGCAGAAAAGACCAAGGACAAAGTTAAGAAGATCATCGATAAGGAAACTCTACAGAACAATTGGACCATGTTGAGATCTTTTATTCTCAATGCAGTTTTGTTCGAAAGAGATCATAAGGATGCACAACTTTATCCCGCTAAGGGTGCGATAAAATTTACTGGTGACGACTCTGAGCAAAAGTTGATTCCTATGGCTTTTCTCAAACTACCAGTTAAAAAGATCGGTAATTTATATAGCATAAAGTTTGGAACTGATACGCATCTTATGATTGAGAAGGGGGCGAAAAAATTTGAGAATTTAGTTACCAATGTAGAAAAATTAAATTCAGGCACTTATACAAGCTCAAACATTGCCATTCCCAAAATGTCGATCGCACCCGATTCAGTTATTGATTTAGCGCCTTATTTACAAAGGATGGGATTGGGAGACATCTATGCAGATGGTTCATTGTCCCAAATGCTTGCTGGGCAGGAAGGCCTAACTTATCTTTTCATATTGCAGAATGCTAAATTTGATTTCGACGAGAACAGCATTAGCGCAGCTGCTTCCACCATCGCCGGTTCAGGCACGCGGAGTATGGCTCCTCCTCCTCCTCCATTTGATCATGTTATCGATGCTAGCTTTAATTTTTTATTGGTTCATAAAGGTGCCATTTTGTTTACCGGCCATTTTGGCAATAATACGGCAGAATAACAAAGGGCCGGTGTTGTTGTATAAATAGACTAATAAAGTTGGTGGTATACGATCACATTGAGATCTCTTTTTCTTGAGTTTAGACCTTGTCGGGAAGGATGGGCGTCTATTGATTAAGCGTAATGAGATTTCAGTGGGGTCCTCATTACTTGATACCAGCACTTTCTCAAACATGGAGAACGATTCTTTTAAGACTGAAGAGTCAAGGTCTCAGTGGTGCGGAGAAAAGTAAGCCTCTTTAAACGATACCGACTCTTGCAGGACCCTGTAAAGAAAAAACGGTGAAACCCCTCGCTAATGACTTGCAGGATGCTCAGAATGGGGTTGAAGAAACAATGGAATTGCTGAATAAAAAAAATGATGTATAGCGAACGATTAATGCAAGTCCTTGTGATAGTTATTCCCTGCCTTTTTCACGCCAATGACTGATTAAAAGAGGGCAGTTTTACGTCTGCGCTGGGAATAGTGGTCGCCTTGAGGTATTACCGAAAATTGTGTTTGAGGAAAAAAGAACGGCGGCGTAGGATTCTATAATAATAACTACATTCAGCGAGCTGGTTCCTCGGGTTGAGCGCCCACCGGTTG
Source organism: Oligoflexia bacterium (assembly GCA_030432875.1). Lineage (GTDB taxonomy): Bacteria > Bdellovibrionota_B > Oligoflexia > Oligoflexales > JAGOVF01 > JAUILP01. The sequence goes on along the minus strand of JAUILP010000025.1, from coordinate 42,038 downwards.
TCCAGTTTGAGTCGATCCAAAAGACGGCAAACTTTGGCTTAACAGCAATAGAGTTGCTAGTGAATTTAGAGGAATAGGTATTCATGCTTCCAGGTATCGTGTCAGAGAGAATGCTGTATTCAATAGCATCAATGTTGAGGTTTAGGCTATAAAGTCGTCCGTTTGTTTGTCTCAGGCAATCATATTCCTAACGGCGATTTTGAATCTATGGCTCAGAGTATAAGAAACAGAGTTGAAAATTTATGGTGCAAAAACATTCGTAGTATTGTGGTTTTTTTAGCGATTATTATTTTAAGGCTTATTTTGGAGAAAAACTTGTCAGGTCGATCGTGCTATGTAAAGAAATCCAGGAAATTATTATGGTGATGAACAGTGGCAAAATGGGTAAAGAAAATGTTACAAATTCCCTTTGATTTGCGGAATTTAACCTATTATAACGACAACAAATATTCTCACTAAGACATCGCGCAGAATAAAAAGTATGACGTTCCGGTGATCGCCAGTGAGTGGGACTATTGGAAATGTAACTTTCCCAACCAGGATTAAATGTGCAATTTATATCGCAGCGGTATATCCTTTGTTTTACCTAAGTCTGTGACATAAAAAGGGTGAAGCTAATAGATGCGGCAGTAGTCATCGAGCTTTTTTGAATCTATTAGCAAGCCCTAGGAAAATAAGATGGACGGATGTCGATGGTTGTTCGTGTATTTTAAGAAAGAAAGGGTAACATCTTGGATTCACGTCAGTAAAGTCTTGGTATTATTGAGGCAATAGTCGTTAGTTGAGTGACCTGAAAGAATCTTGATCTCCGCTTAAAAGTTATCGCTCCTTTTTATTAATCAAACGTAATTCTCATTTTCTAGGCCGAGTCAGGCAAATTCCGACACGACCTAGCATAAAATGAACATTCTAATCTAATTGAATAATGAGTCCCATCCCAATGTAGGGATTAGCTCTACCAGATTTTATAGTGCAATTGCCTGTAAATCGCCATTGTTGTTTATCTAACTGCTCGTAAGTATCGGCATGGTCTCTCATCGATGTAAAGGAAACACCCATATTTTTGTTAACACAATCAGTTAGGATACCTTGAGGGCATTCACTGCGTGTATTTGATTCAGGGCATGTATAGCAAAAAAACCAGTCACGTTTCCCTGTTTTTTGACTTTTATATTGCGCACAGACTTGATTAGCTAAAAGATTGCCAGAAACAAACATTCCCAACATCACAAGAATTAATTTCATAAAAAACCGCTCCTTCTAAGTTAAATTACTCACCCGTTTCACGAAATTGACATCAAACCGACCTAGATCATAGATGGCGGGGCTTACGCCGCAATCACCCTCTGTTTCTCCGCTGCTACAATGCTTTTAAGGCGCTCACGATTGCCAAATAAATTAATGACAAGCCCAACTTCAGCAAATTTTTTCATTGCTACAAACTCAGATCAAGCTGTTCCCGTTTTTGGCACACCTTGTATTCCATGATTTTGCATGAGAAAAGCTACCATCGCGAGGTTCACAGAAACTCCACTGCTACAAATTTCGGTGAATGACAGTCCAACATACCATAGTCCTGCTTCATCTTTTTGTGCCAAACCTCAATTTGCCAGAGCAGACGATAGTTTTTTACAATATCCCGGAAACTCAAATGACGGTCACTGGTAATGATGTATTTTCTTATCGTCATGGTTTTTCCGCTTTTTTCTGAACACACGACATGAACTTTGCCGAATCCTTTTAACCTCACGTCTGCCGTACCTCATATGCGATACTTACGCCTGGTTCCCTTGCCGCTAGCGCTGGCAGTAAGCCGGATAGTTTTCCAGGGAATATGACGATGACAACGAAAATATTCATGTACCGCTACACCGTCTATGCTGCAACTAGAACGTACTGCCATGGTGAAATGAGCGCCTATTCTCGCAATGGCCTTTTGCTGTTTTTTGGCATCATAGAAACTGTCTGCCAGTATAGGCAACCGTTTAAGGGCACTCCTTTCCAGTAAACCACTGGCAAGGAGTGCATTGATCCATTCCATAACAATGGTAATATCTGATTTGTAGTCGACCCCTCTCGTCAAGCAATATTCCTCACTATAAAGAGCGATACTGGATAACGGCACCGACTTATTGCTGCACATAAGTACGAAGTTTATGAATTTATGTACATGTACCAAGCCCTTGCCGCTATGATGTAAACCAATATTTTCAATTTTTTTGCTGCGCCGTCCAATAATTGTTGCATCAATAATCAAGTAGATGGTTTTATTACCATCTAAAAGACCTTTACGGACACTTCTAGCTGCCCTATTCAACAGCATCTTAGCTCCGGATAAGGCACGCTTATTATTCAGCATCCGCGAATAAAGTGCCTTAGAGTTCCCCATGATCTCTACTGCCGACGTCAGGACATGCCTTGGAACTCGCAACATCAAAAACCATAAATAAAGTGACAATGGCCTCAAAACCTTCTTGGGTGCTTCCACAACTTCCGATAATATTTCCTCCATAAGACAAGCCTATATTTTTTGTTTTGCACTAGAATATTGCGCTTGTCTTACTTCATTTTCAAGATATTTTATCCTTTATTCTCAGTATCTTGAGTTTGTTCAGCCAACCCCATCTTCCTAAGCCACGTAAATCCTTCCGTCCACCTCATTGACCTCAATTTCGTGAAACGGGTGAGTAAATTAATTGCCCCTAACAGAAAGGTGCAAAAATTTTTAGCCCTTTTTATACTCGATAACGCAGTTATTGGGTTTTTTCTTATGCTCTACCTTGCATTTTTTTAATATTTGTTGGCAATCACGTACATCTTTAATTCCATAACTATACAAATCTAATCCAATAATGTCGGATGATTGTTTTAAAAAAATAATTTCTTGATCCACATTTCCCCAAGCAAAGGCTATATTACAGCTTGTGGTTCTCAAATTGATGTTAGAGTCGTTTTCATTACTGCCACAGTTGCTGAATAGGAATATAGATATGAGTGAGATAGCAAAAAATTTCATTTTAGTTTTTCCTTAAATTTGATAATTAATATGAAAAGATAACCTAAATATCTTGAATATGACCTAGATAATGAAACGCTGTTATAATGCTCCGTTTCAAGTTATGGACTACTCATGTTAATTGAAGTTTCCGCAAAAAGCATAGTAATAGCCGTCAGGACTTCTGGCAGCTCCCAAATAGGGATTTATATAATCTGAAACATCAACTCCTTGACATGCGGGATGATCTTTATCATAAGCAATGCGTATTTTAGTAACCAATAGGTTTGAAGTTGCGCCATTTCCTACAGCTGCACAAGCTTGCTTAAGAGCACTGTAACAAGCTTGGCGGCATCTCTTAGCATTCCTTTCCACTGCACTTGTTTGAAATATTTTACTGGGGTTATATTTTCCCGCAGTGGTAAGATATACGCGGCACGTAGGGGAATTTTTAGATTGAGCTTGTGACTTACCAGAAAATGATGCTGAAAAAACGAGAAGAATAATTAAAGGCAAAATAGTCGCAAATAATGATCTCATTTTTAGTCGGAAAAATCGGGACTGATTTTCAATTACTTTGTTGAGTTTAAATTTTTGGTTCATAATGATTCCTTTGTTAAAAAAATTGAAATTGGCTTACTCTGTCAAAATGTGGGTGAGTAATATCCCATTCTGAATAAACCGTATATTGTTATCACCCACATAAAGGCAATTTCGTACCCAAATGGGTACACCCAAAAAAATGTATTAGAAGTGCATTCTACTCAATAATTGCCAGCAGCGATTAATGTAAAGCCAAGAAATAATTTCATTTATTTAGATATAGGTAAATAGCTGGGCCGTCCGCTAAGTTTATTTTACGATGTGCGGAGTTCAGAAGTTAATACCCGTGAACTGAAAACAGATTTCTAAGCTAAATCTATAACTTTTTGCTCTAAAAACTGAGGACAGTATAGACACAGGTTACATAGCTAATATCCTTGGTCATAAAACTGGCAATGGCGGACATTCCTGAACAGATGATTAATCATGAGGGGGTTCCCGTGTTGTCAAAAAGTCCCGCTAAACAAATAAGACAATTGAGACGACAGTGGCTCCTTTTTTTTTCAAGTATAACTTAGTTGAAGGTGCAAAAAGGAAATGCCTATTTAAAATATGGCATTGGATGTCCTATACTCCTACTTTTATCGGTATTTGAAAATTTCCCGGGCTATAGCCGTGAAATTCTGATTATCTTTGCCTAGCAAATAACAAAAATGTATTTTGGCATTTCTAAAATCACTGGGAATAGATTCTTTACTGACATTTAAAACACAAAATTCGTGGCTCACATTTTCTGCTAAGGAAAATCGCGTTTTGTTTCCGGAAAAAATAATAAATCCTTGTGGTTTAAGCATTTTCTTAAGGACCAGTAAAAGCTCCGCATGGTGTTTTACCAGGTCAAAGTGTTCATTCATTTTGGTTGAATTAGAAAAAGATGGGGGATCAAAAACAATAAGATCATATAGGGCCCCCTTGGAACAATTTTTTAACCACACCAGGATATCATCATTAATAAAACGGTGCTCGTCGGGAGATATGGCATTGAGGGAAAAATTTTTCTTTGCCCAGTTCTGATATGTATTAGATAAATCAACACTTGTAACGCGACATCCTGCTTTGGCCAAGGCAACACTGATGCTACCGGTATAAGAAAAAAGGTTTAGCGCCTGCATTTTCGGCAGCGATTTTTTTGCAAGCCACAGTCTAATGGGGCGATGATCAAGAAATAAGCCAGTATCAAGATAATCCGTCAAATTAACAATAAACTTAAGTTCGCCCTCAGAAATGACCATCTCTTTTTGCAAGCCAGAAAGTTTTTGATACTGACTGAGGCCTTTTTGGCGGCGACGTTTTTTTAAAAATACATTTTCTTTAGGGATTTTTATAGCGTCCGCAATAATCTCTAACAAAGGGGAAAAACTCTCGCGCGTGAGATCATCAAGAAATCGTTCGTAAACTACAGCACCTTCTCCATAAACATCCACCATAAGAGGCAGTTCCGGAATATCTAAATCATAAATCCGAAACGCTTCTATGCTGCGAGGTAGCGCCCATTTTCTGCGAATTTTCAGTGTTTTTGCCAGACGGTTGGCAAAGGCGGTACATAAATCTATACTAAAATTTTTGCTGACCTGGATATCTTCCATTTAAGTGAGATTATCCCAATCCTTTCTGATGCAAAATAAGACTGATATCTTCCATTTCATTTTTGAAAATTTCAATGAGTTTTGCTCCCTGGTTTTCTTCATATAATTTTTTTAGTTTCCCATTGCTGACCTCAATCGTTTGGCTTTTGCGTGAGACCTCGTTCAGAAGTTTGTAAGCATGAATTTTATACCGAGACAAAAACAGGAAATACTGATTTTCTTTTACATCTTTAAATTCCTTATCAATTTTTTGCAAAAAATCCTCAGTTTTTTCCGCTATTTTAGCATCTATATTTTTTTCGGAGTTAAGACTCATCCAAAGATAAAAGTTTTTTAAAGTATTAATCACACTTTGATCGAGAATACCTCCGCCTTCATCCAGGAATTGGTCCAATTTTGCAAAGACAAGTGTCCAGCTTTCTGGTTTTGCGAGCCTAAGATCGCTAAGCTGTAGTGCCAGTTTAATTTGAAGGCGCAGAAGGTCATCCTTTTTTTGATAATACCGTGCAGGATCTTCAGTCATTTTTTCTAAAATAGTTAATCGTTCTTTGAGGTATTTTTCTTTTTCGTTGTCAGTTTCACTGGCTTTGACTAAAAGTCCTAAAGCCGTAGCCTCAAGGCGTTGTGGTTCAAATCGCACCAGTTTACTCTCGGTTTCCTTAAGGGAGCTGAGTGTGCGGATGTGCCTTAGGCTACTCAGCAACTGAGTTTTAGCTGGAGCAATTTCTTTGTTCATGAGCAGATTATATCCATAATTCAGAACGATTTTAGCTCTAGTTTCTTTTGAATATTTATCAAGGTTAGGCATTAGTCCTTTATACTCCTTGACAGCATCTTGATATTTGCCTCCAAGTCCAAGATAAAGAGCCTTTCGTTCACCCGCTGCGAGAACAAAAATAGGATCTTTATTTTTGGCGAGGCCTTGCGTTAAAGCTTCCGCGGCCTCTAGGTAATTGCGGTTATAATAAAGTGCTTTGCTAAGATACCAATAGAAGTCTCTTGCCTCATTATCGCTAGCAAAACCAAGATTTTGCCGCGCAGACAAAAACTTAGCTGCCAAGGAATAATTACGTACACTCATATGCAGTATGCCTAGGTTTATAAGGGCGCTAGCTGCGACACGCTTATTTAAAAATCCGCTGTCATAGGCTAATAGTAAATAATGGTGGGCTTTTTGCTGTGCATCCTGATCAAAGGAAAATCCTTTGCGGCTTAGCAGTGTTTTTTCTAAGTAAAGGTAGCCTAAAAAAACATATTTCATCGAGGGGTCATCAAATTCTGTCGCATCGTTTTCAACCAACTTAAGAGCCTCTTCTATGGTTTCGAGGTTTAGGGTTGGTGCGCGTAAAACCTTCGTCACGCCTTGAACATAGTTGTAGGCAGCGGCTGAAACCTTTTTGCCCACAATTTTTTCATAGGTGCTATCGGCAAGCGCTGATTTTTTAGCAAGCTCAGTCCCATAAATATAACCAAAATGCCCTTCGAGATCATCAGTAGCCATAACTACAGCATAAAAATGCCCATAAGCAGGTTCTGGGTGACCTGTAGCGATTTTTTGATAAGCCTGGTCTAAATTGGCTAAAGTATATTGTTCCCTAGCGTAGGAAGCTTCTGTGCTTTCATTTTTAGTATAGCGCAGCCAGGTACTCGCAATATAATCTAACTCAACAACGAGAGACTGACTGGCAAGATTATTGATGGCTCTAATGTAGACATTTTTATTTAGAATATAGTCATCACGGTTGCTGCTCATGAGTTTGTCCAGTGGTTTATAGGCGGCAAGTCGCGCCTTTTCATCGGGAGCTGCCATCATGTCCAGAGTGTACATTTCGGCAAGAAATAACTTTTGCGGCAAACTATCAGCTAAAAACATTTTTAAAGTCGCATCAATTTCAGGGGAACGCTGAGGTAGGGGTTTTGCACTAATCAATTTTAGTAGCTTCATACTATAGAAAGCCTGAGATACGGGATTCATAGTCATTTTATTGATGGTACTAATCAAAGACTTTTTTAACAGCAGATAATCTTGGTTAGGATCAAATAATCGTTCTGCTAAAAAATTATAAAAATAATATTCGATTTCGTGGGTAAATATATCAGGATTTAATTGGGAAAAGCTTTTCTTTGCCAACGCTATGTTGCGACTTGATATGTGTGTGTTCAGGAGTACGAGTGATTTTAAACTCGGCAATTCTTTAATTTTTTCAAGATTTTTCTGCCATGCTTTAAGGTTTTTTGTATATTCAGCCGTAATTTGCTGTGACGGTAATCTTTCAGTTTCTTGTTCTATATCTATCCAAGTATTGACAAGGGTGTAATAGGATTTTGCTTTGGCTGAGGTCGCGGTGTTTTGTAAATTTTCGGCATAATAGCGTGCGGCATCCCATTCGCGCAGCAAAAAGTGATTGGAAAAAATCTCGGTGACGAGGCTGCCATTTTTATATTTTTCAGGTAGACGAAAACGGAGATTATTCAGGATTAAGATGCGGTCCTCATAGCTGCGTGCGGTCATATGGGCATCATTGAGTAGTTTTTCATCCCAAGAACTCGGTACGATCCCTGATAAGGGGATGGCGTACAAATCTAAGGTGCCTTCAAAGGCACAGGATAAAATCAGCTGATCCTGCGTTGGTTTTGGGTAACTGCAATTATTTGCCACTGATGTGAGCTGCTCAGGAAAAATAAGGTGCTGCGCTTGTAATTCATTTGTTTTAAGCCTAAAAATAACACCATTATCATTGCCATCAAGTATATGGTCGTGGTTGGTATCATTTATGTACTGGGTAAAATAAATATAGCCGTCGTCACTAAATTGAGGTGAGGAGGAAATTCCCGGTATATCAATCAGAAGTTCATAGCTCGTTTGCTTGGTGAGGTCTTTGATAAAAAGGGATTTACCGTGTCTATTGTGTTTAGAAGTAGCAATAAATACCAGTTTATGAAGTGAAGGACTATACTGAGGTGACCAAACACTCTCACTATGCAAAATTTCGGTCTTTTTACTATCTATTTCCCAGCTCATAAGACGGGATTGGTTGGAAGTGAAGTCTCGGCTCACAAAGCCTAATTTCTTTGCCGTAAGCCAAAAGGGTTCACTATCAGCACTTTGGCTTTGGCCGAGACATGCGATGGTTTTTCCTTTTAAGTCACTATAACAAATATCACCGCGGGAATTTTTTTTAAAGGAGGTATAAGCAAGATAGGCTCCGTCTGGGCTGATCGCGGGATGAGTGGCATCCTCGTTGGATTCAAGAAAAACCTCACTGCCGAATGATCCGACCTTTTGCTGATAGAGTGCCTGGGACTGCCCTACCATGTGAGTAAATATGAGTTTGCTTCCATCGGGGGTGAGCATCCCTTGGAAATTGTCCCCTGGTCCTATGGTCAATTTTTTTAAGCTGAGAAGTGCTGGAATTTGAGATACGGTACTGCTGTCTGCTGAGGCCAAAGTTGGGAGAACTAGACCTAAACCCATGATCCAAAAAATAGAAATGAATGTTCTTTGTGTCATAATATTTGTATCCCAGTGATAATAGTAAGGTTATCTAGTGCGAGGTTTTGCATCCAACCCCTAAGTTTACTGAAGTCCGGACGTTTTATTTCGAGAGTAACGTTATTAAAGTGCGTGATCAGGTCTTTACTTGACTTCACGACTCAGCTCTCCATTTAGGCTGCTAAATACTTTTTGCTTGCGGGAATTTTCTAAATCTTTTTCGATCATCGTCGTTCCAGGCCGTTTGAGATTGTTCAGCAACTGGGCTTCTAAGTCCACCCAGTCTCCCGCAGACTCTTCTTCCATAATGGTATGGCGGTCGATAAAATATAAATTGGGTGTGCATGAAGACATGAAAATGGCGACACATAATAATTTAGAGCGTGTTTTCATTGGATAGGAACCTCCCTGATTTTTTTAAGTAATTCGTCCGTAGCCGAAGCCACAAAAGCATATAAAGGAATTTTACGAACTTCGATGGTTTTGCTTATGCCTAAAGCATCGAGGTCTATGAGCATATCCATCTGACCTTGATCCATGCTGATATTGACATAAGTCGGATAGGCAAGATTGAGCGCAGATCGGGCGCTATTGAGCTGATCATCCTCATAGCGGGGATCCAGCACATTGATAAGGGAAATAAGCTCTTCACTGCCTATTTTATCAACATTTATCGTTCCTTCGATAAGTGCTTTATTGATGTCATAAAGGATCGCGGTACGCAAATTGATAAAATTTTCTTCATTTTTAATTTTTTGTCCGGTTATAAGTTCGGGGTGGAGTTGGGTCACCCTGCTTAAGAGCCGTAATGCCAAATATTTCGGATGGATGTTAAAGGCAAGCTCTCCCGTAATACTACCATCAAAAGCATTGAGGTCGAATTGGTGCACATTAAACATATTTTGCTTCAGGGCCACGGCAGCTCTGATGGGGCCAATATTATACTGATCGAAAACAATCTCTTTAATAAACAGAGAATCAGTCAGGAGTAGGGGTTTGTGTTTAGAAAAATCAGTTCTCTCAAATGGATTGGAGGGAATGAGATAGGAAAAACCAAAACGCCCTTGGTCGTCAAGGTTTAATTCTTCTTGGATGTTAATTTTACCCACTAAACTTTTTAAAAATAATTTTTTGGGGGCAAAATTAAAATCAAAATCCTTGAACTGAATTTCGCTGGTTAAAGTGAAATTCTGGTTGGTAAGCGCCGCGATGTACCAGGGGATGCCAATGCCGCCTGAAAAATCAAGGTCACCGCTTTTCCAAGGTTTAAGGCCAGGGTTAAGGTCAATGCGCCCCCCGAGCGAGGCCGTTATTTTTTGGGGGTTGACACTCCCCTCGGCAGAAACATGCAAAAGACGATTGAGTTTAAATTGAAAGGCTTCTAAATTTATTTTTTGTCCTTCGTCAACCGCGGCAATAAGCTCTAAGGCTAGGTCTTTTAGCATATCTTGGGGAACTACTGCCTTTAAGTTGGGATCTTTTATAGGTATGTCACTTATGGCAAGCTTAGTGCTCGTCGTCATGCTGGCAAACTTGGGAAGCTGGAATTTTTTTAGACTGACTAATGACGATAAATTTAGGCCCACAACACCACCAAGGGGCTCAAAATAGGCTTCGTTTACCGATAGATTGAGAGAAGCGTTCATATCATTTTCAAAAGGAGTCGTGTTGATTTGAACAGAAATGGGTTTGGGTATGACGATTTTTTGGGTGCCATATTTTGGTGCTGCGACCTGGGAAAGGTTAAGACTGGTTTTAGATGTAATTTTAAAATCTTCAGGATTTGGAGACTTGGGTGCCCCGATCATAAAGGCTAAGGGATGACCAAGATCGGCGTGGGTATTAAGGTCAAGAGCAATACGGCCAATACCAGGAATATCTTTGAGTTTGACTATATAAGTATCTAAATCAATGGGGGTTGAAATGACGCCTTTTGTGTCAAACTGAAAATTTTGCGGCAAATCATTTAAGGTCGTGGCAAGATCCAGGACATCCTGTTGGTTAAATCCCAGTTTAAGATGATTTCTTAGAGAAAAAGGCTTAACAATAAGATCCGCTGTTTCTTTTAATGATAGATCTAGGGGTTTGGGTAAGGCGGCAAGTTTTAGTTGACTGAGTTCTCCCTCGATATGAGCATAAATTTTTTCTTTATTGATATCGGCATTCATGTTTATCTTGGCTGCGGGAAGGTTTAGAGTCTGTGGGAGACTAAATTGCAGAAGGTTAACCTCAGAATTTACATTAATGTTGGCCGCCTGATCGATTTTGTATTCGGTTTTTATATGCAGCGGTTTTTTTATAAAAAATTTGGGTCTATAATGTTTGCTATCTTGACTAAGTATAATTTGCGTATTGCCTGTGAGTTCCTCAAATGGAGGCGGAGCATCAGGTATCGCTTCGGGCTTTCCTGCATCCTGCTTTTTAGAATCCCCGTTCCCTTTTGCTGTTTGGTTGTCATCCGAGGCATCTGAAGGAGGAGGATCTGTTTTTTCACTTAGGACCCACGAACCCGTGCCGCTGATATTTGCGCCTAAAAGTCCTAGGTCTTTGCTGAGACTTAAATTTTTTAAGACGCCTTCAATTGATTTGGGGTAATTGAGGTCTAAGGTATAATTAACAGATCCCTTACGCCCCTCCTGGTACAAACTCATTATGCCTTTTAAAAAATTTTCATTGTTAAGATGGGCGGAAATTTCTTGCTTTATAGAAGTAAAGCCACCCAAAAATTCGCATAAAATCCGCGCTTCAAAATTAAGGGGTGCTTTAAAGAGGGGCTTTATCATCAGAGCTTTGGTCGCGCTTTCCAGCAAAAAATCGAATTTGGTGCTTTCTTTGGGATGAGATAAAGAAAGAGCCTGAGAAGCGAGTGTGATCTGCATTTGTTCCTTACTCGCATGACTAGAAAAAATCAGATTTTTTAGGGCAAATTCCAAGGTGCTGCCATTTAAGGTATTTGCCGATGGACTCTCAAACGAAGCGATAATCGCATCTAAATTTCCTTTACCCTCAGCGGTCACTTTGATATCAATCGTTTGTTCTTCGCTCCCCGATTTTAGGGTAATAGGTGAAGATTTTAAGGTATGGCCAAAACCAAATTTTAAGGGAAGGATGCTATTAATATCGGCAAAGGTTGCATTTTGGTTGAGATTAAAACCCAAATTTACGTTTGCATCGTAAGAAAAAGAAGGGATGTCTAAAACAAGCGATGATTCTGCGGATTTTTTTTCGAGGTGAGTCTGGTTTAAATCCGTTTGTATGTTTATTTTGGTGATATCGATAACTGTTTTTTGCCCAAGATTTTCAAGCGAACCTTCGAGAGCGAAGCTAAAATTTTGCTGGGTTACAAGATGAAGTTTTTCGCCGGATGTGGGGTTTTCGCTGGTAACTTCGAGAGAAAGCCCTGGGACGGCTGTCTTTGGTATGCCATAAGCCAATTTTTGACTAAAACTCAGCTTGTTTGCGACAAGGGACAACTCTTGGTTTAGATTAAGTTCCTTAAGGGAAACTTTAATTTTCTCATTTTCGCTGGGGATAAGTTCAAGATCAATTTCTGTGATATTGATAAGGATATTTTTTATACTGGCAAGTACAGGAGGGTTTTCGAGTAGGCTATAGATATCTACCGCTTCGGATGAGGGAGTCTCTGGTTCTGGCGTAGGTGGTTTCGCATCTGAGGGTGGGGGTAGTTTAAGGGTGCCCTTGAGGTAAAGGCCCGTTAAACTCAAATCCTCAAGAAAAAGTTGTTTTTTGAGAAGGGGCCAAATTTCATACTTGAGATTAAATCGGTTAAACCCAAGTTCAGCAGTTCCCAGCTCCTTAGAGTCGATAGTGATTCCGAGTTTATCACTTTGAATACCACCCAAAAGATCTATCGAGAGCTTTTCAAGGCTCAGGGCAATCCCTTTTTTCGTAAGCTCGGGTTGTACCCATTTGGTAAGGGCATATTGATTAAAACTTGGCGACCTTAGGGCAAAATAAATCGCAAGAAGGATCACCATAAGCAATGTTAGTACCGCAGCACCACTCCAGATCAATACACGCAATGTTTGTTTCATAATAATTTTTGCCAATAGATTTAATAAAATAAAGATTATAAAGTAAAAATGGCTATTTAACAATTATTTCGCGACTATAAAAAAGAAGGGATCTTTTTTTTAGAAAATTTTAATCTATTTTTTTATATTAGAAGATTCCTTGGAGTTAAGTTACCTTTATTATTATATACAGTCGCACATTTTTAAAGCCGTATTGAGTCATAGATTGGCATCTCTAGTCGCGATGACAAGGAAAGACTCGTTTCAAAACCTTTTTAATGGGAAAGTCATATGCAGCATGATCCGATGAGTGAGAAATTTAAAGAGGAAATCACCCTGCTTCGCAAAGATATCATTGCCTGCGAAACAGAGCTTAAAAAAGTCATTGTTGGTCAGGATCTCCTTTTAGATCGTCTCCTTCTTGCCCTTACCTGTACGGGCCATGTGCTTTTGGAGGGGATGCCGGGACTGGCCAAAACGACAGCCATAAAAGCTCTAGCAGAAGTAACTGATCTGACTTTTAAACGCATTCAGTTTACTCCAGATCTTCTTCCCTCTGACGTTGTCGGGACGCAGATATATGAGCCCCATAAGGGTGAGTTTCGTATTAAAAAAGGCCCGGTATTTACCAATTTGCTCCTAGCCGATGAAATCAACCGCGCCCCTGCCAAGGTGCAGTCTGCACTGCTGGAAAGCATGCAGGAGCGGCAAGTGACTTTAGGGGAAGAAACCTTTAATTTAAAAAGGCCTTTTTTAGTCCTAGCCACCCAAAACCCGATAGAACAGGAAGGGACATACCCACTTCCAGAAGCCCAAATTGACCGTTTCCTCTTTAAGGTCAAGGTTGGCTATGGCAGCGTTGAGGATGAAATAGAAATTACTCGTCGCGCCAACTCCGGAGAACCGGCGCAGATCAGTCCCATCCTTTCGGGCCACCGCATTTTGGAAATCATTGACCTCGTGAGAGCGGTTTACATAGATGAAAAAGTGCGTGCTTATGCGGTAAAACTTGTGCATGCCACGCGTGAGCCAGAAAAATATAAACTAAAAGACCTAAAAAAATATTTTGACTACGGGGCAAGTCCTCGCGCTTCGATTGCTTTAGAACAGGTTGCAAAGGCGCGGGCAGCGTTTCTTGGCCGAACCTATGTTGTCCCTCAAGATGTTAAAGACGTGGCTCTTGAAATTATGCGGCACCGTCTGGCTACCTCATTTGAAGCACAGGCTGACGGTATAGATAGTGATGCACTTATTAAAAGGATTCTTGAAACTGTGGAAGTACCTTGATGATAAACCAGGATCTCATCCGTAACATAAAAAATCTTGAGCTAAAAATTAAAGGCCTGGCATCAGAATCGCTATCAGGAGAGTATGCTAGTGCTTTTAAGGGAAAAGGCCTTTCTTTTGAGGAAGTCAGAGAATATGTACCCGGTGATGATGTCCGCGCCATTGACTGGCATATCACGGCAAAAATGCAACGCCCTTTTATCAAGGTCATGCGTGAGGAACGCGAGCAAACGGTATTTGTTCTAGTCGATATTAGCCCTTCGATGAACCTTGCCACTCGCGGGATTTCAAAGCTCCATGCGGCGCGTGAATTTGCTGTCCTCGTGTCTTATCTTGCGAGTAAAAATAATGACCGAGTTGGCCTTGCCACCTTTGCCCAGGAGCCTGTGACTTTTATTCCGCCAACAAAAGGCAGAGGTCATCTCTGGCGCTTGATGAGTGGATTGCTGGAGCAAACTTCTGTTCCGGCCCAAAATACGCAGATTCATAATATGGTCGATTACTTTTTTAAAATGCAAAAAAAACGCGCTTATGTTTTTCTCATTTCTGATTTTTTGGATCCTGATCTTGAAAAACCGCTTAAATTTTTAGCCATGCGTCACGATTTAACCTGCGTCAATACCAGGGACGTGCGTGAACAGCATATTCCCGCGGGGCTTGGCATCATTCAAGTGCGGGATTTAGAAAGTGGGGATGAAAAAACTCTAAATTTCTGCGGCAAGAATACGCCGGGGCTTATTAATAAAGATCTTAGCCAGAGGCTTGAAGCCTTGAAAAACTTTACCGGTCGCCATAACATCGATCTTATAGAAGTTCTTGCCCATGAAGATGTGAGTAAACCCCTGGTGAGTTATTTGCGGCGACGCGAAGCGGGAAAAGCTCGGCATAGGTAGCAAATAATTTTTTTTGTGATGACAATGAGGAGATTTTTTTTTGGAGTTAATGTTACCTCGGAAAAAAAAATATTTTTTTATATTGATGGCTTCAATGTTGATTTATGGCTATTCTTCTGCTTTTGCGGATCCTGTAGTCGCCCCGCCCCATGAGATTAAAGGGCTCTATACCACGGCTCTGTTGTCACCCCTGTGGATTATGATATTAGCGCTAGTTGCATTGCTTCTCCTTTCCTTTATCATTTTTTATTTTTGGAAGAAACACTCTCGCAATACCCAAGTAAGGGGAGCTATACCAGCTACCCCCCAAGAGATATATGCCGAACTCAAAAATTTTGCCCCCAAAAAATTGAGTTTTGCAGCCTATGATGAACAAAAGATCTATTTTTTGCACCTCAATCACCTCATGCGCTCTTTTATTGCTGGTCTGAGCCATCTTAATGTAGAAGCGTTGACAAGTGACGAACTAAAAGTGACAAAGATTCCCCCAAAATTTGTCCAGCAAAAAAAATCATGGGAAAGTATGATACAGGGATTTACTCGCACTGAAATGGTCATATTTGCGGGAATATCTCTCGAGTTTTCTGAGGGAGAAAATATTTATCGTGATTTTTTGACTTTTGCCAAAAATGTGATCGAGGCAGAAGAGGCAGCCCTTAAAATTCAGGGGAAAAAAGATAACGCGGATAATGCTAAGCAAAGTGATGAGGCACGACGATGAATATCCTTGGTTCACACCAATTTATCTTTATGTACCCCTTGTGGCTAATAGTTATTCCGCTTGTCTTCTTGTGGCAAATTATTATGTGGCAAAAAAAGAAAAGTCAGAGAGTTAATTTTTCGTATTCTTCCCTAGCCTTGTTATCAGCTAGGGTTTTAGAGTCGGGGCTTTGGCGGCCTTATGTTGGCACTTGGTTACATATGTTAACGCTGCTCTGTTTGATTGTAGCTTTAGCCCGTCCCCAGGAGATTAAAAGTGAACATCGTGCTGAAGAGGAAGGTGTAGATATTATTTTGGCTCTGGACACATCAAATAGCATGAATGCGCTTGATTTTGAACAAAAAGGTTCGCGGACGACGCGCATTGCCGTAGCGAAAGGCGTACTTGCTGACTTTGTCGCCAAAAGGTCTGATGACCGGCTAGGGCTTGTCGTCTTCGGCGAATATGCTTTTACACAAACACCGCTCACCTATGATCACGATATTCTCGGGTTTTATCTTGATCACCTGGAGGCGGGTATGGCAGGAAACTCAACGGCGATTGGTGATGGTTTAGCGATGGCAGTAAAACGCATTAAAGAAATTGATGCCAAGGAAAAAATCATTATACTTCTCACGGACGGCGAAAATAATGCCGGAAAGGTTTCCCCGGAAGATGCGGTTATGGCTGCTCAAGAATTTGGCATCAAAGTTTATACGATTGCTATGGGCCGTAATGGGGTTGTCCCTATAAGGGATAATTTAGGCATGATTCGCCAAGTCCAAGTCACAGTAGATGAAAAACTTTTGCAGGATATTGCGGCAAAAACCGGAGCTGCTTTTTTTAAAGCGGATACGACAGAAAATTTGAGTGAGGTTTATCAAAAAATTGATGAGCTTGAAAAAACCAAACGGGAGACCACTTATATCAGGGAAGTCGAAGAATGGTTTTTTCCATTTGCCCTGGCGAGTCTTGTCTTTTGTTTACTTGGTTTTGTTTTTGATGCTTCCCTTTGGCGGAGGATTCCTGCATGACATGGGGTTCACCAAAAATGCTTTGGTTGGTTTTTCTCTTACTCCCCTGTTTGTTTTTGCTAATCTGGGGTCAGCGGAGGTTGTTTTTTCGTCTGCGTCTTTTTGCACAGGAGTTTGGAAAAAATAGTGCGGGTGATCGTCGAAACTCACCCTATATGTTTTTAAAAATACTCTGCGCAATTCTAACTATCCTCGCCTTAATTGCGGCTTTAGCCATGCCGCGATTTGGCTTTACCTGGCAAGAACAAAAAAGTGTTGGTAGGGACGTATTTATCGCTTTAGATGTTTCTGCCAGCATGGGAGCCACCGATCTTAGTCCAAGCCGCCTTGTTCACGCTAAACGCAAAATTAGGGATCTATTGGCCCGTTTACAAGGAACACGGGTTGGGTTGGTGATTTTTGCCGGGCAAGCATTTGTGCAGTTTCCTCTCACCGAAGACTTAGCCGCAGCACAACTTTTTTTGGATCTAATTGAACCAGAAATGATCACGGCGCGAGGTACCGCTGTGGGGACGGCTTTACGTCTGGCTTTACAGAGCTTTGAGCGACTTGCAAAAAATACAGCCCCAGGGCAAAAAGCCATAATTTTACTTACCGATGGTGAGGATAAAAGCTCAGATCCCTTGGGAGCAGCGAATGATGCTCAAAGTAAAAAAATTCCTATTCATATTCTCGGAATCGGCACGAGTGAAGGTGCTCCTGTGCCTGATGTTGAGGGTAGTTTTAAAAAAGACAGCTCAGGCAATCTTATTATGTCACGCTTAAATCCAGAATCCTTGAAAAAAATAGCTGAGATTAGTGGCGGAATGTATGTGCATTCCACAGTTACAGACGATGATTTAAATGCCCTCTTTACTCAAGGCTTATTTGAACCAGGCGTAAGCGACTACAATGTCAGCACACAAAAGAAGAAAATATGGAATGAGGTCTTTGTTTGGCCTTTGGGGATGGCATTAGTTTCATTTTTGTTTATGCTCTATTTTCGTCGCAAGGAGGTGCTAATCTTTTCAAAAATAATCTCTGGTCTGGGCCTTGCTTTACTCGCGGCTTCATTTTATGCCTCCCCAGGCCAGGCCGAAGCTAAAAAAGGAATTGACGCTTTTAACAAAAAAAACTACGCGGAAGCATCACGGGAATTTTTGCAGGATGAAATCGATCACCCGCACGATCCATTGCGTGCTTATAACCGGGGTGTGGCAGATTATATGCTTGGGGATTATGAACGAGCAGCGGAAGCGTTTAGCAAGGCAAAAAAAACTAAAAACCCTGAAATACGTCGGCAAGCAACCTTTAATCTCGGCAATGCTCTCGCGCATCAGAAAAAATGGGACGAAGCGATTAAAACCTATGATGAAGTTTTAGATATGAACAAAAATGATGCGGAAGCAGCTGAAAATAAAACTTGGGCTCAGCAGATGCAAGAAGCTGAAAAACAAAAAGAAAAAAATAAGCAAGATAAACAGGACCAGAAAGATAAGCAAAACTCTGAAGATAAACAGGATCAGCAGGATAAGCAAAGCTCTAAGGATAAACAGGATCAACAGGATCAGCAAAACTCTGAAGCTAAACAAGATCAGCAGGATCAGCAAAACTCTAAGGATCAACAGGATCAACAGGATCAGCAAAACTCCAAAGATAAACAGGATCAGCAGGATCAGCAAAACTCTAAGGATCAACAGGATAAGCAAAACTCTAAGGATAAACAGGGTCAGCAGGATAAGCAAAACTCTGAGGATAAACAGGGTCAGCAGGATAAGCAAAACTCTGAGGATAAACAGGGTCAGCAGGATAAGCAAAACTCTGAGGATAAACAGGATCAGCAGGATAAGCAAAGCTCTGGAGATAAACAGGATCAGAAGCCTAAAGAGGAAAAAGATAAATCGCAAAAAGATCTTGCTCATAAAGACCAAGAACACGAAGCTAAGGGCAAGGAAAGCGAGCAAAAAGGGCTTGGGGTTCCCACTCAGGAGCTCAATAATATGGAGACGGAACGGCTGCTGCGGGCTTTACCCGATCGCGGCCCTCCGATCAATTATTTGCCCATGAGTCCTGAAAAACCGTCAAAGCAAGCGGAGGAAGAAGATTGGTAATGAATTTATTTTTCAAAGGCACGAATCAGATTGACGGTGTGGGGAGTAAAAAAAATAACTCTTTTCTCTTTGTCTTACTACTTACGTTATTGGTTTCCTTTTCAGTTTTCATTCCGACGCATGTCATATTTGCTGGGAATATTAAAGCTCAGGTTGATACGCGTAAAATTGAGGAGGGAGGGGAAATTGTTTTAACCGTCACTATCATGGGTTCTCTCGATGATGAATTTAATTTGCCTGCCCTAGATTCTTTTGATATTGAGCAATCCGCACATTCAACCAGTCATTCCTGGATTAATGGCAAGAGCGATTCTAAAGAAATCTATTCTTTTACGATATCGCCAAAATCAGTGGGTACCCTGACGATTCCTGCTTTATCGGTTAAGGTTGACGGCGAAGTAAAGTCGAGTTCGCCCATTGCCATCGAAGTTGTGCCAGCAGGCCAGGCGTCTGATGGCCAAAATGGTGAAGAAAGAATATTTTTTATCGAGCGGGAGTTTGGTAAAAAAACATTATATGTTGGTGAGTCTACGATTGCCAAAATATTACTCTACACTAGGCAGGATATTTTGGAGGGCAAAGCGACACTGAATTTGCCCAGTGAATTCAAGGTTACCGAAATAGAAGGCAATAGAAAATATGAAAAAGACTTAGATGGGATGAGCTATACTGTTTATGAAGTCGCTTATATTGTCGAAGTTACTAAGCAGGGTACCTATTCCTTGCCTCCTGCGCGTATGGATATTCTTGCGCTTGCCCCTAATCAAAATCGACCGAGTACGCGTCAATTCGACCCTTTTCAATTTTTTGGTGGCGGCTCGATGGGGCGACAAAAAGTAAAAAAACGTCTTTTATCTGCCAAAGATAGTCTTTTAGTAAAAGAAGTCCCCCTGGCAAATGCCCCTCAGGATTATATTCCCATTATTGGTCAATTTAGTTTAAGTGGCGGTCTCCAGCCACGAAATATTGAAGCACAAAAAACGGCGGTACTGTCGATAAATTTGGAAGGCTGGGGTAAACTTGACGGCATACTTCTTCCGCAGATCGCGGCTCTAAAAGACATCAAGACTTATGCTGATAAACCGACTTATGAAAACTCGCAGGAGTCGGGTGGGAATTTTGCCAAAGCTTCCTTTGCTTATTCACTAGTGCCGCTAGTACCTGGAACCTATCATCTTGGAACCTATGCTTTCTCTTATTTTAATACGCTTAGTGAAAGTTTTGAAAAGCTCAGTCTTGATTTTGGGGACTTAATCGTCACAGCGAGTGCTGGGTCATCGGCATCAAATTCACAATCAACTGGAAGTTTAGCAGGGGGGTGGGGCAAAGAGAATGTTGCTGACAAAATGGCACTGAAAACCATGTTTTTTAATTACGATAATGATCAAATTTTGCGCGATGAACGCCTTAACCTAAAATACGTTCTTTTATCATTAGGGTTTTTAGGAGGGTGGGGTGTTTTTTTAGTGGTTTGGACTTATTTTGCGTGGTTTAAGAAGCGATTTCGCTCAAAAACGGATGATGTTTTTGATTTTGAGGCTGCAAAAAAACTTTGGTCTAAAAATCGGCGTCAGTATCACGAGGCCCGGCTGGGGGGGCAACCAGAGGGTGAGTTTTTACCATTGACTTTAGGGTTTAAAAATTTGGTTGGATGCAAGTTTAAAATTCCGCCTGGTATGCTCACGTCAGGGGCAATCGGTGACTATTTGTATAAAATCAATCTTCCAGAGCCTTTAAAAAAAGATCTGCTCTCCGTTTTTAGTGAAATCGAAGCTTGTCAGTATAGCGCGGGGCAAATTGCTCCTGAAAAAACGACTGTCATTATGGAAAAAATGGAAAACATTGCCCAGACTCTAGAAGGGATAAAATGAAAAATTTACCATTGATTTTATTTCTATCATGTTTTTTCGCACCAATGCTGGGTGCAGAAGAAAACACTTTGCAGGAAGTCCTTAAAGAGGCCGATCACGCTTTTGTGAGCGAAAATTATACCAAGGCGACCGAATTATACGAATCGCTTGTAAGCGAAAACAACTATAGCACTGCGCTACTGATGCGTTTGACAAAAGCTTACTACCTAAAAAAAGATCTGGCGCGCGGAGAGGCAGCTTTTTTAGCCGCTCAGCGCCTAGAACCCAGAAACCATGAAGTATTAGAGTGGGGAACTTTTTTGCGCGATAATAAAAAAGAATCCCGTGACTCACCGGCTAAAACTATTTTTGGCCCTCTTTGGGGTTCTCTTTTTGATGGTGTTGGTTACCTAGCTTCCTCGACTTGGGTTATGATGGGCTTTCTTTTAGGAGTATTTTCTTTAATCATTTTTACTCTGATAAAAATGTCTCGATTACCAAGGTCTTTAATTTCCTTAGGATATTTTGTTTGTTTCTTGTCCGTCGCTTTTTACGGCGCCTATTATCTGCGCGACCAAATGAATCCCAAAATTGGTATTGTCACAGCGTCTGAAGGTGAGATTTATACTGGTCTTGGGGTTCAGGAAAGTATCATTGCAAAAATCCCACAGGGGACAGCGGTGCAAATTATAGAGATTGAAGATGGTTATTATAAGGTGAGAATGGTCGATGGGAGTCAACGGGGCTGGATGAAAAATGCCCATGTCGCTTATTACTAAATGGTTCAATATTTTGGAGTGGACGTTGCGTGAATAATGAAACGATAAAAGAAAAGTTTCTACATCTTATCTTAGAAGCTGAAGCCATTAAATTTGGCGATTTTACCACAAAATCAGGACGGCAAAGCCCGTATTTTTTGAATTTTGGCTGTTTTAATGAAGGTCGTCTCCTAAGTGAGCTGGCACAGCTTTATGCTGAGAAGCTTATGCACATATTTCCCAAAAAAGAAGAGTTTTATCTATATGGTGCTGCCTATAAAGGCATTCCGTTAGCGGTAGCGACGAGTTTGGCCTTGCACTACACTTTTCATAAAAAAGCATTTTATACCTTTAATCGCAAAGAAATTAAAACGCACGGCGAAACTGGGAACCTAGTAGGCTATGCCTTTCGCGGTGGTGAAGACGTAATCCTCATCGATGATGTTCTCACCGGTGGGGTGAGCGCTCGGGAGTCAATTGCAAATCTTAAGAACTATGGCGTTAAGGGGTGCCTGTTACTTGTGGGTGTTGATCGCCAAGAATTAGGCAGTCGCGAGAAGAATGCGGGAAAAGAGTTGGAAGAGGATTATAGCATCAAAACCCAAAGTCTACTTACCATAAGAGAAATCATTACGCTCATCCAAAATGATGCTCATATCAAAAATAAGTTATTTCTCCATCATCCTAATTTAGAAAAAAGAATTGAAGCCTATCTTAATCAGTACTGTCCAAAGTCGTGAGCCATAAATTAATACTATTATAAAAAAGAATTTCTTTTTTCAGAAAGCTCTGCGATAATATAGCAAATTCCTCTGATTTCAGTTTTTTGCTTAACCGGGCTTTGCTTGGGCTCTATTGTAATGAAAAAAATAAAAAACAATAAAAATTTGCTTTTCCTCCTTGTTTTGGTCATTTTACTCGTTTTTTATTATTTTTATCGTGGAAATAATAAAGGAGCCGTAATTTCTGAGCTTATAGCAGTAAAGGAATTAGGGCAGTTTGCCTCAAAAATAAATAGAAAAAATCTTGAAGCTCAGATTACAATGATTCCCAAAGTCAGCCCTTACGGGTGCATGCTGGGAGACTGGGATGCTCTAGAGTTTTCTTTGCACTCAGTGCCAGAAAGAGGCATGATTGCTACGCTCGAAAGATTAGACCGAAAAAAAACCAAGCCTCAATTTTTCACGATTGCCAAAAAAAATCTCGTTAAAAAAATGAATTTTAAATTCTTGGTCCCTAAAACTGATGAGTTAAGTCTATGGGGTTTTTTTGTTTGCAATGATTCGGGACAGGAAAAATCCTGTCAAAATAAAAAATTGAAAAACATTAATGAAGTTCTTAAAAACCTATTTTACCTCCGAAAAAATGGCGACGCTGCAAAAATTGATGACAGTATATTTATATTTCAAATGCTGCTTGTAATTGATAATTATATTTTTTATTTAAAAAATCCTCAAAAGGATCTTCTTTTTTTAAAAGAGGTATTTTCTGGGCTCTCTCTTGGTAAAAATTATTTGGCTACCATCGAAAGTGCGGATGAGGTCAATAAAAATATTTTTTCAAATACTTTTAATTTAAAGGATAGAAAGTTTTTGACCCTTGACGTTCCCGGGGTAAATAGAAAGCTTTGTAAACATATATTTAGGTAATAGCAGCCTTTTTTAGTTTAGAGAGCTCTGTTTTAAAAAAAACTTCAAACCTGAAAAAATGTGAATTGTATGAGGCAGAGAAAATGAAGATTGGCAAACATCAGGGAGGGTTTTCGATAATTGGTGCGTTAGTCGCTGTTGTGATTTTGGGGACTCTCGTAACAACGGCTTCGTATCAGCATAAAATAAAATTAGAAGCAGCGCGGTTTTCTCAGAAGTTAGCTTCAAGGGATGCCTTTCGCGACAATTTAAATCACTTTCTTGCCTCAGGTTCCGTAATTTTAAGCATGAATACTATCGATAGTACCCTTAAAGATTGCTTAGTCAATAAAAACTGCCTGGCAACAACTGATAAGGAAGTAAGTTTTGTCAGCCCCTGGGGCCTACAAATTAGTCCGGCTAATTATGACGATTTCTATATAACCTGTGATTCGCCTTCTACTTCGTGTAAAAGCAGTTTAAGCATAACACTCACGATAAAATGTCCCAATAATGCTCCCGCATGTTTAGTACCTTCTGAAATTTATTTTCGCTGGTCGTTAAAAAATACTGTAAGTAACTCTACTTTAACTAATATTGTGTACATGAAAAAATTTTCTTGCCAGGCGGGATTTGCTTTGGCGGGTATTACCCCAGAGGGGGAATATAAGTGTATTGAAAATAAAGCGCCAAAAGGCATTCAGGGGCCTAAAGGAATTGATCTTATAGACTGGGCAGGAGACCCCTTTACTGAGCAAAATATTCGCAAGGCAATGGTTAAAAATTGTGGCCAAGATTATTTTGATTATGGTAACGATGACAATTGCCAATTAGGTAAACAAAATGAGCATGCAAATGAGTATTGGTCAAGTAAAGGTTTGGCTGACTCCGGGGGCGTCCCTTGGTATGCTTATGGAGCTCTGAGAAAAAAGATACATTTTCTCTGTGAGGGGGCAGCACCTAATGGCGATTTATGGAGTGCACCCATAAGAGCTTTTGATTTTTCTAAACAGGGTTGTCCTGAAGTCCCGACTAGTGTAGCGACGAGAAATTGGCCCTGTATGCCGGGCTGTTTTATCGGTTCTACAGGTATATTAATGGCAAACGGCGAAATTAAAGAGGCACAAAACATTCAGCCAGGAGACTGGCTTTGGAACCCTATAAAAGAGGAGCGCTCTCTTGTCGTCACTATTATTAAAGGGCCGGAGTACGAGCCTTTAGTAAAGATTACCTCAAATACTCAAGTCCTGGTTGTCACCTCTAAGCACCCCATTTTGACGCTTGATAAAGATAAAATAGTTGCCGCTAAAGATCTGCGTGTCCTTGACACTATATTTTTAAGTAACATGGTTGCAGAACGCGTAATGTCAATCGATTTGATCGAGGAACCTAATCTTCCCCAGGTTTATAATTTTATGCTCAGCGGCAAAGATTTTGATGATCATTTTTTATTAGCAAATGGGATCATCACAGGCGATTTATATTTACAGCAACAACTTGAACATCTCTCCGATCAAAGGGGTGACAATGAGTAAAAATAGAGGGCTGGGACCAATATCTGCATTTACCATGATCGAAATGATGATTACTGTAGCTATTGGAGCAGTCCTTGTGACTGGGACAACGTCAACTTTTGTAAATATTTTTAAAGCAAACCAAATTATCGAAGATGAATTTAATCGATTTAATTTTGCGAGCAAATTATTTAGCCAAATTCACGATTCAACTAAACTATCTTTAAGCGGTCTCGAAGCATGTACACAAACGAATCACGTTATTGACTGCCGCCATATGAACGCTCAACCCGTTACGGTGGGTTTAAATGGCCAGCCTTTAACAGGAGTTTTCTACAATAAGCGTTTTGAGAAAACGACAATTAGTTCTGATCAATTTTATGAGTTAAGAGCTAATGCGTTACCTTACTGCCGTAGTGGTCAGGACTGTGATATGGCTAGTTATATAAGATTATCCATAAAATTAGTGTTAAAAGCGGGCGGTGTTTATGCTGAATATATGTATGGCATTTCACCAACCAATTTTAGTAGCAATACAAATGATGGGTGCGTTGGTGCCAATGGTAGTGTCTATTATAATTCTCAGTCACAGTCTCCCTGGTTAACACGTGAAATTAAAAATGGACAATTTATTTGTGACATCCAGGTAGTTCCAGGTGTCGGAGAACAAGGAGACCCAGGCAGACCTGCGTATCAAGACACAGAAGGTGAAGTGATAAATGATCCTTGGTGGTTATAAATATTTTTATAAGGTGTCATTTGATATGGAGCGCAAAAGTAATAAAGCCGCGGGGACCACTCTAATAGAGCTTTTGGTTGGATTTGCGATCTTATCTGTCGTCGGTGTGACAACACTTCAGTTTTTAGGAATAAGTAAAAGAGATTCTGAATTTGCTATAATGAAAAATACCGTGGCGTTTCAAAGTAGTTACTTCACCTCACTTTTGCGGGACGCTGTTGCTTTGGACTATTCAGCAAAGAATACTTCCTATAAAAACTGCATCACCATTAATCCTGATGATAATTCAAATTGTTCTGATCAAACCAATATAGACTCATTGGTGATTTTAGAGCCAGCTAATGGTCGCGTCGTAATAGGGACAAAAAATAGTCCTGCCCGGTATGACCGGTTTGGACGCTTGACTACTAATGAAAAGGAAATGGCCTTTTCCGTTTATGCTGAGCTTAAAGCGCGCTGTGCCAACAACCCCACTTGCAAAGGCGCAGACGCGATACTTTCTAAATTGACAATAATGTCGCGGATTTTTGAGCCTGCCAAGAGTATTTCTTACGAAACCTATTTAAATTTGCGAAGCTCCTGTGTGGATAAAAATATGAACGCCTCTTGCCCTGGTTCAAGTTTCATGGTCGGTTTTAACTGGGACTGCAGTCCCATTTGTGAGGCGTTGTCTGTTGAGGGGACCAAGGGCCCACCCGGAGATGGGTCGCCAATTTATCCAGTTCATGGATGTCCCCCACCATAACACTCAAAAAATGTTAGTAGGGAGAAGCACTATTCAGCCGTTGACCCGATGATTTTAACAATATCTTGTTCCATTTCCTCGGGTTTTGTTTGCGGGGAAAACCTCTCGACTACATTGCCCTGCCTATCAACGAGAAACTTTGTGAAGTTCCATTTGATTGCTTCCGAGCCGAGGAAGCCTTTTTGCTGCTGTTTTAAAAAAACATAGAGAGGATGAGCCGCATCACCGTTTACATCTATTTTGGCAAACATGGGAAAAGTAACGTCATAAGTCAGGGAGCAAAAATTCTTTATTTCTGCTTCATCACCTGGCTCCTGCGCTAAAAATTGATTGCATGGAAACCCTAGGATAGTGAGCCCTTTATCAGAATATTTTTTATAGAGGGCTTCTAAGCCAGCATACTGAGGGGTAAAACCACATTTGCTTGCAACATTTACAATAAGTAAAACCCGTCCTCTATACTGAGAAAGGGAAATGTCATCTCCATCAATATTTTTTACGTGAATGGCATAGATATTTTTTTGAGTCATATGAGTCTTTCCTTTAAGCATAGCGTCAGAGAAGTTTACACTAATGATATTCCCCTAAGAATTCAATGGGTGTTTTATATTAAACCCAGTTTAATGATAACTTAAGAGAATTTCGGACTAAAAAACATAAATCAATACGAATCTAAATCCTTGTGCCACCAAGGGCGGCACCTAAAAATTCACAGACATTTGTCTTCCTTCAGTCGCTGTAAAGTTTCTTTTTGCTTTTTTGGGTGCTATCATGACGCTACTCGGTTTCCTTTTTCTCTTATTTTGGGGAGAATATTATGCCACTCATTATCACCCATGACTGTAATAATTGCGGCGCTTGTGAGTCCGAATGCCCAAACGAAGCTATTTCTGCGACGAGTGATTTTTACATCATTGACCCTAAAAAATGCACCGAATGTTTGGGGCATTACGAGGAGCCTCAGTGTGCCATTGTGTGCCCTGTAGACGCTTGCGTAAAACATACTTAGGGCGCGTGTCCACTTCTTCTGGTGACTTCAGCGGGGCGTATGGTCCCCATAAACGCAGATTCTCTTCCTCTATTTAATGTGGCACCTCTACGGCAACATAAAGAAGTTCCTTATCTTGGTTTTACGTTCCCTTATTTGCTCGCCCCCCCCCCTGTCCCATTTACCATAAATAATTATGAGGTTAGGTTTGGTTAAGTAGTGATATGTTATGGGGTTTTGCGGTATTTTGAGAGATATTTAAGGGGCTATTGGGAAAAATACAACAAAAAATATTGAATGAATAGAAATAATGTAGTAGCGAAGACAGCGACTAAAGAAAATATGGCGCGTGATTTTTTTAGTATTTTTTGCCCAAAAGGATGCCGATTGATGAAAGTTTTATACAGGTTATTTGGTTTATTATTGGTGGCCAGCGGACTCTCTGAGCAACTTTATGCAGCCCAAAACTGTGTCTTTATTGGTACAGAAGCTCTTAATTTTTACAAAAATTCAGTTGGGGATGAGACGATCAAAAATTATTTAGACCCCAATGATATTGTTACCGTTCTGCAAAAAGATTCAGGACGTTTCTATGTATCATGGGCAGAGAAGCCTGCCGTTGCTGGTTGGATGGATAGTCGTTTCTTTGCAGGTGACTGTAGTATCACGGTGCCGCCTGCACCGAGTGTTAATATTCCTGCCTATGTCGCGAGCCATGCCCTCCCGGTTATTACTCTTGAGTTTGATGCTAAGACCAATCCCTTTGCTGAAAATGGCGCTTATTACGGCACAATGGGCTCTAAAGCGGCACCTTCGGGGATAGGGAACTGCCCCCATAGTGCGAACTATTTTAATGATGCGTTATTCGCAAACGCCCAATTTGCTTATTATAAAAATAGACAGCCTATTTTGGCGCGAAAAGTTGTTATGACGATTTCAGGAGGGTGTAGCCGGGTAAATGCCCTAAAAGGTATGACGCTCGAGGTCGCTAAGGGTGAAAAGAAATTTGAAAATATCAGCAGTTATTTATTTCCCCACCGAAGTGCTCAAACAAAATATGAAAGTGTTTACCTGAGAGCCGGGGGCAATGATTTTACCCGATCGCTATTTCGCGACGGTTTACTTCACTCGGTTCTTTTAGAAAAAAGTAATGAATTTCCTTGGCTTAAAGAAGTTGAGCTGCAGGATTTTCAGCCGAGTGTTTTGTATGTAAACGGGCGTTATTGGGGCGTGATTAATATACGAGAAAAATTAAATAAAGGTTACGTCAATGGACGCTATAATCTTAAAAAAGCTGATGTTACGCTTGCAGAAATCAGTTATGGCCGAACAGAAATAAAAGCGGCATCTAATCCACCGGCAAAAATGTTGTCGTCACAAAACACAAATTATGAATCAGCCCGTGGTTATGCTGCCATCGAAGCTTACGTCGCCAATGATGACTGGTTAGGAAACAATATAAGGCTCTGGATAGGATCGGCTCAGGGTAGTACCTGGCGCTTTATTCTCAATGACCTTGATTTGTCATTCGGGTATTCAGGAGAAGCCTGGAAAAGAGAATATCCAAAATATCTGCAAGAAAACCTACCCAAATATTTTCGTGGCGAAGAATCCTGGATTGATCCTAATGCGCATACAATAATCGGCATGATGAAATCTGCTATTTGTGCTGATCAAAATAATTTTTTAAGCAAAATAAATGATCTTCGCGGTATATTCTCCTCAGGTGCGATAGAAAATAAGGCGAGGTATTTTGAGGGTTTATATCAATCTGAACTAGCGCGCCATATTGACTTATGGAAAGGGCCACACAATAGCCCCGTCGGAAATATTCTCGGATCTCCAGTTATTTGGTCGGTGGATTCTGTGGGCAGCTGGAAGGATCATATCAATAAGTTGATAAGTTTTTCCCAGGCTCGCCAAAACGTAATCGGATCGCAGGCACAAGATTTTGTCAGACTCATTGGCTGCCCGTGAGTAAAGTTTCCAAGGAAAAAATAGGCCTACTATTGATTTTGTAAGAGGCTCAATGCCATTTTAGGAATACTATTGGCCTGGCTTAAAACAGAAATACCTGCTTGCGTCAATATTGAATTCTGGGTCATCTCTGCCGTTTCTTCTGCAATGTCGACATCTTTTATGCGTGAGCGGGCGGCGGAAAGATTTTCGACAGATATGGAAATATTGCGAATAGTTGACTGGAGCCTATTTTCTAAAGCACCAAGTTTTCCTCTTGTTGAGGAAACCTTTTCTATAGCCTTATCAACCATCGCCAAAGATTTTTGTGCATCCGCCTTACTTCCTACGCTGAGAGAACCTAACCCCAATGTTTCGCTATTAACATCAAGTTGAAATGCATCAAAGGAAATACGGTCAACTCCAAGCACGTTAGTACCACCGGTATTGACCTGAAAGTCTAAAGAGCCTCCTGTGCCATCTAAGAGAAAAGTTCCATTAAATTCAGTGGAGTTGGCAATCCTGTCTAACTCTTCTGTCAGTGCCTGAAATTCCTCGTTAAGATACTTTCTTTCCTGAGGGCCAATGGTATCACTTGCCGCTTGCACGCCTAGCTCGCGGAGGCGAACCATAATGTTTTGGACTTCGTTTAAACCACCTTCAGCTACTTGTATGAGAGAAACACCGTCAGAAGCATTTCGCTGAGCCTGTATGAGGCCTCGTGTTTTTGCACGGAGTTTTTCAGATATCGCTAATCCTGCGGCATCATCGCCAGCCTTATTAATACGGTACCCGCTTGATAGTCTTTCTAAAGATCTATCAAGCAAACGTCGCGTTTCACGCAGGTGCCTTTGTGATGTTAACGACGACACGTTTGTCGCGATTCTTAAACCCATCCGCGGCTCCTTCCGGCCAAATGTGTCTCTGTTCCCGAGGCATAATTACTGATAACAAATTCAATATTCTTTTAATCAGAATAACACGTTCTTTTTTCAGAAATCTATTTTTACTTAGACCTTTGCTCAGATTGCTTTGTTGGTACATAAAAAAAAAAGGTAATTTTTTCTATAAAAATATAGATATAGAAGAGTTGCCTTTTTTGGTATTTCTGAACCATTTTTGGCTAAACTAACCGCAGCACAGCTTGTTAGGAGCGGCATCAAAAAAAATAGTTGTAGGTGAAAAGTACCGCAAGGAGACATCCTCCCCGCAAACCACTTTATCAAGATAGAAAAAGGGCAATGGAGGAGGGATTAGGAAATTATTTTACTTGGGTCTCATTCTTTGGGAAAAATCTGTTCGAGTTCTTGAATCAGAGACTCGCTACGGGCTTTTGTCACCATGGCAATGGCAGAGGTAAATGAACTTTTTACCCAGTAAGTATCTTCGCTAATAGCGGGTGAAAGCTCTTTCCCCGAAGCCTTAATAAAAACGATTGAGTCAAGGCCATCATCAAAAGTCACCGTAGCGAGTGCCGGTAAATCATTTAAAACTTTTAGTTCATCATCATGTGCGTAGCGTACTGCTCTGAGTTTTTCAAGTTTTTCCATCCAGGAACCATAGCTAAAGCCCAAATTTTCTTTGCTTTTATTTTCATCAAGCCAAAGAGCCGCTTTGCCATTTTCGGTATCAGAATTTTTTAATATCCTTTTGCGCTCTCCTGAGTTGATACGACACATTTTATATTCATTTAGGGATTTTGACCATAAGTTGCCCTCAAATAGGCGTGAGCGCGCTTGTTCCATGACTGCGACGAGCTCATTATCAATGAGTTGTAACTCCGATGTTCCGGAGAGCTGGGCATAATTATTACTGCCGCCAAAACTTTTTTTACCTATGTTGAGTGAGAGCAACTCTTTATCTGATTGGTCGTAAATCTTTAGTACGGAGGGTTTATCCAGGCCAAAATCACTTGCTTTAGCCTTTTCATAGGTGCCAAGATCCCGTAAGCTTTTCAGAGGTTTAAACAGTGCAAGAAAATCATTCCATGCTGTGCCCACAGGAAAAAATTCTGTTTTTGTTATGAGAGGTTCAATAAAAGCATTTTCACCAGATGCATTATTTTTCGCTTCTATTTTTTCTTCATTCTCAGTATCTGATGTTTGTTTTTCGCTTAGGGCATCTTCAGATGCGTTAGGACCATTTTCTGGCTTGGCTTTAGTTTCAGTTTTTGTCGCAGACGTCTCTTCAACCGATGTTTTGGAGTCTTTGGGTTTTGCGGGGGTAACCTGGTATGTCGCCCAAAAATGCCCACCATTTTTTTGCTCCACTGTTACCGTTAAACGTTCCTTCTCAAATGTTACTTTTTTTATGACTTTAGCGTCGAGACTGGCAATTTTTTTACTGCCCTCGCTGAGATCATCTTGAGGAAGAGAAGCGTAATAAGCGCCTCCTAAGGAAAGCCCTAAAATTATAGCATAAATACCAAGTTCCTTATTCATTTATCTAATCCTCCGCTTGTGCCGATTTCTTCTCATGTTAAGGACGATAACCCCAATACTAAAAACTAAAAGGGGAGGAATAAACAGGGTTCCATAATAGAAAGCCAACTGTTCATTTTGTTTGAGAATAATCTTAACATCCTCTTCGCTTTCTAGGGCACCGGATAATTCAGGGGTGCCTGATATCCAGTTAAATAGCTCAAAGGCAAGAAGTTGATTGCCTCTGGAGTTGGCTAAAAGGACATCAGCAAAGACAGAGGCATCGCTTAAAGCAACAATCCTTCCTTGGTTACTGATATCAGGTGCAGAATCTTTAGTGCCCGTAGGCGGAATCATCTTTTTTTCAATGGCGGCACCAAGAATTCTTGTCCCCTTTGTCTCATTGGGGTCGAATGCAAAATTTTCATTAGTATCAACATAATTTGATGCCATAGATTTTATTAATTCGGAAACTTGCCAGTCAGGGTTATTTTTGTTGATATCAAAATAGCCGCTTCGGTAAAAAAGGAGGGCAAGCTGGGTATCAAATCGGGAGAGATTTCGCACGGCTTCGTGAGAAGTAAAAACGTTGGAAAAAATAAACCAACGATCATTTTTTCCACCCGTTGCCCGCGCAAACTGCTGCTCATCCGATAACACCTGACTTCTAAAGTCGATACCTTTAGTGGATAACATCGCCAATAAAGGGTCCTCGCCTAGGTTTTTAACATTAACGGCTTCTCCAGGCGCGTTAACATCTAAAGCAACGAGATATTTTCCCCCAGAGCTAAGGAAATGGTCAATTGCCTTGACTTCTTCGGGAGCAAAAGGGCTAGTCGGCCCTAAGGTCACTAATAGGGAAGCATTGTCAGGCACCTTTTCCATACTGCCATTTTGAATAGAAAGTGTTTCTATGCGGTAATTCTGTGACTTTAAAAAATCATAGATAGCATTAATGGATCTGAGAGGATCTCTCTCACCCTGCCAAGTATTTTCTCCGTGACCTACGGTAAAATAGGCAAACTTAGCTTTCTGAGAAATCGCGATAAAAGATGAGCGAAAACTCTCATCTAATTTGGCAAGGTTTTTCCGCGCTGATGCGATGGTTAGGCCGATATTGATTTTTTTCGCGTCACCTTTTGCCGGATCTTCGCTTTTAGATAAGACAACAAAACCATTGTCACGAACTTTGAGCTGTTCCGCGAGCACAGGTTCTAAATCTTTGTCAGTATAAATGATATTGATGCTTTTATTATGCTGCTGCACGGAAGTGAAATATTCTTTAACATACCTAAGAACTTCACTACGACGAGGATAATATACATAGACATTAAGTGGACCATCCAAGGTCCGCACCGCATTTATGGTCCCTTCGCTGGGCTTAGTCACCTTTGTATAGCTCCAGTCGACTGAAGTATTAAATTGGACGCCGATGAAGTTGATCGCAATGACAATCGCCAAGGAAAAACCCGCGAGCAGCCAGGACAAGCTGGCAAGTTTGACGCGTTTTGGCTCCGCATTTGCCCCAAAACCGAATTCTTTAATCGCGAGCTCTGTGCCAAGGCCAAGAAAAAACCCAAAAATAAGAAATAGAAGCCATAAAGCCAAAAGGATTTTTAGACCCGCAGTCTGCGGCTCTGCTTCCGTTCCGAGAAGATGATAGTATAAAACGGCGAGTCCAGCTCCTAGGGTGATAAGGACTTTCCAAACTAGCGCATATTTGTAGGAGTTTGCTTCTCCTTTATTGCGCTTAGAACTGGGTCTCGATAATATTAGCGCGAAGAACAAAGCAGCAGCAAAGGCAACTCCCCCGAGTATCATAGTCAAATTTTGAAAGCTATTCCCCCCCAAATACCGAACACTCATGAAAACCAAGGCACAGCCGATAACAACTAGAGGGATACGAGCGTTTTTTAAGATTTTTTCCACCATATTGCTTTAACCTCTCCAGCGGCGAGCATCTAAAACCCGAACCGCAAATTCTAAGAATAAAAAAATCACACTCGAATGAAAAATCACACTTTTTAAATTCACAACGCCGGTCGCGTATGAGGAAAAATGATCGTTGTGTACCGCCATATAACTAAACAAGCCATTAAATGGCGCATCCACTTTATCAGCCAGCATCCAAATCATGAGCATTATCGAAATAACCATCGCTCCCAAAATCGCAGCAACAAGAGGATGTGGAGCGACAGCAGACATAAACAGAGTGACACTTAAGGCGATGCTTCCTAAAAAAATGAGACACAAGTACCCGGCGGCAAGGTGACCAAAGGATATTTTACCGTGATGGTAGATCAGCGCGGGCATATAAAGTGACAGGGTGAGCAAAAAACAGATGATAACAAAACACGAAAGAAATTTTCCATAAATAATCTGGCGTGCGGTTATCGGCGATGTAAAAAGCAAAGTGGCTGTTCCGAGTTGATGCTCTTCCGAAATGAGGCGCATTCCCAAAAAAATCCCAGCTGCAATAATCACACCCCCCGGGTAATAAAAAAAGTCAAATAGCATATCGGCAGAATATCTTGGGGTATTGCTGCTCACCATCGCATGAAATAATGCGCTAGAAAGCACCAGGTAGGCTGCCGTTATGATGTAACCCATCCAAGTTGTATAGTAAGCGGCGATTTCTCGGCGCGCTATGAGAAGAATATGACCCATTACGCTTCTTCCTTATTTCGATGAATTGACTAAGGTAACAAACAGTTTCTCTAAACCCGCTTCCGCTTTTTCTAGCGTGAGGAGCTCTCCACCCGCTTCCACTAAAGCTTTGGCGATAGCTGGTCGGACATCCGATTCACACTTTATCAGGAGCTCTTGGCTGTTCTCACTGCTTTTGATTTTTTCAACATCAGAAACGCCGCCAATTTTTAGGAGTGATTCTTTCAAGGCATCATTGTAAGATCTAAGGATTACCCGTACGTTTCCACTGCGCATGAGTTGATTTTCGATCTCCTCTTGGCGTCCTTGAATAACGAGTCTCCCACGGTCTATCATCAGGATATGATCGCAGGTCTTTGTGATTTCGGACAAAATGTGACTTGATAACAGAACGGTGTGGCTGCCGCGCAGAGAGTTTATGAGGTCGCGCACTTCTACGGTTTGGATCGGGTCAAGACCACTGATGGGTTCATCAAGGATGACCACCTTGGGCTCATTGATAAGAGCCTGAGCAATACCGACCCGCTGACGAAAACCATGTGATAACTCAGCTATGGGAACCTTAAGAACATCATGAAGCGCAACTTTATCCGCAACATACCCGAGTCTTTGCATGAGTTTGTTAGAAGGCACTTCTTTAAGCTGTGCCGCAAATTTCAGGTAGGACTCGACGGTCATCTCATTGTAAAGAGGAGGAGTGTCAGATAAAAAGCCGATTATGCGCCGGACTTCATGAGGATTATCTTCGACAGAATACCCACCCAAAATAGCGCGTCCTGCTGATGGCAGCAAATAGGTTCCCAGTATTTTAAGAATGGTACTTTTGCCTGCCCCGTTGAGTCCGAGTAAACCGACTATTTGGCCTTCTTTTATGTGAAAGCTCACATTGTCAAGGGCAAGATGGTCAAAATAAGCTTTTTTTAAGTTTTCTACCGTAATCACATGGCACCTTCTTAATCCTAAGGCTCTTAAGGTAAATTGAGCACAATAAAGTTATCGCATAATCTTATGATTTTGCTTAAAAAAAAAATCTTGTCAATGATTTATCCAGGGCTTTGCCCCTAAAGCCTTGTTACAAAGGATTTTGCTCAGAGCATAGGATTGCAGAAAAGACCAATAAAAGATACGCTACTCTCCATGAAATGAGATTAGCTTTGGCTCTAAGATCAAAGATCAATTTTATTAATTTAAGGAATGTCGTCTGTTCGCGTTCTTCAAACATCTAAGATCTTCTATTAAGGTGTCTTTGCTGACTGTCGTGGTCGTCGGAAGCTTCGTCCCTCTGTTACTTCTGGCTACTCGTTCCTCAGAAACGTTTTTTACTCCTGAACATATTCCCGAATTTCCTTCATCTACGCGACGTATAGTGTCCACAAGTTTGGCGACTGATGAGATTCTTTGGGATTTACTCCGCTATCACAAAATTTCTCATGAGCTGGTTGGAGTATCTTACTTAGTTGATGAAGAGAGTATGAGTAATATTGCGGGTCTTGTGCCTGCAAGCATTCAAAGAGTCGGGCACGACCCAGAAGATCTTACCACTTTAAAGCCGACCCATATTATTTTAGCGAGTTTCAACAATACCAAGCTTTTATCTATTGCCAAATCTTTAGGCGTTAAAACATTGATGCTGGATCGGTTCGACTCTTTAGAAGATATCAAATCAAATATATTTGCTGTTTCTCGTTTTTTAAATTTGGATGCTCACGGTGCTGAGTCTTTGACCCAGGATTTTAATGCTTTTAGGAAAAAGCAATATTCCCCCTACAGTGCAGAAAAAACTGGCTCAAGTGCTTTGCTCGTCAACCCTGATTTTAGTACAACAGGGGGAGGCACCGTCGTCGATGAAGTCATTAGGGCATCGGGGCTTATAAATTTTGGTGATCAGGTCGGTCTCACAGGGTGGCAAAAAGTAAGTCCTGAGTTTTTACTCAAAGCGACACCCGATTTTTTATTACTCCATAAATCCTGGCAAAATATACAGCAAAGACCTAAGTGGTTAGCGCCTCTTTTTGCACGAAAAAAAATTATTTATTACCAGGAACGTGATATCTTTTCAGCATCTCACTATGTCCTATCCGCAATATTGGGTTTGCGTAGCAGAGTAAAACCAGTGGATCCTATAGTGAGAGAATTGTTTGATCCCCTTAGATTAGATTTCTTAAAAGCGCATCCCTTGGGTCAATTAGAGCTTGAGACCCTTTATGAATAGGCAAGGAAGATGCACGTTAAGTCCTGGATATTTTTTTATCGTCTGTACTCTCTTGTTAGTGATCGTTATCGCTGTGCATACGCTCTGGGGACTTGAAGGTATATCTCAAACCGAGTTCTTCTCAGATATTTTTATGCCTGGTTCTCCTACGAAGCATTTGAGCATAGAACAGTTTATTTTTAAGGATATTCGTATTCCCCGAACCATCGCTGGTCTCATAGCCGGTTTTGCTTTTAGTATTGCGGGAGTCCTATGCCAAGGTGTTTTTCAAAATGATCTCGCCAGTCCCTCCGTACTTGGTATTTCTTCAGGTGCTGCTTTTTTTGTGATTCTTGCTTACGTGTTTAATTTTATTTCTCGGTCGTGGTTTTTTTTGCCATTTGTTGCTTTTTTAGGTGCTTTAAGTTCTCTTCTTAGTTTATCTTATTTTTTCTTGTCGCGAGGGCGGGTGAGCATGAAGGAGCTTCTTCTTGTCGGTTTTGCCATCAGCACAATTTTTAGTGCGGGAGCAAGCCTGGGACTAAGACATCTTATTCCAAGTCCCATTAAAGCGGGTGAGGCCCTGAGTTGGCTGCTCGGTGATATTTCTATTCGGCCTCTACCCATGGTCGTCGCCTATCTTCCTATTGTTATTTTGCTATTGATCGCAGCGATTTCCTTTTCAAGGTCGATGGACACACTGAGCCTTGGGGATGATGTTGCCCAAAGCTTGGGATTTGAGATAAAAGGGTTGCGTATCAAGCTTATTGCTTTGATTTGCCTTCTTGAAGCGACAGGTCTCAGTCTAGCCGGGGTGGTGCCCTTTATTGGGCTTATTGTACCTCACATCGCACGCTCTTTTATCGGGCCGAAACATCGCAACCTTATTTTTGCAAGTGGCATGTTAGGCAGCATTCTCCTTCTCTGTGCTGATTTGGTGGGGCGCACAGTGAATCCTCCCCAGCAAATTGAATTAGGTGTGATTTTTTCCTTTATCGGCGCCCCATTTTTTATTTACTTGGTTTTAAGGAACCGGAGGACATGGTAGAGCCTTTGTTTTGCACCATAGAGCATTTATCTGCAAGTGTGCACAAAAATTTTGTCTTAAATATCCCGAATCTTGATATTCCAAAAAACAAATTTATCACCATTCTTGGGGAAAATGGCGCAGGTAAAACAACCCTTCTGCGAGCGATACTGGGGCAGATACCTAAATTAGGCTTAATATTTTTTCCGGGTTTAGGGGAAATTGAAAAAATTTCTGCGCATGATCGCGCTAAAATAATGTCTTTTCTCCCAGCGCATGATCATTGTGCTTTTAATTTCAGTATTGCCGAATTTCTTGAGCTAGGATTTCCTCAAGGTGTATATTTGGGGTCTGAGGAAAAAAAACAGCGTATCGAGCGCGTTGCTCGGGAACTTAATATTCCCTACGAAGCTCTACATAAACCCATTTATAGCCTAAGTTCAGGGGAACGTAAAAAAATATTTCTAGGTCGTGTCATGATAGGCGATGCAGATGCTTTTCTCCTAGATGAGCCATATAGCTATCTTGATCCCTTCAATACTCAGGAATTGATAGAACATCTTAAAAAATTAGTGGCAGGCGGTAAAACGATTCTATGTGTGAGTCATGATCTTAGAGCAGCGTATAGACATTCTGATTATGTCATCGGTATTAAAAATG
This sequence comes from Oligoflexia bacterium, assembly GCA_030432875.1. GTDB lineage: Bacteria > Bdellovibrionota_B > Oligoflexia > Oligoflexales > JAGOVF01 > JAUILP01. The sequence continues at coordinate 4,180 of JAUILP010000025.1, read as the reverse complement.
GCGAAGTTCATGGCTACGGCACTGCGAAAAATTATTTATCTCCTGAAGTCATCAAGGAGCTTTTTGGCATTGTTGCTGAAATAGTAGTTGATCACAGAGGTCAAAATCTTTTAATCCTCAATATTTGAAGGCTTGATAGTCAGGACTCTTCCGTAACTCCGGGGCAAAAATTTATGTTTCAAAAATTGGGGTTACTTTATGCTGTTCTTGCTTTCCTTATTTGGGGATTTTTTCCCATTGTTTGGAAGTCCCTTGGCGTTATCCCGACGCTTTATATTTTTTCTTACCGTATAGCTTTTTCATTTTGTTTTCTTTTGGTCATAAATATCCTAAGTAAAAAACATCCCTTTCGGTATTTATATACCGAGTGGTCTAAAAATTATAAATCTCTAGTACTAAGTACCTTTCTCATAGGCTGCAATTGGTATACATTTTTGGTTGCGGTAAATTCTGGGCATATAAGGCAAGGGAGTTTGGGTTACTATTTAAATCCACTTCTTAATGTCCTACTAGGCTTTTTTTTCCTCAAAGAAAAAATCAGCAAACTTCAGCTCTATGCCTTATTATTTGGCAGTTTTGGGGGGGGCTTTTTTCTATTTAGTTATGGCATTATTCCTATTTATTCATTTATATTAGCGCTGACTTTTGCTCTTTATGCCTTAGTGCGGCGTAAGGCAAAAGTCAATGGCTTGGCAGGCATAACATTTGAAACTCTGTTAACGTTGCCTTTGGCTTTATTTTTTATCTATAAGGATCAATTTGTTCACTCGGTTACCCATAAATTAAATTTATCTCTATGGCTGCTCCTTATAGTTGGCGGCGCTCTTACAGCAATAGCGCTATGGCTTTTTGGCGAGGCTACCCGCCGGGTTAATTTAGGGCTTCTTGGGCTCATGCAGTATCTTTCACCAACCTTACAATTTATTATTGCGATTTACCTTTACGCTGAACCGATAAATACGGGTACATTTATAGGTTTTTGCTTGATCTGGTGTGCTCTTATCTTGGTTTCAATGGAACAGATTAATATTTTACGTAAAAAGATCAAACACGGAAAAATCGCAAAAAGCGCTTAATAAGTATTTTTCCGTCAGGGCCAGACGCTTCAGGATGAAACTGGAGTCCAAGGCGCTTTTTATCGTGGCATATCATGGCTTCAACTTCATAGTGCGCTGAACGTGCGATTATTTCATAACTATCAGGACAGGATATTCCTTCGCAGTGGTCTTCCATCATGAAGAATTTTTCTGGTAAATCAGCGAATATTTCGTGCTTCTTGATAATGCTGATTTCTTCTCGCCTCCTGATTTCCTTGCCGAGAAAAATTTTAGCATTGTCGATCAGGCCAAGAGCTTGGTGGCCCAGGCATATACCTAAAATCGGCGGTAAATCGTCATTAACTAAAAATTTAAATTTTTCCATTAGCGACTTATAAAGATTTGGATCAGTAAATAGGGACGGCCCCCCAGATATGATTAGCGCATCGCTTTTCTTTAATAACGACAGTTTTTGATTTGCCTGTTCAAGCGACACCTGTTTGATTTTTACGTCTAGTTCTTTGAGTATCTTTATTAAATCAGGAACTTTGCTACTACCACAGTCTATGAGTGACACTGTCATTTTAACTTTCCTCAATTCAAGTTTTAGAAAAGAAGTAAAAATATATTGGTTAACTTTTAAAAAATATTCTGTGGTTTATCAATTCGGCAGTCCACCGGAAATAATGTTTTCTATGATGATAATATATGCTACGATTTAAAGAATATATCCTTTTTTAAAATCTTGTAAAATTCCGCTTAACAAACGAAACGAGGAGGCTTGAATGGCACACCTTATGTCCCTTATTGTGGTGATGATGCTGGCGACTTCTTCGCGAGCATTTTCGTTTGTTAGCGCGGTGCCTTCTCAGCAAAAAAAGGCGGTTTATTTAGATGGTCATTTGGGGCAAAAAGTTGTGCGCGAGCACAAATTATTAACAAAAAATTATTTACACTTCGGCAAGTTAAATGCGGCTGCACCATTTTTTAAAAAATTTAGCACTATTTCATCAGTGCTTTTTTCTCATCTTAAAAATATTAACGTTTCAGGTAGGCCAAACGCAAATCAGCTGGTCGATATGGCTTTTTCTTACCTAGAAAAAAATAGAATGCACTTTAATACCAAGGATATTGTCTATGCCTTTGATGAAAATAGCCTAGTCCTCAATAGTGATTTTCAGTCTTTAAATCTGCTGCTTTACCGCAGTGGTGTTTTGGTTGAGGATGCCTACGTTTCCTTTCAGTTTAAACAGGGTAAAATTATTCAAATTCTTGACGCGAGTTTTAGCCAGATGATTGCGGCGCAACCATCTGATCTCATTAGTATATCAGCCGGTAAAGAGCTTATTAGGGACATTCTAGGAGGGGATGATATTACTTTTCAGCGGCGACTCTATCGCGTTCCCCTAGCGGCGAGCGCTAACGGTGAATATCTGCTTCCTATCTTAGAATTTCAGGCTTTGATAAATGCAGTTACCTATAAAATACAGGTTAATACGGAAGATTTTAGTATCTATCAAGCCGTACCAGAATATCACACTCTTTTTAGGGGAAAGGTGAGTGCTAAACTTTATAAAAAAAGTTATTTGGATACCCCAGAATTTATGCCTCTTAAAGAGCTGATGGTTGAAAAAGGCAGCTACTCAGACCAGTTAGGTAATTTTTCGATCGTCTCACAACCAAGCAGCAAGATTAGTTTAAATGGTCGCCGTGTGCAAATAGCAGATAAAAGTGGCAGCCCAGTTACATTTGCTATTAGCGAAAATAGTGATAAATCATGGTCCATAAAATATAATGATATTTCTTTAGTTAAATCAAACGACCGACAAATGGCACAAATTATGGCTTATTACCATGCCACAGAGATTCATGCTCTTGCGCAAAGTTACCTGCCTAATTTGAGCTGGTTAAAAAGCAGCGTCCCCGTTAATGTCAATATCAAGGTGAGTGCCTACGGATCGTGCAATGCCTACTGGGATGGCAGTTCCCTCAATTTTTTTACGGGGCTAAATTCCTGCGCAAATACCGCGCTTTTGAGTGATGTGATTTATCATGAATGGGGACATGGTTTAGATCATAATACTGGGGGCATCAGTGATGCGGCTTTTTCTGAAGGGTTTGGCGATATCATGGCTATGGTCATGAATCGCTCAGCGGATCTTGGCATTGGTTTTTATACATACAATATGAATGCCTCTAGAGAACTCGAAACTAATAAAATTTATCCCACTCACCGCTCCTATGACCCTCATAAAGAAGGACTTATCATTGCCAGTACTTTTTGGGATTTGTATAAAGAACTGGTGAATGTTTATGGTGAGAATATAGGCCATGAATTACTTACCAAATTTGCTTTTTTAATGATTAGCAGCGCTAAAAAATATACTGATGTCTATAATGTGCTGCTAGCAATTGATGATGACGATGGTAATTTAGCTAACGGTACGCCCAATATGTGTCTGATTAATAAAGTATTCACCTTGCATGGACTCGCCAAGGCACTGAGCTCCTGTTGATCACAAAAGATAAAAAATAAAGGCGGAGTAGGGTTATTAATGGTAATAAAAAGGAATGCCGCCTTATAAATTCTCGATACACGACTTTAGACAAATATATCTAATTCTACAGGCAAACAGGCTTCCATTTAACACAGCGTTTCTCCCAATGACAAGTCCTTTTAATATTATAATCATTACAAACAATTCTAGGTCCATAATCCGTACATCTAAATTTTGGAACCCACCGCCCATTGAAATCTACTGTATACGCTCGCTTTGTACCAATTGGGCACTGGCCTGCTATCTGCACACTTGACTGCTCTTGATCTCTTGGTTTTTCATTAGATATACCGCAAGAGATTAAGGTGAAAATGGTAATTAAACAAAAAGATAGTTTAAAGTGATTCTTGCTCATAAAATTCTCCTGGTGTATGGGGTTAACTGATGAAACGCATTTTAACACAAAATGTGGCTCTAAATAAATAAATAGAGGCAAAGGTGATTTCCTGGAAATCACCGACGTTGTTGCACAAATAGACTAATAAAGTTAGTGGTCTACGATCACGCTGACGGTCACGTTTTCGTCATCGTCGACCTTTTCGTGGGGTATGGGCGTCCATCGATGAAGCGTAGTCCTTGGTGTTG
>JAUILP010000024.1 GCA_030432875.1 Oligoflexia bacterium | reverse complement strand
TCCTTGATCGGTTAGCATCATCCGTAACATGTTTCTCAAGCTTCCTTTTGTTTTTTAAAAAAGATTGTCGTAAGAAACTGTTTTGATTTCAATAGTTTAAATTAGATGTGAGTACAGGCCCTATAAACATAGCTCAGTCTACCAAAATGTTGACCATTTGTAGGAGATTGCACCATCAGAGTTTGTATCACCTGATCAGAAAACTGGCCTTATGGGGCCTTAAATATAGGTCAAACCCTCTTCTCGGTACACGTAAGCTACCATACTCACTTGTCCCCCCCCTATACTGCCTGGCTTTTTTCTATATATAGCCTTCCCAAAGCCAAACGTCATTGGTCTATTTTCTTTTTTACCGATTGGCTTCCGATGCTAGCTGCAATGACTTTTTAGGCCTGAATCTGTGCGTCTTCATGATGCGATTATTTAAACTATTGAAGCGAGAAGGTTCCCTAAAGTCTAAAACCAAACAACAAAAATCAGACCTTCACGGTAAATTCGTCTCACTACCCTTAGCTCACCATATATATCCTAAGCTCTAACTGATTAAAGTCCGTTCCCAATTGGGTACACATATATAATTTTTAAGGTTTTAAAGATATTTTTTTGAAAATAAATAACATATTAAGTTTCTGTGATCGGTGATTATCATGATCGTGCTAAATATGACCGCAAGAATTTTTTCGTTTAAGCCATTTTATGAAATTTTTTATGTCGAAAAATCTTGTGCGAGAAATGTTTTTATATAGAACCCTTTTTTTAACGGCTTGATATAGCCACCTAAAAATATTAATTTTTTAACCATGAGGAAAAACTCAACATGAACCCAATTTTTTCGGTCTTTCGCAAAACATGTATTTTATCTTTTTTAGTCGCCCAGTTTTCTTGTAGCATAGAAAATTCTGATTCTAAAACTAATCGGGAAACATATTCACCAAAATGTAACTATGGGAAAGTTGTGACGACCGAGGCTGAGGACGCCTTGTGTGGCGAAATTCCCGGTAAGCATTTAGCGGCTACAGGACATGAGTGCAAAAATGGATCTTGGTATGTTGTATGCTGTTTCCACGATAAAAATATCGTCGATCGGCCTTCTAAATGGCCTATCCCTAATGATTTTAAACCTTCATCGCTTTATGTCGTATCAGCCAAAACTAACCAAACCTGCCAGAGCAAGAAAGACTAAGAGAATAGCCAAAAATATTTTTACAACGCCCTGTTCCAAGGGCTAAGTAGCCATTTTTATCCCACACCGCTTAAAATCCCTTCACAATGGGCCCAGAACATTCTACTGAATGTCACATGTTCACACTATCAAATATTTTTGAGTGCCGATAAAATATTGGATTCAAAAGAAGAGAGGAATAATTTTCCCGCACTGAAAAATAGCTCTTTGCAAAAAAAAGGCATAATGACATTGAAAAGAGAAAAGGCGCTAGGGTAAGATTTCTCTTACCCTAAACAGTGTGGTTGGAGGTTAATTTCTCTAATAAACCCTCTTTAAATGGGGATATTTAGGAAGGGAAAGACAGACTCCGAGAAAACATTGATCACAAATGTCTGACGCCGCATCAAAGTGCTGTAAAGTATTTTGTTTTAACGGCTCCTGACCACGCGCCAGCCACTTCATGAAAACCTCCTCGAAAATTAGACGGGTAACCGGGTTTAAAAATCAAAATTGATTTCGTCTTCCCTGTTATAAAGAGTTATTCGGAGCGCTTTTGGCAAAACATAAACATATTTTTATATATCCTTCTATATCATGATGTTACGAGATCTTTTAGCCGTTCTCTTTCGGGGTTTACCTCTGTCCTAAGCAAAAACCCCGTGAAATCAAATTAGTTCTTAAGTTTTTTTTTCTATTGCCCTATGATGGGTGATTACTTGCGTTTTTAGGCGTTTTTCTAATTCCCTAGCGCAGGTGTGGAAGGGCCCGTGAATTTCCGTAAATTTTCGGTACACCTTTTTTTTGCTGATTTGGCGAATTTTTTTATTATATACCGCCTAAGTGTCAGGCTTGTAAAAACAGCGGGACTTAGCTGAGGAGATAGTTTTGGCAAGTTATGTTTACTGGATAGCTTGGCGGAATTTGAAGACGAAAAGGTCGCGTAGAGGACTTTCCTTTATGACGACAGTGTCTATTGCAGGAGTTGCCATAGGCGTGGCTGCGCTTATCATCGTTTTGTCTGTTATGGGCGGTTTTGAAAATGATTTACGCGAAAAAATGCTTAGAGGGCAACCCAATCTTGAGTTGGTCAACAAAGAAAACGGGTTAATTGGAATTAGTTTGAAGGATATTTCCCTAGACGAGATAAAAAAAGCCGCAGGTAAAGGCGTGGTCGGCTTAGAGCCTTTTTGTCGCGCAGAAATCGTCCTTAAGCAGTCAAAGCATATGACCTCTGCAAGTATCATGGGGGTGAGACCCGACATCGATTCATCGCTTTGGGCTTTTAATGGAACAGTTATTGAGGGTGATTTAGCGAGCATTGGAAGATCAAATCAAGATATTTTTCAGGAGCAAAGCCTTCCAGGTATTGTTCTCGGGGAATCCCTCGCCATCCAGCTAGGAGCTCAGCTGGGTGAAATTATAGAAGTTATAAGCCCTAACGCGAGTTTTGAAGATGCCTTAAGTGGTGGGACGGTGGTTCGTCGCTATGTTCTTTCCGGTATTTTTCGCTCAGGCGTGATGAATTATGATAGCAAAATGGCCGTCGTATCACTGAGCGAAAGCCGCAAATACATGGCGGAATATGATGAAAGCTTGGACGAAGATGAGATTGTTACTGGCCTCGCGCTCAGTCTTGTTGATCCGCATCAGGTCGACACCGTTGCTTCGGCTATAGTGCAAAGATATCCCTCATTGCAGCCTGTGACTTGGAAACAGATGAATGAATCCTTGCTCTTTGCCCTTATGCTCGAAAAAATGACCATGAGTTTAATCCTTTCGCTTGTGGTTCTCGTTGCTGCTTTCTCGATTAGTGGAACGATGATGATGACGGTATTTTATAAAAAACCACAGGTGAGTTTATTAAGGGCTCTGGGCGTATCAAAAAAATCCGTGAGTACTATTTATCTTTTACATGGCAATTTTATTGGATTAGTGGGAATATTTTTGGGGCTCATCATCGGACTTGGCGTATGCTTTTTTATTCGCTACGTGGGAAGCGTACAATTGCCTGCGGGCGTCTATTACTTGCGGTCACTTCCGGTGAAATTTTTACCTGTTGATTATGTTTATATTTGTTTGGGTGCTTTTCTCTTTTCATTACTGGCATCGGTATATCCGGCATATATAGCGGCACGGCAGGCACCCTCGCAGGGATTACGGTTTAATTAGGGAACGGAATGCAGACAATTATCGGTTTACAAAACATAAGTAAAACGTACACCATCGCGCAACAAAAGGTTGCCGCATTGCGTGATATTTCTATTGATATTGAAGCGGGTAAAAAAATTGCCGTCACCGGTAAATCGGGGGCGGGCAAAAGTACTTTGCTACATATAATCGGAACCCTAGAAAGACCCAGTACAGGGAAGATTTTTTTAGCGGGTACAGACGTTAGCACCATGCCGGATCAAATGCTATCGAGTTTTCGCAATTCCTCAGTCGGTTTTATTTTTCAAATGAACAATTTACTTGCTGAGTTTACCGCTCTCGAAAATGTTATGATGCCAGGACTGATTGCCTCTGCCCCGAAAAAAGAAATCCTGTATCGAGCCAAGGAGCTCCTCGAGTCTGTAGGACTTCATAAAAGAAGCAATCATCGCCCCAGCGAACTTTCTGGTGGTGAGCAGCAACGCGTTGCTATTGCGCGATCATTGATAATGGCACCGCCCATCCTACTAGCTGATGAGCCCACGGGCAATCTTGATCAAAAATCAAGCGAAGATGTCAAAAGATTACTATTTGAACTGTGTGATGCCTACAATATAACTTTATTACTTGTGACACATGATTTACATTTAGCAAGCCAATTCCCGCATCAAATAATTATGGAAGATGGCATGATAATAGAGAGGATTTAAGTGAATAATCACTTAGGAAAATGTTTATTAATTTTTACCTGCCTTTTTGGGGGCTCTATCTGGGATGCGCCTTTGAGAGCTGCTGACGAAAAAATCAATGACATTGAAATTCAAGGCAATGTGCAAATTGAGACCGAAGCTATAATACAAATCCTAACCAGTAAAAAAGGATCTATTTTACGCAAGTCAACTATATCCAAGGATATCAAAAGCCTTATGGAGCTTGGGTATTTTTCTGATATTAGGTTTTACAAAAGACAGACCAACGGGGGAGCTGTACTTGTCCTGCAGGTTAAAGAAAAACCCGCTATCACCAGTATTGAATTCATGGGGCTTGAAGAGATTGAAAAAAGTAAGTTTGAAGAAAAACTGCTGACTAAGATTTATAATATCGTCAATGAAGAACACATCGTTAAAGATGTCGCCATGATAGAACAGCAGTATGCTGAAGCTGGATTTTTTTTGGCGCGCGTTGGCTATAAACTCGATACCTTGACGGAAAAAGAAACAAAACTCGTCTTTATAATTGAAGAGGGCGTTAAGGTTCGGGTTGGCGAGGTAAACATCAATGGTAACGAATACTTTTCTGACAATGATCTCATTGATAAAATGCGGTCGCTGCCCTTTTCTCGTCCACGAGCCCTCGCTTCATCCTCTTTGTACAAGGAAGAGTTTGTCGAAGTAGATGTGCAAATTATTTCCTACCTTTACCGCGATCAGGGGTTTGCTGAAGTAAAAGTCGCCAATCCCCTATTAGAAATCGACCCCAAAAGAGACTTTGTGAGAATTACGCACAATATAGAAGAGGGGATACAGTACCGCGTCAATAACATAGATGTTGCTGGTGACCTTTTATTTACCAAAAATGAACTTTTAGACCCCATGAATCTCAAAAAAGGGGATCTATTCAGAATTTCTAAATTTCAAAAAGATGTTGAATCACTGCAAGATCGTTATGGTGATCTGGGTTATGCCTACGCCGACATCAACCCAGTCCCCGTTTTTAACAAAGAATATAAAACTGTAGATATCACCTACAATATAACTAAGGGTGATAAAGTTTATTTTAGCGAAATCATCATAGCGGGCAATTCCAAAACACGAGACAATGTTATTCGGCGTGAATTAGAAGTCAACGACACCGAACTATATAATGGCTCACGCATGACAGAATCAAAGAAGAACATCAATCGACTCGGCTTTTTTGAAGAAGTCCAAATTATTAAGGAACGCGAAGAAGGCGACCCCAAACTTCTAAATTTAAAAGTAAAAGTCAAAGAAAAACCAACAGGACAGCTACAGGCTGCCATTGGTTTTTCACCCAATAATACCACCCAAAGTCAGGTCTTTGGCCAAGGGAGATACGACGAAAAAAACCAATTTGGTAAAGGTTGGGCATCTAACTTGACGATGCGCTGGAATGGCAAAGATAACTTTAACCTTGATCTCGGTTTTTCAGAACCCCATATCAATGATGGCCCATGGTCACTAGGCGTCAATGCCTTCTATCGCTCGGAGGTAACTGTTCTCTTTGAAAACGTAGAAACCAAGGAAACAAGCTATGGTGGATCCACACGTATCGGACGCAGTCTTTTTGAAGAGGTCCGCGGTTCCATTGGCTATACTATTCAGAGAACCTTCCAGAGCAGCGATGTTTTCTTACTCGATAGATTTAGAGAAGAAGGAATTACGTCGAGTGTCACCTTTGCTCTCTCACGCAATGTTGTGGATAATTATTTAGAGCCGACGGAAGGAAGCGATGTTATATTAAGCCAAACCATCGCTGGGGGGCCGATTTTACAGGGTGATTTTAAATTTATGGAAAGTAAGCTTGAATCAACCTACTATTATCCTATAGACTTCACGGAAAGCTACCGCACCAACTTTAGACTATTTGGAGAAATAGGCCATATTTATCCCTATGGTGATTCTAGAGTCCCCTTCATCAAAAGATATAGACTTGGTGGTGTATTTGATTTACGGGGTTTTGAGCACCGCAGTATTTCGCCAGATTTTAAAATTCTTAGAGCTCCTGGTGATCCGGGTGCGATTTATCCAAAAGGCGGTGATAAAAAAGCGGTATTCCAAATCGAGTATTTTTTTCCTATTTTGGCTGAAGCGGGGATTAAGGGGGTTTTATTTACAGATGCGGGCCAGGTTTTTGATGACAATCAACGCCTTGATTTTGGCACGTTAAAACATGACTTTGGTTTTGGGTTTAGATGGATAACCCCTATTGCCCCTTTTAGAATTGAATGGGCATATCCCTATGACAATGGTGAAGTGGGCGATCCAGAACTCGTATTTTATATAGGCTTCTAGTTAACTGTTAACATTTTGAGGGTATTTTTATGAAAAAAGTATGGGTTTTAGGGTGCACCATCACCACAGCATTGTTATTGGCTCAAGGGACTTTAAAGGCAGAAGAAACCACAAAAGGTGGGCATACCTATGGGATCGTTGATATGCAAAAAGTCATCTTATCTGTAGATGAGGGCAAGCAGGCCCGCTCTGATTTGGAAAAAGAAATTAAAGAAAAAGAAAAAGGTCTTGGTAAACAAAAAGAAGAACTCGACAAGCTAAACCAAGACTGGCAAAAACAAGCGGCACTTTTAAGCGAAGAAGCCCGGTTAAGTAAGCAAAAAGATTTTCAAGAAAAATTTATGACTTTACGAAAAGCGGAAATGGATTTTCAAAACGAAATGAAACAAAAAGAGCAGGCAGCAACACAAAAAATAGCGATGAAAGTTGCTGGGCTTGTTGATAAAATAGCTCGGGACAAAAAGTTTGTCGCTGTTTTTGAAACCAATAGTTCTGGCCTTCTCTATTTGGAAAACCCGGTGGATTTAACGGACCAGGTTATTGCGGTCTACAATGCCTCTGAAAAAGAACTACCTAAATCGGCGAAAAAATAAATAAAGGATATGACTTTGAACCAAGGAACAGACCAAACACCCTTACCCTGGTTTACTCAGGAAATAGAAAAATTTTTACCACATCGCCATCCCTTTTTGCTTATTGATAGGGTTGTTGAGCTTGTGCCCAATGAAAAAATTGTAGCCATAAAAAACATTTCTATGTCTGACCCAATGCTTCAGGGCCACTTTCCAGGCCAACCCATTTATCCTGGAGTGCTAATTCTTGAATCAATGGCACAGACCGCAGGGGTTCTGGGTCGAACAATATTACAAAATAGCAGCACCTGTTTTTTAACTGAGATAACAGAGGCAAGATTTAGGCGTTTGGTCGTACCAGGTGATACTCTTAGATTAGAAATTACCAGAGAAAAAGATCGTAAAACTTTTTTTTGGTTTTCTGCTCAGGCTTTTGTCGACGGAGAACTCGCAACAACCGCTAAACTTTCAGCCCTTTTACGGTGACTATATGACACCAGTTGATGAATATTTACAGGCAATAAGAGAAACTTACCCGTCGGCCAGGATTAGCGAACATGCTGTGGTTGATCCTAGCGCCAAAATTGGCCAAAACTGCAATATCGGTGCCTTTAGTCGTATAGGACCCAACGTCGTCCTAGAAGATGGTGTCTGGGTCGATGATCATGTCATCATTTACCAAAATACCCACATAGGCGCAGGAACTACCATTTGGCCCTTTGCGACACTCGGAACTCTGCCGCAGGATTTAAAATATCGCGGTGAAGGATGTACCTTGGTTGTAGGGAAAAATAATGCCGTAAGAGAATATGCCAATATTTCCATCGGCACAGAAGGCGGTGGAGGCAAAACTGTTATTGGTGACAGCAACCTTTTTATGATGGCTTCTCATGTTGGTCACGATAGTATTTTAGGAAACGAATGCGTCGTAGCCAATAATGTAAGCCTCGCCGGGCATGTCACCATTGACAATAAAGTGATATTAGGTGGCCACTGCGCCATACATCAGTTTTGCCGTATTGGTGATTTTGTAATGGTAGCAGGAGGAAGTATTGTCGTACAAGATGCTATACCCTATACTTCGGTACAAGGCGACCGAGCAGCCACCCATGGCCTTAATGTTATGGGTTTAAAGAGAGCTGGTTGGAACGACCTTGATATCGATGCTATTAAAAAAATGTATAAACTTATATTTAAGTCGCAGCTCACCCTTGAAGATGCCTGTGTGCAAATTGAAAAAGATTTTCCGAGTTCATCATATAGAGACTATCTAGTGACATTCCTTCGCTCAAGCAAAAGAGGTATTTGCCGGTGAAGACGTCAGAAAACTCAAGTTATTTTATTTCGGCAGGGGAACATTCCGGCGATATTATCGGGGCAGATTTGGTTGCTGTGTTAAAAACGACCAATCCCGAATACGGCAGTTTTGCCTTTGGCGGAAGCTATCTTAAAGCTGCAGGTGCTGAAATCATTTTCTCTAATGAGTCTTATGGGGTCATGGGAATTGGTGGGGTTTTTTCCAAACTCCCCGAATTTAAACAAATGGCTGATATTCTTTTGGGAGAAATTGAACGGCGAAGGCCCAAATTCGCCGTACTGGTCGACTATCCAGGTTTTCATTTTTATCTTGCGGAACGGCTATCACTGCTTGGCATTCCTGTAATTCAATATGTCGCTCCCAAGCTATGGGCCTGGGGTGAGGGGCGGGCTAATAAACTCAGATCCTACTTTAAGCTTGTTTTAGGCGTTTTGCCTTTTGAACAGCCTTTTTTTAAAAAACATAATATAAATTATCAGTATGTTGGTTCTCCTCATTTTAACCGCTGTACGCAATTAAAGGTTAACCGTGAACTCTTTGGTCTTAAAACTGAAGACAAAGTGCTAGCCCTTTTACCCGGCAGCCGCCCCGAAGAGATCGCCTATATTTTCCCATACCTAAAAAAAATCGTTCCATTGATTAAAAAAGCCATCCCTCAGATCAAAATCGTAATCCCCGTAGCGGATAGTATTGATCAAAATAATTTTAAATCTCTGTTACCTGGTGAAAAAGAAATAACAAGTCTTGCCCTTCATGATTTTGGCTCTTTTCAAAGCATCAAAATCGGGGACTTTATCTTTGTAAAAGGGGGCAGTTTAGAAATTATGGCATCAGCAAATGCTGCAATAGTCGCATCCGGGACAGCAACACTAGAATGCGCACTTTTGGATATTCCCTTGTGCGTTATTTATGCTATGAGTCAGTCTAGTTATTATTTTGCGCAAAAATCCGTCAAACTTCGGTTTGTCAGCCTGGTAAACTTGATTTTAAATAAGCCATTAGTAAAGGAGTTTATTCAGAATATCTCTATAGGCGAATGTGCTGAAGAAGTGATCGCACTTTTCAACGATAATGAACGGATTGCAAATATCAAAGAAGGCTTCGATAAGATTCGTAAAAAAATTGCTCAAGATTCTTCTTTTGAGGCTGCAATGGCAATAAAAGATCATATGTCTTTCTAAAATAATGAAACTAATAATTCTGCAAGATATTGCGTGGCTTTTTAAGCTCTTAATTAAAGATGCTCAAAAGCTTTTTTTTGTTCTCATGATTTCATTATTATTTATGGCTTTATCCCAAGGAGCCATTTTATTTTTGTTAAAACCCTTTTTAAGTCTGCTTTTTGGAAGTCATAGTGCTGTCAACATCATTAAACTCAGTGAAATTTTGCCCAGCGGCATGCAGAAATTTGCCATTTTAGACCACATAACGCTCCAGAAAAAAGCAGTCATTACGTGGGTCCCTATTTTTATACTCTTTGCAGGACTCATACGCTTGCTGGCGATTTTTTTCTACAATTATTATCAGCAAAAAATTGTTTTACGATTTTCTTTGCGACTGCGAGAAAAATATTTTAAGCAAATAATTTCCCAGGATTATTTGAGTTTTAAAAAGCATCCTGTCGGATATTTCAATGCCATTGTCATCAACAACGTTGAAAATTTGAAACAACGCATGTCTGATTTTTTTATTTCTATGTTTAAAGACATTGTTCTCATTTTATCTGGCGTTGGATTTCTATTTATTATCCATCCTCTATCTGCTGCGGCCATATTGCTTGTCTCCCCGTTTCTCGGATACCTAATGGGTAAAGCTGGATCAAAAATTGCTTTTTTTGCTCGGAGGAGCCAGGAAGAAGTTTCGCGCATCGGTGGTGAAATGACTTTTTTGCGGCAAAAGCTAGTATTTATTCGCCTGCAAAATGGTTATGAACTAGAAAATCAAAACTTCTCTCGCATCAACAAGGCCTATATTTTTGCCATGCTAAAAACCGTGGTACTTCGTTCCGTTTTTGCCCCCGTCATTGAGCTACTGGGGGTGTTTCTTGTCGCATTTCTTTTTTTTAGATACGGTCTAAATAAAAACGGTACCGAAGTTGACTCTGTTATATTTATTCAATTCATAGCAGCGCTCGGTCTTATTTTAAAGAGCCTGGTAAGTTTTGGCAGTCAAATTGCCAGTGCAAGTGATTTTTGGGGAACATTACGCCATGCCAGCATGACTCTCGGACAGTTTTCCGCTCCAAGTGTTATGAACCATAAAATTGAAGAAAAAATCACTGGCATGCCAGATAAAGAAGTCGCGATAAATAGCGTATTGTTTATCGATCGAATGGAACACCGATTTTCTGGTGGTGGGCTAGCATTGAGGGTAAACAGCTTGAGCGTAAAACCGGGTTCAACCATAGCGGTTATAGGTACCAATGGAGCAGGAAAGTCAACTTTTCTCAAAATCTTAAGCGGCATTATAGAGCCCGACAACTGGGTTGCTAGCAATTCGTGGCAGTCTTTCACACGAGATAAGGTTTCCTACGTCAGTCAAGAACCCTTTGTTTTTGAAGAATCAGTGCAAAACAATCTTTCGTATGCTAGTGAGATTCCTGTTGGTCCTGAAAAAATTTATGGTGTTTTAGAGTTAATTGATTTGAAAAACAAAGTCTGGGAACTACCTGAAAAATTAGATACTGTCATGCGAAATTTTCGTCAAAATTTTTCAGGCGGAGAAGTACAAAGGTTATCTATAGCCCGTTCACTTCTTAGGATGGAAAAAGAAATATTTCTTTTTGACGAGGTAACAGCATCGCTGGATGTACAAACCGAGAAATTTGTTCTTAAAAACATATTCACAACTCTAAAGCCGCACGGCAAGGTTGTTGTTATGGTAACCCATCGTTTGGACCAACTAAACTTATTTGATCGCGTTTTATTTTTCCACGAAGGTAAAATTATTTTTGATGGACCACCTCAAGATATCATTAGTTTTAAAGAATTTGTGGCCCTTAAATCTGAGTTAGAAACACAAGAAAATGGCGTATGAAACTTAAATATTTTTCTGGCCCCAAAAAAACATGGCTTTTTTTAAAGGCCGCATCGCTAATTTTTAGGTTACCTGTTGCTGCGTGTTTTAGCTTTTTACTTCTCTTGCGTGCGTATTATTACCGTATTTTTTCGGGGTCTCGCCTCACCTTACCGGGCGTCACCATATCGATAGGCAATGTTGTTATGGGCGGAGGAGGAAAAACCCCCTTTACCATAGCGCTTGGAGAATACCTTTTGGCACGAGGAAAACACCCCGCAATTTTGACCCGCGGTTATAAATCAGGCTTAAGATCGGGTGAATCAGTGGTAATTTGTGATGGTATTATTAAAACGGAAGACCACCGGGGCCACGAAAATTTGATGCTTGATGAACCCTTACTTATTTCACACGCGTTAAAAGGAGTCCCTATAATAGTAGGGAATAAACGCGGCCAGAATGCTACAAGGTTTTTAAAATCACAAAGTCATCGCGTGAGCCACTGGATTTTGGATGATGGCTTTCAGCATCTTAAAATCAATAGAAATATTGATATTGTTTTATTTAAAGATTTTCATTTAGCGAGACCATTATGGTTATTTCCGCTTGGGATATTAAGGGAGCCTTTAATCGCTTTGAAACGTTGCCATTATATCGGCATTGGAAAAACTTCGGACGATAAAAACAAAGATTTAGATAAGATATTAGGTTTGCCAGTAAACTATTTTTTTTACGAAAATGCGCAAAGTGAATGTGATTTTCCAGATTTAAAAAAGGAGTCCCTTAAGCTTGTCCCAAGTATGGAGGTAGTTATTGCAAGTGCCATTGCCGAAAATCGCCAATTTTTAGAAGATGTTCGTCAAAAATTTCAGGTAAAGGTTGTAGACCATTATGCCCTTGGCGATCATAAAAATATGGACTTTTCTCTCCTTAAAGAAAAAATAGGCTCATGTAAAAACCTCGTTGTCACTGCTAAGGATTATTTTCGAGAGGCAAAAAAATTTCAGACGTTAAGAGATGAAGCTAATATTTCCATTCATGTTATCACCTTAACGGCCCGGGTCGATGCTATAACGCTGGAAAACCTCGCTCATATTGACAAAATGTAAAATTATTCATATAGCTCCTTATATATCATAAAATTAAAAAAATTTTTATGCGACGCTACTTTTTTCTCCTTTGCGAATTCTTGCTAATTAATGTTCAACTAAGATACAATATAAACATAGATATCCCAGACAATTTTTTCGTTAGTAAGTCTTAGTCGATGGCACTAAGAATACTGAGAACATAGTCATTAATGTAATTTTTCAATTACCTTGGAGAGTTTTATGACAGAACCAAGTCAGAATTTAAACGACAATCAAAACCAGTTTGCTGGGTCGACGAACCCCAAAACAAATCCTTTTGCCAGTGATTTAAAGGGTGAGTTTACAAGCAATTTTGGTACCAATACCAATGCCGTTTCCCAAATCTTTAAGGAGGGTGGTGCGATAGGAGAAAATCGCAGCAAGCTTTTATTGATGGGAGCGCTACTGGTTGTTGCTCTCGGTGGCCTAGGCTACTATTTCTTAGGCGGAAGTGACACAGCTACTGATGAATTCTCAGGGATTCCGGAAGGCCAAGAAGATGCTATGGCTTTAGACGGAGATGAGGAAGCCGGGGCAATTGATGAAAGTGGATATGAAGAAGACGTCGAAGGGGTCACCGAAGATGATGCCACTGAGGTAACAGAGGCGACTGACCAGGCTCCACCTGTATCCTCCGCTCAAACTGATACTTCAAGTAGCTACTCAGGCGCCATAGCACTCATGGAGCCCGCAAGCGGACAATCTCGCGCTTATGATGAGACCAGTGAGCCTGCTGTTTTTAGTTGGCAAGGCGCTGGACCTGCTACAATTTATTTTTCCCGCGCTGAAACCATGCAACCAGTAGAGCGAATGGCACAGGTAGAAGGAACTTCTTATGAGTTTATGCATCCCTACCCAGGCAATTGGTACTGGCAAGTCCAAGATGCAAGCGGAGCAAAAAGCGAAATTCGCAGCTTTTCTGTCGAGCCTCCCGCACGTAGAAACATCATGATTACCTCACCTCAAGCTGGAGTTGCTGTGGCTGGTAACGGTGGTGCTATCACATGGCAAGGTGATAAATATGTTGCTTTTTACAGAATCGAACTTAGCAATACTGGCTCCTGGGCTAATCCAAACTATCGTTTTGCTTCATCAGGCAATAACATACAATTAAAAGACGTAGCCCCAGGGCCTTATAAAATTAGACTTGGTGGATTTTCTGAAGTTTCAGGTCAGTGGGAATATACTGAAGGTTTGGATATCACTGTACAATAAAACATTTGCCTCTTTTGATTTTCGTTTTAAAATAAATCGGCCCAAGATTTTCTTGTACCGATTTTTTTTTTGGAAAAAAATGCATAAAAAATCCCTGCGGAAGGATTTTCTCGCTCAGCGCCAACGTATAAGTAGTAATGAGATAGAAAAGGCTTCCCTTCATATTGCTCAGAAGCTTATTTATCTTATCAACCAAAACTCACCACAGTACCTGCTCCTCTATTCGGCTTTTGGGCATGAGATTAGTCTTTCCCCCTTACTCTCGGTCCTAGATGAAAATAAAAAAATTATTCTCGGTCTGCCGAAAATAGAAGGGGGTAGGGTAATGCATTTTTATATCTGGTCTCCCCATAAAAACCGCCTTGTAAAAAATAAAATGGGAATTTTAGAACCTGATCCTTTAAGTGACATTATCCCCTCGGAAGACCTCATAAATTCTGACGTATGGGCCATTACTCCTGCTCTTGCCGTAGACAAAAAGGGTGTACGACTTGGCTATGGGGGTGGCTATTATGATACGTTTTTTGCAAAATATCCTTCCATCAAAAAAATTGCGGTTATGCATCACTCATTTGCGGTGGAAAGCCTCCCCAGTGAACAGCATGATATAATGATGGATATGCTAGTTACAGATCGAGAAGTGCTGATTTATTGAGCAAAACACCTTAATATAGAGGCCGCGGTCTTTTAGAAATTTTTGCCTATAAGCTACAGATGTGTAGTACGGTTTAACACAGTTTTTTGCTTATAGTTTTCATTTTCGTTCCGAAAAGTGGGTTTATTTGAATTTTAACTAAGGTAGGTATGAAGAAATTTTTTATATATTGCTTAATATTTTTTGTCGGTTGTATCAATGCTGCCAAAAAAATAGATAGATCCTCTCCCGTTCCGGCTCAGACGAATTGCCTCGAAAAAGATAGGGGGTTTTGCGTTAATAATACTCAAGAGGGAATATACCGCGCTAATTTTAAGGATTCTGAGGAGAAAGCATCTGATTATATTTGTGACGATCAAAATGGCATCCTCTACTGCCCCGGAGGATGTTATATAGAAAAATTAGGCGACAAAGGTCGCTGTAATTTTTTTAAGCAGGGACCGGACAAAATAATCTCGGACAGAAAAAAGCCTGAGGACACGCGAGTTCCTGAAATTATTAGAACGGAAAACTGGCAAATACCTGAAAAATATGGAGTATATTTGCCTGTTCCCGCCATCAGTCAACGCATCGGTGAGGACTGGACACCTAAATTTCAAGGAGACAATGCTTGCGGATCAGCAGCAGCGACCATGGTAGTAAGTTATTTTGGACGGCTAGAACCAGAAAATACTCAGACCTTAGAAAAAGAAAGTTCACCGACTAACCCGTTGCCGCGAAGCTTTCCTGATCTCGCAAAGGATAAAGCAAATTTTACATATTTTCTCGCAAATGCCTATACCTTTAAAAATACAAAAAATGAAACTGTGTATTTTAATGAGCTAAAAGGAATCGAATTTCAGAGGGGAAGCGGTGCGTGGGGATCAGTATCCAACGGTTATTCTCAATTCGATGAATATGCAAATTTATTTTTCAAAAAGCATGATCTTTATGTTTATGGCAACCGAAGCCACAAGCATGAAGATATGCCACTCACGACTCATAGTGATACAACTGTGGATTCCTACCGCTACTGGCTGAGAAAAGGTTGTGTCCCAGTATTAAGAACCTTTACCTGGCGGCTTCCTCACTACGTAATTGTCAAAGGAGTGACGCCTGAAGGCAAAGTTGTTGTCAATGATCCATGGCCTAAAGCGGATAAATCCTTTGGTTTTTTCTATGACAATGTAACAGCGAAGGAATCTAACAACGCCCTAGTCCCCGACGTCATCCGCAGCGTTATTTGCGATGAAAGTCCCCCAGGGAGAAACGCCCTTATATCAGCACCATTAAATGTAACATTTTCTAAAAAAGAGTCTCGTGTAGAAATAAAATTTAATGTTCCAGAAAGTGCTCCACAACAACCCCAAATTTGGGGGGCATACTGTTTTCCTGAGAATAACATAACATGCTGGGGAACCAAACAAGACCGTGAAGAAGGTCGTTTTAGTGACTGGGGAAATGGGGATGGGGAAGTGCGTTTTGAGGTGCTCAATACCGCACCCGGTGCGGAAAGAAAGATTTTTATTGTGTCGCCTTATGCGGCTAATTCTCCGGTCGTGATTACTATAGATCCTGAAATTCCGTAGCAGATGGTTACTATAGCGCACAAGAAACGTTTAAAAAAAACTAATTTTTGCTTATGACAAACTTCAAAATATTTTATTACCACGCTGCATCCCCAATAGACTTTCGCCAGCTTCCAGGTCTCAGAACACGAGAAGCCAGGCACGCGTTAAAAACCTAACTCATAGCCATCGACGTCCCTTTTAAAAAGATGCCTTATTTTGAAAATCCATAACCCTACTTTATCGATGTCCCCACCTACGGGAGGAAAAATGGTTCCACACTTTATACATTAATTTTAGCTATATCTTCAATCTATTAGCCCGAAAAGCCCCCTCTAACTATACGCGACAAAAAATAAGGGCTATTTTCAAATTTTTTTATATTAAAAATCAAATCAACAAAAAAAGAAAAATAATTATTCCTTTAAATATAATTATTTAGAAAATTTTTTTTACAAACACTCGGTAAATATTTCCCACTAGACTAAACTTTTTAAAAACGGTGACGATGAGCTAAGAAATATATGCATGATGCATTATTTTCGGTTACAGGATGTGACTCGACTAATGACAGGAGGTCAACTTTATGGGTCTACGTATTCGTACCAATATCGCTTCAGTTAATGCTCAAAGACGTCTATCAAATTCAACCCAGGATCTTCAAGATTCCATGTCCAAGTTAGCATCAGGGAGGCGCATCAATAAAGCGTCTGATGATGCTGCCGGACTTGCCGTTAGCGAAAATTTGAGAGCCGACATTCGTTCTCTCAATATGGCTAAGCGAAATGCATCTGATGGCATTTCGATTGTCCAAACGGCAGAAGGCGGTCTTGAGGAAACGAGCAACATGCTCATTCGCCTCCGGGAGCTTGCCATTCAGTCAGCAAGTGACACTATTGGCGACACCGAACGCGGATTTCTCGACAAGGAATATGTCCAGTTAAAGGAGGAAATTGATCGCTTAGCCGCATCAACCGAATTTAACGGCACACGACTCCTAGTAGGAAAGTCTGATATCTCAGACGAGATCAAAGGCAGTGGTAATGGTTTCCCCTTAGAAATACAGGTGGGAAAAGATTGGTTTCAAAATGCTGATGCTATGGATCAATCAAACCCCGTCAACATTATAAAAATTGATACGAGCATGCTCAATGCCTTCACCGAAGGTGATGGATCCCTAGAAATAGGCAAGGGCGAAGAAGGAACTCGTGTTAATAATAAAGAAGCTTCGCAGCAGTCTATTTCAACGTTAGATTCAGCGATTACTCGGGTCAATGAATACCGCGCTTATTTAGGTGCGATTCAAAATCGCCTAAATTCTACGGTATCCAACTTGGGAACCCAAACTGAAAATCTAACAGAGTCTCGAAGTCGTGTAATGGATACTGACTTTGCAGAAGAAACCGCAAAAATGACACAAGCTAATATCTTGCAGCAAGCGGGTGCCTCTGTACTCTCTAATGCCAATGTGCAAGGACAAATCGCCTTAAAACTCCTAGGCTAAACCACTTAGGTTGCGATATGTCTTACTATGGTGCTTATGGCTTGATCATGGTGAACCTTGATTTATACGCTCGTGGCTTAATAAGCTCGTGAGGAGGTTTATCATATGCCTAAAGATGTGGTTTAAAAAGTAGATCCATTTTTCGATACGAAGCGATTCGCGCAGGCTATTTTGCCTGCGCTTTTTTTCGTGACCAATCGCGCAAAAACGTTATTTTTTGAAACTGAGGAATGGCAATAATTTTTAGGCTATTTTGTTAAGTGAATTGTCGGTAAAAACTTCGATGTCAAAACAAATCTTGCTGACACCCTAAATTTTATTTGAAGCATATCGAGCGCATATGGCAAATAATAAATTTTAAAAATTAAAGCACACATATTTTTTAAAGTTTTCATTTTACTTCCGATAATACTATATATTTTGTTCTTTAATAATAGGCAAATTTACTATGAGCGCCCCATTAATAAATGATTTGGTTTATCTTTGTGTTAGTAAAAGTTCTAACACTCATGGCTTTTTAAAAAACACATTAGATGACCCTGAAATCACGATTTTAATTGCCGACAGCATCCCGAGTGCAAAAAAAATCATCGAGCAAAATTACGAGCGTATTGTTGCGGTCATATGTGATTATGAGCTTAACGGACAGAGTGGCTCAGCCGTAGAATTGCGCAGAAGCACACTCACATTTAAAAACATTCCCTTTGTCGCGCTTTCTGGAGAAGTCTCGGTCGAAGAGTTATTACAGGCAATTAATAATGGCATTTCAACTTTTATCAAAGCCCCTTATTCATCTGAAAATTTTTTATCGACGCTACGACCTCTTGTCAACGAAAGACTGGGATTCTTAGAAGACATACAATTACGTGAAAAAATATTTTTTGAAGATGCAAAATTTATAATAGAGGATATCGATCTTGAATTAAAAAAATTGAACTTCAATCACCACAAGTCAGGAGTGATATATAATTGCTACCGCCTTGTTCACTCTTTAAAAATTTCCAGCACCACATTAAACAGAGCTTTCATCAACTCATTTTGCTCTCGTCTTGAAAATTATTTAGGTGAACTTCGTATTAGTGAAACTGAAATCAATGAAATTCAGTTACAAGTAGTTGAAGAAGCAATCTGTTTTCTAAAAAAACTTATTGATGCTGAGCATGAAAAAGTTGAAATTGAGACTCCTGACGATATATTTAATGAGTCTAATTACAAGCCCAAGGAAATCAGCCTAAAATCCGAAAAGAGTCAAAACAAAATTGATCAAAAACGCCTTCATAACAAGCGTGGCAAGATAACTAAAGTAGACCTAAGATCATTAGAGAAAATGGCCCATTTCTCAGCTGAATCAACAATTCAAAAAAACATCATCGCTAAGCTCCTCAATAATCTGCACAAAAAATATCCAATAGAAAGCCATTTAAGCGAACTATCAGAACATTTTTGGGAGCTAGCAAAACTACAAAGTTCTTTGCAGGATGAAATAACTGATGTCCGTTCCACACCTTTTATTGACGTATGCCAGCCGCTACAAAGCCTGTCTCGCGACCTAAATCAATTTTTAAAGAAAAAGGTCGCTTTAATTATTGAGGATGATGATGTAGGCCTAGATCCCCTTTCTACTAAAACCTTGGAAGATAGCTTACCTCATTTGGTTCGCAATGCTTTTGATCACGGCTTTGAAACGCTTGAGGAAAGAATCAGTAGTGGTAAATCTAAACAAGGTCAGCTCACTATAGCCAGCTCTGAAAACAGTATTTTTTACTTCATTAAAATTACTGATGACGGCAAGGGAATAGATAAAAACCGGGTTTTAAGCAAAGCTAAAGAAAAAGGCCTGATCCCGAACGATGTACCGACTGAACTATCACCTGAAGAAATTTATCAACTTATATTTGCTCCAGGATTTAGTACTGCTGCTAGCATTACCGGCGTATCAGGTGCAGGTACAGGATTAGATTCTGTTAAAAAGATGATAGAAGACAGTGGCGGATACATAGATATAAACTCAGAATTTGGTAAAGGCACTCAAATCACTTTGGCCTTAAAAAAACCTGATTTATCTGTGAGTCATGAATCCTTATTAGTAGGAGTTTCCGGCTTAAGTTTGGCGATTCCTCAGGCTAAGGTATTGCGACTTTTACACGTGGATGAATCTATTAAAAAGAATATATTTTTTCAACAAGGCGCGACTTCTTTACTGTTAGAGAATAATTTGATTCCGCTATTTCATTTAAAAAAAATGCTCGCAGGAAAAAAAGAAATTGGGGTTAGTGAGGTTGATTTTGTAGGTGAAAACCATATGGTTTTTGTTAAAGATGAAAAGGATCAAAAATTTATTATTCTCGTTGATGAGGTCTTTGATATTGAAGAACTTGTTATTAGGGGATTACCGCCTTTTGTTTGCTCTTTGGGAGTTTTTAAGGGGGCGGCTTTACTTGGCAGTAGCAATTTAGGTTTAGTTCTTGATGTCGATAGGATTGGGAAGATTTTTTGGCAAATGCAAAATAAACTGGATGTTAGCATGAAAAAAGCACATGCAACGGAAACGATTGAACACTCTAATTATAAGCCTGATGCTAAATTAAATCTTGTGATGTTTTCTACTTTGCGATTTGGAGCGCTTGCCATTGAGTATAAATATCTATATCGGATTGACAAATTTTTATCTGGGGCTCTTAAAAAGATAGGGCAGCAAAAGGTGCTGATTTATCAAAAAAACCCGATGATCGTCACGTCATTAGATGATGTCGTCGCCGAAAAACTAAAAACTCATATCGGAATTGGTCAAGAAACAGATGGACTTGGCGAAGAAAAAAGCGAGGATGTGATTATACTTATGCTTCGATATGAAAATAATATATTCGCTTATCAAGTTTCCAAAATCATCGACATTGCTGATATCAATTTATCGCAGTTTATTCCTGGCAATAAGTCACGACCACTTTTCAAGTCATTCTTTTACCACAACGATATACTCATATCTTTGCTTGATGAGAACCTCCTTGTCAGCGACTTATCTACTAAAAAACCAGGAGAAAGCAATAAGCAAAAAGTCGCATAGTTTTTTTTGTTTTTTCCTAACAACTTTATCAATTTTTCTTCTAACCTTTGCTAAACGCTTACGTCGCACTGGTATTTGCTGTTTTCATAAAAAAATTAAAGGCAGGGTGGGAAAGGGCAGGCTTCGTTTTGATTTTGACAATACAAAGCCAAGCCCTTTTAAAGGAGTGTCTAACTTAGCCGAACTGGTAGCCCCCAATATATTGTTGGGTAACTTTTTAAAAAATGTATCTTCAAGGAGGCGATGAACACGCCTCCGGTAAGAAATAAATGGAACATCTAAGCCGGGTTAATCCATGCCGAGCTTCTCTCGTTGGGAACACGTTTTTGCTGCGATAGTGCCCATGATGCGTCCTGAAGGACTTAACCCTGAAGGAGTCCTTGCTAAGCATCAGATTTCAGGAGATCCTTCAGGGTTTCACCCTTCAGGACACGTCTTTGGCACTTTCGCGCCAAAGACTAACTGCACCCAGTCGTCGTACCACATGATTCACATTTTAGACAAGAGCCATTGCGCACCAAAGTCATGGCTCCGCATTCTGAGCAGGGATCGCCAGCATAACCCTTAAGTTTAGCCTCCGTAACCTTTACCGCATAAAGGTCATAACTCTTTTCACTAAAGCTGGCACTCATCACCCTTGCCTGTGTGGGAACCCCCTGAATGCCGCCAGAAAAGTCGACTGAAGCACCCACACTTGCTGGTGGTGCGCCCTTATACCCTCTGACAACGTGATGATGGTCTTCTTCCTCATTATTGCTCCGCTCAACCGTGGCCACAGAGGTTATGCGTTCTCGGGGACTTTCAATTTCTTCTGGAGCAACATGAGCCAAATCATAACGATCAAGATAATTGATAGCGAGTTCTCTAAACATAAAATCAATCATCGAAGTCGAGCGTTTAATATAGTCATGGCCAATCACTAGACCATTGGGCTCAAAACGCGTAAAGGTAAAAACATCAATATATTCTTCTAAAGGCACCCCGTACTGAAGACCTAGACTTACAGCAATAGCAAAACAGTTCATCATGCTTCGTAGCAAAGTGCCTTCTTTATTGATATCTAGAAAAATCTCGCCTAACTGACCATCTTCATATTCGCCGGTTCGTAAATAAAAACTATGCCCGCCGATCTTTACTTTTTGGGTATAGCCATTTCGCCTGCCGGGAAGTTTTCGGCGGGTTCTAACATATTCTTTCGCCATCTGCTCGGCAACTTTTATGGTTTTTTCCGCAGGAGATTCCACCTCATCAAGGACCGCTAACCAGTCACTTGCCACAGCATTGAGCGGTTGGCTAAGCTTTGATCCATCACGGTACAATGCTATGGCCTTAAGCATATAACGCCACGATTTAAAATAGGCCTCATGTATATCTTCAAGCGTGGCTTCAAAGGGTAAGTTAATAGTTTTGCTAATCGCACCAGAAATAAAAGGCTGCGCTGCTGCCATCATTCTTAAATGACCTTCAGCACTTATAAATCGTTTGCCTTTGCGGCCGCATTTAGTGGCGCAGTCAAAAACTGCTAAATGCTCTTCCTTAATGAAGGGAGCTCCTTCTAATGTCATCGTACCGCAAGTATATTCATTGGCGGCCTGAATTTCTTGGTCACTATATCCCAAAATTTTGAGTAAATTGACACTCGGGTCATCAAGCTGTTCTCGCGATATTTTTAGAGTTTGGGTACAAAACGCTTCTCCTAAAGTCCATTTGTTGAAGACAAAGGAGATATCAAATGCCACTTCTAAATCCTTATCGATTTTAACAAGAAGATCTTCGCTGAAGCCTTTGTTTTTAAGTGATTCCCAATTGACCCCAGGGGCATTTTTCAAACTCCCCGTTCCTACCGTGTATGCGACCATAGCAGTGATCTGCTTTTCGTCATAACCCAAATTGGCTAGGGCTCTTGGTATCGATTGATTGATAATTTTAAAATACCCACCCCCGGCAAGCTTTTTAAATTTGACGAGCGCGTAATCAGGCTCAATACCTGTTGTATCACAGTCCATAAGCAGACCAATGGTCCCAGTTGGTGCTATGACCGTCGTTTGAGCATTGCGGTAACCATGCTCCTCCCCTAAGGCTAGCGCCTGATCCCAGGCGAACTGAGCTTCTTTTAAAAGATATTCGGGGCAAGTATCGAGATCTATCGGCATCGGATTCATGGTGAGGTTTTCATACCCTCTTGTTTCGCCTAAAGCCGCTCTGCGGTGATTGCGGATAACCCGCAGCATGTCCTCTTTGTTGTGTTCGTAGCGGGGGAATACGCCTAATTTAGCGGCCATTTGGGCGCTAGTCGCATAGGCTGTTCCGCACATGATCGCCGTAATTGCGCCCGTTATCGCTAAAGCCTGGTCGGAGCCATAAGGAATACCCCACTGCATAAGCATTGCACCGATATTGGCGTAGCCTAAACCTAGTGTGCGGTAATCCCAGCTGCGCTGGGCAATTTCTTTGCTGGGAAACTGAGCCATTTGCACCGAAATATCAAGAATCATCGTCCAAATTTTGCAAGCATGTTTAAACGCTTCGCAGTCAAACTGACCTGCACGATCATCACAAAATTTGAGCAAATTGAGTGAAGCCAAATTGCAGGCCGTATCATCCAAAAACATATATTCGGAACAGGGATTTGACGCGTTGATTTTGCCGTCTTTAGGACAGGTGTGCCACTCGTTGATTGTGGTATCATACTGGACTCCAGGGTCAGCACATGCCCAGGCTGCGTAGCAAATATTTTCCCAAAGCTCACGAGCTTTCAAGGTTTTTACTTTTTCACCACCAATGCGCGCTAACAAATGCCAGTCTTTGTCCCCTTGTACCGCTGCCATGAAATCATTGCTAAGGCGTACGGAATTGTTGGAATTTTGGCCACTCACACTTTGGTAAGCTTTGGAATTCCAATCAGTGTCATATACATCAAGTTTTAGATTTTCTATGTGCTTTGTTTTAATAAGATCCATGACCCTTTGAATGATGGGGAGTGGAACAAACTGCTTTTGGGCTTTTTGTATGGCTTTTTTAAGTTCAGGGTTTTCTTTTGGATTATGAGCTTTTTCAATATCAGGATGGGATTTAACGGCTGCGATAATTTTGTTTAGGGTGTCTTCTAAAATACGTGATCCTGTAACAAGAGCTGCGACTTTTTGCTCTTCGACGACCTTCCAGTTGACGAAATTTTCTATGTCGGGATGATCCACGTCAAGGCAAATCATTTTGGCGGCACGTCGTGTAGTTCCCCCGCTTTTAATAGCTCCAGCCGCAGTATCACCAATCTTTAAAAAGGACATCAGACCTGATGAGACTCCACCGCCAGAAAGCTTTTCCCCTTCGCCACGCAAACTGCTAAAGTTTGTCCCGGTACCACTGCCGTATTTGAACAAACGCGCCTCACGCGTCCATAAATCCATAATACCGCCTTCATTGACGAGATCATCATTTACGGCTTGAATAAAGCAGGCATGAGGCTGTGGACGCTCATAAGCACTCTTGGCTTTTTGTAGTTTAAGAGTTTCCGGATCTACATAATAATGCCCCTGAGCGGGACCTTTTACACCATAAGCAAAGTGCAAGCCCGTATTAAACCACTGAGGGCTATTGGGAGCCACCATTTGGTTGGCAAGCATAAAACAGGTTTCGTCATAAAATATCTGTTTTTCTTCTTCGTTGTCAAAATAGCCATAACGCATACCCCAGTCAGCCCAGCACCCCGCCAATCGGTGAAAGACCTGTCGCGCATCGTTTTCTCCTTGAGCCAGGGAGCCAATCCCTGCCCGTCGCAAATATTTTTGCGCCAAAATGTCGACGGCAACCTGACTCCAGGTTTCGGGAACCACCACCGGCATATCGTGACTGGCACTAGAACCATCAGCATTTTTGAGGCGCGAGACCCTCTCAACAAAGTTGATTCCCTCGTATGGCTGTCCCGCAACTTTGGTATATTTTCTGGTGATCTTCATCCTTGATTAACCTCTCATGAAATTTTTTTTGCTTTGTCGCCAACCACTCTAAATCAAAGCATAATTTTGATAATGTGCTTTTTTTATAACTCATCCGTCAAATGTGTCGTTATCAATTTATATTGAAACCAAAAAATTCTGGTGTCAATAGGCAAACACACAAAATATGGTGTCCACAGTTTATCCACAACACTAGATATTGCGTTTAAAATAAAATATATCATCCCCACCCCACAAAAATGATTTGAGAAATTGACGTTTTTTGAAAAAAATAAATTTAAAAAGATTGCACTCATACACAAGGCTGTGGAAAACAACATTTTTTTGCAGGTTTCACCCCTTGGCGGCCAGGTTTTTTAAGGGTTTTAACAAATACAGCGTATTCTTTTTGTAGGATTCATGGGTTGCATTTAAAGAGCGCCTAGAGCTTCTTGTAAGGCACTTAATATAACAGGATCAAGACTATCAGGATCTGCGATCAATTTTTGCCTAAGAAGCTTTGTGATAGCATCATCATTAAGTGTCGCTGCGAATTTAATAACAGCAGCCTTTCCTTTGAGCTTCACTTCGCTCCCATAGGAAAAGTTATCATTGTCTAAAATCAAGCCAATAGATTCTCTAAAGGCTTCAGACTTGGAGTATTCAGGGTGTTCTAAAAACAGGGCCTCAAAAAACTTGGGAAACTCATCAATAACCTGTGGATTTGATGATTTGCCAAATTGACTCATAAGGTAAGGGATATCCTCCCCAGTTACTAAAGGCTTGAGATACCTAAAACTTGCCTCAATGGTTTCTTGAAAACTACTTGAAGACGAAAGCTCTCTCGCTCCACGGCCACCGGGTAAGGGGCCCAGATCCCTCCCCCCCATAATGTTATAAATAAGCTCATCCCACATTTCCCTCTCAGGCTCACGCGTGTCAAGCTCATTAATAACGCTTCGGCGCATACTTTCATCCTGATCTACCATAAACGCGGCCATAACCCTTGAGGCCCCCGGCCCCTCGCTACGGAGAATATATTCCAAACCTTTTTGCCTAAGCTCGCTATTAGGGCCCATCCAACTTGACCTTATAGAATCCGGATTATTTCCCCCTAAGATCCGTTGATCTAATGTTTCTAGCATACGTTCTTTAAGCGCCGCATCAGTCAATAATTTTATTAGATCGATCAAGATATCATTGGAACCAAAATTATCCATGCCAAATACGAGGTCATAAAAAAAAGACTTTACGTCATCGCTATTATGGTGGAGAACACCCCACTCCATTTCCCCTAAATTTTCTGGCCCAAACTGGCAATCCTTAACGCGATTAATATACTCCCGCCTTACAGACTCTTCCTGAGACTCTCTAATAAACTGTAAAACAGGATTGAGACCCCTGGGCTCATTAATTCTAATAAGCGCGTCCAAAATAACTGGCGTCAAACGAATATCCTCACGCCTATGATCATAGGCTGCCAGCAAGTTATCTATATGAGCAGGTATAAGCGAGCGATCTTTAATCACTGAGAACAATTTTTCTCTCACCATCACATCTTTATGGTATAAGTTGTCTATAAAAAATTGGGTCGCTATGGGGGTATCACTTTCGCCAACTTTTCTAAGGATAAATTCAAGAATATAAATTTCTTCGCTTTTATTGATCTGTTCTTGTAAAACAGGCAAATATAAATCATCGGCTTTAAATGACCGAGCTTGCTCAAATATGGCTTTGCGAACTTCTGCCTTTGGATTGCTTAATTCTCCATAAATCATACTTATCGCTTTGGGATTGCCTGTAGAAATAAGATGGTTCAGCGCATAGGGTAGTGTCTTTTCATTTCTACCCACTCTCTTAATCAACCTCCCAAGCAAAGGAAAAAGGTCCTCCGGAATTTTTACCCCGGTTAAAGCCAGATCCGCTCGGTTGCTAATTTCTTCCTCTTCTGCGTTGAGCAAAGGGATAATATGAGCATAAAAATCAAGCGGAAATTCATCCTTCCGGGCGACGACAACATCAAGCGCCCTGAGGACGGTTCCGGTGTTGTCGAAAGAGAGTGCGTAATTTAATGATTTTAAAAGGGAGCTCGAAAGACCATCACCGAGCATAAGAAGCTCTATACTTACTTCACTCTTAAGACTTTCATAATTTAAATCGTCAAGCTTGGAACTCAGGTAGCTATGATAATCGATCTCGGAGGATGCCTGCCGTACTGCTTTTAGAAATAAATAGAAGAGATTGGTCTCTCCCGACTCAATAACATCCTGCTCTTTTGTGAGCAAATCATCAAAAATCCGAGCCTGATGGGTCATAATTTTTTGAGGATCAAGTGAACCGGGATTGCTGGCAAGCCATTTTAATAAATATATTTTTTTTCTAAGATTTCCTGAGTATTTTGCCAACTCACCCGCACGCTCAGGCGTTAAACTATTGACCTCAAAAACCGCAACGGACGTACCAGCAGTTTCTTTGAGAATACTATGCGGAGAATAACTATTCAGCCGCTCTTTAAGCTCATACACAAAGATTTTCTTCACCTCTAAGCGCGCATCGCTTTCATTAAGTTCTAAAAAAGCGGCATAAGGAGACTTAAGCAAACGGTAATAGAAAACTAAAAAAATATAGCTTTGAGCATTGATCGTCACCACACTCATAGTGGAAACATTAATTTTTTGATTATCGATGCAGGCGGGACCAAAGAGGGAAAACCCACAGTCTTTAATATCCTGAATCACCATTTCGGTATTTTGTCTCCCCTCCTCAGGAGCTCGGTCAGAAAAATTAAAGTCTCTGTCAACCCATAGAGTTTCTTTTGCTAGACCTTTGATATCTTTTTTGACAATTTCCAGGGTGAAGTCTTCTTTGGAGCCCACAGGCCCTAAAGTGACATTCGTAACACGCGAATCATTTGTCTTTGTACCAGAGGTAGCACTGACTATTTCACTTTTAGGGCCAGTTTCCCCCGCATCAGTTGGAGACGATGATGGAGGCGTCTCGTTTGGGTTTGGTGAGGTAGCGCGGGGCACCGAACCTGAGCTACATGCCCAGGCAAAAAAACAGAAGAGTATTGGGGTCAATTTACTGTGCATGATAATGTCTTTTGATATTTTTGTGGTCTAACGGGGATGCCGCTAAATATAGCCAACATAATAAAGCCAAGGCCCCATTTTTCGCAACTCATACTACAAAACCCCATAAAAACCAATAAAAATCAAAATAATGCCATGAATTCAGATGACTATAAATTGTCGTATGCCTTAAATCTTCAGCTTTTTACTACCAACACATGTAAGAAAAAAAATTTATTTTGCTAACGCCATTGGCAGTGCTATGATATTCCCCTCAATTAACCACACCTAACCATTTAATAAAAAAGATTAAAATCAGTTTTATTGAAAAAGCCTAAAGTTTTCGCTTTAAGTGACGATTGGCCTTAAGTCTTTAATATTTTATATCGGAGGAAATATCATGAAGAGAGTGTTATCCCCAATGCTTACAGCCGGATGCCTAACCCTAAGCTTAGCTTATTGCGATAATGCCGCTACTAAAGCCGTAGATGCTGTTGCACCTGAGGCGAGTACAACGGTCAGCACCGAAAAAAACAGTGCCAGCACCCCAGCTGGCTTTGAGGACCTTCTAAGCTCCAACGCCCTGGCCTCAGTTATTCCAAGCTCACTAGCACTCTCTTTCTTCCCTCAAGAGAGCAGTGGGGCATCTCTAGTTGCAGAAGAAGTAGACGATCCCAACCTTGGCAAAGACGTTAAAGAAAAAGTTGCGGAAACGGAAAAACGCTTAAAGGGTGAGGGGGACTGTTTTGATCCTCATGTCTTTGCTCCTAAAAGAGATGCGTTTGGCGAAATTACCTGCTACGAATTTGACTCAGAAATGAATCCCCATATTACCGACCAGCAAAATGCTCGTGAGTTTGGAACCATCGATGGAACGGATGGCAATGGTGAAGCCTGTTTAGTCGCTTTCACCCGCTCAGAAGTCAATGATACCGTTGAGCAGGTTGACCAAGCGGTTGCCATGGTGTCCGGACTCCTATGTGCAGCAAAAAAGGCGGGAGTTGCAACGGAATTAGCTGCAGGGGAGAATACTGATTTAACTTCAGTCGTCAGCACCTTAGGTGATCAAGGAGGACCTGAAGTAAGCTCAGCTATCGTAAGGCGCAATGATGATACTGCCGAAGGTGATGAGGTATATCATACCTCAGTGGAATTTGTTCTATTAAATGGAGAGGTCCGTGAACTCAACCTCTATAACGTGGCCAACAAAGAAACCGGTGAAATGAGTGGAACTTTATGGATTAAAAGGGGACAACCGGACGCGCAGCTGGTAGATGACCCACCCCAAAACCCTCCTCAGCAACAAGGGGCTCCCGGCCCTGGCCCAGGTCCTGGCGGCGGTGATCCCAACAATACCGCGAATAAAAACAACGTTATGTCTATAAACTATCACAAATTTATTGATGATGATGGTGAACCACGCATGCGCGCTGAAACTCGCTTTGCTCAAATCGTAAACACTATAGATCCCTTTGACGACACAGGTCTCGTAAACTATCCCGGCATACCAGAAAACGCAGGTAATGAGACCGTACATGCGATAAAGTTTGTTTCTTTTGACATGAACCCGGATACCAGTGAAGGGCGCCTTGCCTACTGGATGAATCCTGGGGGCAATTATAACGAATCAGCACGAGGATTTTTATTTAATATAGAAAATGACGAAAATGATGTCCTTAAAGGCTGTGGAGTTTCCGGTAATGCTCGAAATGTCAGCATCAGAAAGTCGATAAGCGCGCCTAGCGCGACTAATTCTTTAAAGCCAACAGGCTACTGGCATCCTCAGGGATCAGCAAATAGCCACCCCGACAAAGACGATCGTTACGATAGCAATGAGGGAAGTAAAATCACTAAACAATGCTTTAAGAAAAGTGCCACAGGTCTTTATGAAATTGATAAAGATGTCATGGCTGAAGATGACACGGTTTCACGTGAGCGTGGTTATGAAGTTATCGAATTAGCAACTGAAGAGGCAAAGGCAAACCATGTCGAACCACCCCGTCCTCCAGAAAAGAAAATAGAAGACAAGGTACTAGAAGATTGATGAAAAAAAGGTAGAGCCTCGTAGGCTAAAAGCATAAACCCAGCTAGCACTTAAACCGCGCCAGCTGGGTTTATTAAAATAAGTCCGTATAAATTTTTCAGTCAGTAAAGATGATTATCGTTCGATTCCAAGCTCAAACTGTAACGTGTCGCCATCCTCACGAACAAATGAATAATATTCCGTACACGAATATCCTGCACAGTATTTTAGGTGGCAAAAATTTATTTTTTCATCCGGCATGAGGTATACCATATCCATACCCACTTTGTTGTATAAGCTATTGAGCTGATCAAGTTCATCACCTTCAAGCCAGTAAACAACAGATTCATTTAAATCACCTAAAAAATTCACGAAAAACTGACCATTTTTATCTTCACAGCGGGCATAATCAGAATCCCAGTAAGCACCAAAGTGAGCTTCAAAAAATTCGAGGGATGGACCTTCTGAAGATATTTCATTGAGAAATGAAAAATAATTTTTAAACGCATCTGTTTCAAATTTTGACGAAGCAGCACTTGAATCAGTACTAGAAGCAGTACTAGAACTAGAAATAGCAGGCTGCGCAAACGTAAAAAATAAAAAACAAAAAAGACCAAAAGTACCGGATACATTTTTTGAGGTGATTGAAAAAAAAGATTTTGCTTTCATAGTGTGTTCTCCGTAAAAGGTTTCCAAGATCGCGGAGACAATAGTAAATCTCGTTCATAAAGTAAAGCAGGAAAACTCGATTGGATGCCATAAAGGATAAAGTCATTAAGTATTTGGCATCAAAGACTAATATTTTAGATATTTAGAAGTAACCTAGCGCGAGCCATACGAACGTTACTGCGCAAATAAACCGGTAAATTTAGCGGTATACGTTGACGTCAGTGCTTGTGATTTCGTCGGCGTCGCCCCTTCCTGGACTATGAGCGTCCATCGATTAAGCGTAGTCGTTGGCATTGGTGTTGGCATTAGTACTGGCGTTGACGTTTTATCGCGGGGATCACAGAGCAGATCTTGGCTGAGATCGCCCCCCATTTTCTTTGTAAAGACCAGATGTTATCTTTAAGTCAGCAATATTTTCTTTAAACGGACCGCACTTGGAAAATCACTAAACATAAAGCCATTTTCAGCAAAGTATTCCGAAGTTCCGAGAACTACACTGACTCGAGATTTTTTACCTAATTTTTGATCAACCGCTATAAGAAACCGCGGCAGGCGTTTTGCGCGTTTATCCTTAGCTATTTTTTCCACCTCACCGAGGCGCCTCAATAATACGCCTTCTCCCCACGGAGGAAAACATTCTAAATAAAATTTCTCTTTCGTTTTTTTATCGCAAATCAGATAGTCAGGAAATATTTTTACCCCAGGCGCTAAAGTAATCCATTCTTTGGCTTGGCTAATCTCATACTGCGTCACCTTCTCATTGAAGTTATCGATAAAAATTTGCGTACTGGGATCGACAACAGTTTCGAGCGTCGGAAGTGCCGCATAAAATAAGTGTCCATGCTTCTCTTGAGATAAATCCAAAATCCCTTTTTTTTCATATATTACAAGCTCTGCGCGTAGTGACCATGATTTTAAATTTAAAATCATATCCATTAGAGCCCGGTAATTTGCCCCGTAAATCTGCGGAAAATCTCCAATGCTTAAAGGCCCAGACACTGTAAATATATAATTTCCGTCACTTTGATCAATTTCGGCTAGGAGTCGAAGCGTTTTTAATTTTTGCATAAACACACGCAAATCGTTGTGAGAAGTCTTTTGCGGAACTGTTAAAATCAACTTTTGCGCGTATTGAAGCACCAGAGCCGCCAGAGCGCGGTTATAGGTAAAAACAAATCCCTGAGGAAGTATTTCTTTAAATGATTTAATTTGCCGAGCATCCGGCAAATCACCGTATAGAGACTGCCTTAAATCTAGAGCTGATTTAGAAAACCTCACGCTGATAGACTCGTCAAATGCAGCAAAATTCTTTAGGTCACCGCAACTAAATTCTCGGCGTATATCCTGAGACGCCTTTATCAACTCCCAGCGCAACTCACTACAATCCAAATCCTCCCCATGTCCGAAATCAGCGCGGTCCATCATAATTTCATTAAAACCACTTTTAGTTTTTTGGTCTAGAGACGTATTTAAAATTTTGAGCTGGTTTTTAACTTCTTCTAGATTTGCTGCATTTTTTGCTGCACTATTAAATAAAGTATTTAACTGCTGCAGATAAACCTCATGTACTTCTTCGAGATCTTCAAGAAATCCTGGGTATATTTTGTCACCGCGTCTAGCGATTTTAAGACTATTTTTGGTAAGCACTATGCTGCCTCCGCCGTTTGCTCACAAAATGCTCGTTGCTTCCCTGCGTAATCAGCTCATAAAGAGTGGCGCGCTTGCCTGATGACGGTCGTAAAATCCTTCCCAGGCGCTGAACGTGTTCCCTTACAGTGGCATTACCCGACATAACAACACCAACACTAGCTTCAGGGACGTCCACCCCTTCGTTTAATACTTTAGAAGTGACCAGCGTCGTGATCTCTCCAGATTTAAACGAATCAAGAAATTTTTTGCGTTCTTTAGATTTTGTTTTATGGGTTAACACGGGCAAAAAGAATTGCTGTCCAATGTGATAGGCGAATTGGTTGTTCTCTGTAAAGATGATCATCCTTTCTTCTTTATGTTTAATAAGAAGATCCCAAAGGACAGTCAGCTTGCTTTGCGCTCCCTGCGCCAGTTTTTTTTGTTCCAAATAGGCTTGCATCACAGCACTACCACGAGGAGAACGGGCGACGCGGATAATAAACTCCTGCCACCCCTGCGGAGAAGACATATTTATGCGCTGCTCTTTAATAAAGTCCGTATAATATTCGCGAGCCTCTCGGTAACGCTCCTGTTCATCCTCAGAAAAGGGGACCTCTAGTGTCACGACGTCATAAGGAGATAAAAAATGCGATGCCAGGTCTTTGATGCTCGCCTGATAAACAATCGGCCCTACTAATTCGTAAATAACAGATTCCTTACCATCGGCGCGTTCCAAAGTAGCAGACAGACCAAGGCGAAATGGAGCTAGACTTACGAGAGCAATTTTTTGGTAACCAGGTGCGGGCAAATGGTGGCACTCATCAAATATAAGCAGGCCAAATTTGTCCCCGCATTTTTCAATATGCATTGCCGCAGAATCGTAGGTACTGACGGTAATCGCTTCGGTAAGCATTTTCCCGTCCCCCCACTGCCCTATAGAACACCCGAAATGCTCGCCAATCACCTTTTGCCATTGATGCACAAGTTCTATCGTGGGCACAACAACTAGGGTACTGCGCAGCGCTTTGTCGATGGCAGCCATAGCCAGAACAGTTTTACCCGCTCCCGTCGGTAGGCAAACCGTGCCATACATTTTATTTTGTTCCCAAGCCGATAAGGCCTCCGCCTGGTATGGCCGTAAATTCATACGACTCTTTGGCGTTAAGAGCAATTTTTCATAAGCTTTGGCTGAGTCCAAAAATTTGATCTTACGCATAAGGCACTGCAAAATGGTATCGCGATAGAGATAACCGGGCGCTGACCAGGCCCCCAAGCGAGGATCCCAAGCAAATCCCGTGATGCCCTGTAAGTCAAGATTTGTATCTGCGACCAGTAAACCATTATAATATGTAAATGTGCACGCTTCGGTCACGAAAAAATTTTCCCAAGATAAACTGCGACTACTTTTTGAAATACCAACTTTTAAAGACTATAATTTTTGATGTTTTCAAATATTTTAAGAATAGTACCACATCATTTTGAATAAAGCTGCCGGTGAATATGCAAATAATTTGCTAGGAAAAATCTTTATAGGCCCAAGCATTTTCTTCCCCTTAGACTGACCCACAAGACACATAAACATCTAAAATCATTTGCTGCAAAAGTGGCACGGGTTATGCTATAGCACCTACAGAAAAATTTATTTTCATTATGGATTCGTGCCAAAGGCGATTTGGCAGCGAAAGCCTCATTTATCGTGATGCTCATGGGTATTAGGCATTCTATTTTACTTGTACACTTAAGGATTACATGGATTTTTTAAATCTCGGTTTATTTAAAAAAGAAATACCTAGTCCTCAAAAGAGCGGTAATAAATCTACCGGTCGGGAAAGCTTATTTCAAGCGGGTGGCAAGTCATTAAATAATACTCGTCAAATCACTGACAATTTCAGTCAGTTTTTAAAACCCAATTTGGCCCAAACAAAAGGCCCAAGCAAGCAAACTATTTTTTCGGCACCAGACCGGGGAACGCCCGCTAAACTCGTGGATGGACTCACAAGCAGCCCCAAAGAGAGAACGGCAAAAAATTTGGGAAGCGTTAAGGAAACCCTTGATAGAAGCTCGTCGCCAGCGCAAACGAAAATGCCTACGCGTAGCCCTGAACCTAAAAAAGATGAAAAAGATGTTTCCATTGCCCGAAATGAGGTGGGGGATAATAAAGGGCAAGCATCTCCGGTAGCGACCACGCCCAAAAAAACTCAAAAGGAAAATGATACTACTGACTCTGGGAACGAAAAAATCGATGGCGAATCACCACGCAGTGTCGCCAAGCAAAGCGACAAAAAAAACAACGCGTCAAGGGACACCAAAGAAATTCTCCAATACCTTGGCGGCACCCAAAACCTTATAGTACATTACCCCTCATTTAAAATACTCGCTGGCGAGGCTGATTCTATTCCTGAACAGGCTATGGAAAACCTTACCTCAAGTAATTCCTTGATTGCAGAAAGCCTCACTATTCCCAGTGCTGATGCTCTTACCCAAAATGGCCCCTTACGCAATCTTTTGACCAAACTTGGGATACCAGAAGCAAAGCTCGCCGAACTGGAAAAACTTGGATTTAATTTGCAGCAGCCGATGCGGATGGACGCGCTTCTTCAGGATTTTGGCTTCAATCCTAAAATCATCGGCGCCGAGCTAGAAAAATTGAAATTGCGGATAAATGCAAATATTGGACTAAGTCAAAATATCGAGATGGAAAATCTCCTCCAGTCTCAAGACGATAGTGGCATCTTAGGAAAAAATATTAATCCAAATGCCTTAAAGGCAATAAAAACTAGTCCCTTAAATCCTACGATCAACACAAATTTAAGCGAACTTGGCAATGCGCCGCTTAATGGCGCGAGTGGCGCACAGTATACTTCCCCAGTGGCGAGTTCTCCTGTAAACGGTCTAGTGGGAAGAGCGACAAATCCTGCTCAAGTCAGCTCCGCTCCTCGTTTTACAGCAGACAACCTGATCTCTAGTGCCGAACAAAATCTGAATAATGACGGCGAAATATCTTTAATTGCTCGTGATGTCAAAACGAACTTATTTAATCCCCAAAGAGATATTAAAAATTTAAGCTTTGCCCCCAGCTCTAATCTCGCGGATATGCCTTTAGGCGATGCTACGAGAACAGCAGAAAATAGCTTTGCTTCATTAGACATACTAAATCAGCTGGAACAACAGGAGCAAAGTATCAATGTCCCAGCTCTTGGTGAAAAAATTTCAGAGGTAACTTCTCTAAAAGGAAATGAAGACAAAATTAGGACCGATGCCAATATATTAGCTTCTGATGACGATTTGGCGTCTAATACCTTTACCGAGTCTCTCGCCTGGCGCAAATATTTTGGCGAAAAAAACAGGGGTCTTTCATCCACCAATCGTTCAATTGACCTTGCCACGCAAAAACATACTTTAACCGAACCAGGTTCTTTGATGGGGAAATTAGAGACCCCAGAAGCGGCCATTTCAATTCCCGCTAACGCAAATTTTGATGAGCCTCAAAATAGTCAAAGCTTCATCATGAAAAACTTGCTCACTTCCAATTTTGCACCGATTGAGAATGCCGTACCAGCTAATGCATCACAGCTAAAAAATGACACCGGTCTACCTATTGGGGCCATGGCTCGAGAACTGGGCTCCATAGAGTCAAATTTACAAAGCGGCGGCTCCCATAAATTTTCAGAAAACCAAGATTCTGGACGTGAGGGGCAAAGTAAAAATGAAATGGATGGCAAATTTTTTGCAGCACATCAGGAACCCGTGACAGTGGATAATATAGCAAGTAAGAATCTATTTGCCCAAAAGACCGACCTCAATGACGTATATAACGCAATCGCCGTAAAATCTAAAGAGGCTCAATCATTTCGGGGCGGAACCCTATCGTTATCACTGAACAACAGCTCCGTAGGCCCCTTAGATCTTAAAATTGATGTCACAGGAAATAATGTTGCCATTGATTTTAGCGATATTGATAAACAAGCCTCTGCCATGATACGCCATGATTTGCCTCAGCTCAAAGAAGCGCTTGCGCAGCATGGCCTCACGCTGAACAACACCACATTTAACACAGAATCCTTTTCTAAAGGGGGTTTTGCGGGTTTTGCTCAGCAGAACCAGCAGCAGGGATTTGATCAGCAAAGGGGTGAGTCCGCTCCAGATTATTTCAGCAAATCTCGCCGTGGTTTAGGAAATTCCTTAAAACGGGATATTTACCCAAAACCCTGGCACGCACCCACAAATATAGCTCTTGGCAATAGCCAGGTCGCAGTACTGGTATAGGATAAAGGTTACTTATGAATTCAGATCTTAGTCAGCGGATAAATCCATCAACCAGCCCGTTTGGAAACAGTAAAATCGGCATTGACACGACAAATGTGTCCGCGCCTGTACGCGATAGCACAGGTGATCAAAAGCCGGACTTCGCCAATCTCGTTGGCCTTTCCAATATCGATGTCAAAGAAGATCGCAAAGCTAAAAAGAAGGGCGAACTAACTGGAAAAACCGACCAAGAACTTTTTGATTCCTTAAACAAGGAAACTACGCCAAAGAATCTCCCTAAAAACCAACTTGATAAGGATGATTTTTTAAAGCTTTTTATCGCGCAACTTCAAAACCAAGACCCATTAAAACCAAAAGAAGATTATGAAATGGCGGCTCAAATGGCCCAGTTCAACGGCTTAGAGCAAATGCTCAATCTGAACAAAAAAATCGAAGACCTTGTCGGAATTCAGAAACAGGGCCAAGCCGTCACCATGATAGACTATGTCGGCAAAGAGGTTTCTGTCGAGGGCGGAAGAGCGCTTTTTGATGGCAAAACCTTTAGTGGACTTAGCTATAAGGCTGACATGCCAATTAATGAAGCCGTCCTTAGTGTTCGCGATGGCAGTGGCACGGTAGTTGCCGAAGAAAACATCGGCGTCATAAATGCTGGTGAGCATAAACTTACGCAAAGCGTGACTAAAGGCAAAGATGGCGCCCCGCTCAGAAGTGGCGTTTATACAGCATCGATCAAAGGAAAAGGTCCTCAAGGCGAACCCGTCGCTTTGCCTTTTACATCTACACTAAAAGTCACCGGGATTGATATTAAAAACAATACAGGCTCATTTAAAACAGCCGTCGGGACGGTCGGTATTGATGAAATCAACTCTGTGGCCACACCCGTAAGCAATAACCCAGCGGAAGCTCCTGAGCAAAGTATGGAGAAGACTGTTTCTGGGGAAGCCAATGCAGAAAAACCTCCCTTTAGCGAACAAGCGATCGGTACTCCGCAGCTAACCACAGAGCTTGAAGCTAAGCAGGAAAAAGGAGAGGCGAGCGCCGCCCCCTATGATCCCAAAAACCCTACATCGACACCAAATAATTTCGCTGTAAACTCTTCACCATCCTTCGTCGAGCCAGGTGAGGAAATCAGCGCGAAAAATACTGGTGCAGCGGCCCCATAATATACCTTGAGCAGGGTGATTATGGTCCACAATTAGCTTTTTAATCTACTAAATACAATTCCTCGTATGCTTGCGCCTTTCTTACCTTAATCGAGACACATACAAACGAATGACACTTAGCACCACTAAAGACAAGATCTAACTTCGCTACCGACTAGATATTGACAAAAGTTATGAAGCTTTCCGTAGGATCAAAACCATCTAATTTAAAATAGCTTTTTATATTAAATGACTTTGGCACTTCTCCCGTTGACTGGTCTTGCCTATATAAATAAACACCCCCAAGTCCAATTTCTATGATTATTTTATCGTATGATTTTTCACTACTTAAAATTTTTTCTGTCTTAAAATGAAAATAATTCTTATCTTGGTTTCCAAATAAGTCGCTTCCCCGGATGATTTGAAAAACACCCTGGGCAGCAATTTTATCCTTTTCCTCCATAGCAGCACTAGCATCATATATTCTATATGCTGGCGCAGTGATTCCGCCCGTAAAGAAACTTGCTTCCAGATCAAAAAGAAGCTCTTTAAGTACTATAGAATCTAAAGACCCCGGACAGCGGTCCAGGCTCGCTTCATATTTTATAAGTTGCGGTCCAGAACCATTGGTAACTGATGTCGTTAATGGCTTTAAAACTGTTTTTGATTTGCAGGTTGCGGGAGGCTCAAGGACGGGAGCCCCGCCAAGAGCGCCACTTTGTTCACTCTCTTTTTTTAAAACGACATCATCACTGTGTTCCTCGGCAGCAGGACTTGTTTGAGCTGGTTTGGGGGGCAGTTCTTTCTTAGTCGGGCCTCCCGAAAAATTGCCTGAATTGCACGAAATATTTATGGAATTTGTCAAAAAGAGTATTATAAGAACATTGTACTTAGGCAAATCATAATATTTCATTTATTTCATCCTATTTACTAAGAGTCATAAGACTCCTCTTATCGGATATTTTTAAAATTTTCTTGAATATTTTTTGAAAAAATCACCTTTTATATTGATTGAGATTATCGTAACCGAGATAGTTATGAGGGGTTTTTGAAATATAATTTATCCAGTTTTCCTTACTAATTCTCAAATTAGTCTGCATTAAATTCCTGGGTTGGGATAGAAAACGAATCCGTATAACGAATAGATTTGCTCAATCTAATTTCATCTAATACGCCACGAAATGGCTCTAGAGCATCTCCTAAAGTAAGGTCAGCAGAACTATTAAATAAGACGCTTGAGCCGACGCTTCCTACCGAGCTTTTGCCGACCTCATTTCCATTAATAAAGAATTTGACCTCACCTTTATTCCAGGTAACCGCAAAAAAATACCACACATCGCTATTGATGTAGAAACTATTTGAGCGACGTTCCGTTTGGTATGTCCCATCAAGACTCCCCCACAAACTAAGCTGATAGGTGGAACGCCCGCGCCTGAGTTTAACCGCCCAACCTAAGTCCCCCGTATTACCAGATTTTGAAAGGAGCACTGCAGAACGATTTTTAGAGGGGGACTGCGTCATCTTAAACCACCCTTCCACCGTCATCGATGTACTGGCTAGCTGCAGAGTGCGGCTACTTGGCGCGGACATTGTGCCCGAAGCCGACATCGTGCGCCCCTCGCTAAATTTTGCCAAAGACGCGCTACTCGTGCCACTATCCACCAGAGCATTATTAAGAGGTCCTGTGGTATATAGCGAAGAGTCAACTGTAGCTCCTGGGCTATTATTAAAGTGATACAAGGCCAATGTTTGAAAAACCTTTTGTTCCCAACTATATGTTAAAGTCGCGCCTTTATTACCCGCAGCGTCTTCACCAAAAACATAAAATACATGAGAGCCATTTTCTAGCTGAGAGAAAGACACTGTAGAAGGGCAGGCGACAAGGGAGTTTTCATCATCAAGAGAACAGTAAAAATTGACCAAAGATTCGTTAGCTGATAAGACGAAGCGAACATCTTCAACTAAACTCACCGCTTCTGGTTTCTCGCTCAAGGAGATGACTGGGGCTGCTTTATCAATAGTCCACTGAAACTCAGTGATGCCGCTCGTGCCGGTGAAATTTGTTTGACTAAAATTGAGTAAATACGAACCGACTATTGGCTTTTTTAAATTGAAGCTAAAGAACCCTGCGGAAGAACAAACCTGACTTAATGAGTTATCCGGGATTATGGCTTCACTCGGCAAAACGTCTCCAGATAATGTTACAGTTAAAAAGGGTGTGCAAATTCCAGAAATAATGATTTGGTCTTCTGATGAGTAAAAAATACCTGGCGCTATAGGGCTGGTAATTTCTATGTCAGCCAATGCCGAAGAATCCCGCGTCCAATTGACTGCCGAAGCAGTAGAAACATTACCCGCCAAATCACCTTGAGTGACGTTAAACTGATAAGTACCGTCAACGTCTTTATGGACGGTGAATAGGAATTCAAAATTACTGCACATGCTTTGCTGCGTATCAGCTCCTGTCAAATATACTGTTGCGTTTTGCTCGCAGCCCCCTTTTATCGTCAAAAAACTTGGTGATGTGCTGGCTGATCCTACAGGCTTTACAATACTCGGGGCACTTGGGGCAACGGTATCTTTTATCCAAGTCAAATGCTGCTGAGCAGACTCTAGCTGGGTTAGGTTATTTTGCTGAGAAACCGCAAAATGATATGTTCCATCCTGTAATTTTTTGATCGCAAAAGAATAGGTATTGTCAGACTGACAAGAAGCAAGGAGGCTCCCCGCAGGGTTCATAACATCTGAAGGATTTATGTCGCCAGATAGATTCACCTCATAATTTGGTCCTTGGCAACTTCCACTGAGTATCAAGGTGGCCTGACTTGTATAGAAAGGACTGATCGTTGGAGAAATAATACTTGGCG
This sequence comes from Oligoflexia bacterium, assembly GCA_030432875.1. Lineage (GTDB taxonomy): Bacteria > Bdellovibrionota_B > Oligoflexia > Oligoflexales > JAGOVF01 > JAUILP01. The sequence continues at coordinate 4,988 of JAUILP010000024.1, read as the reverse complement.
CTAGCGGAATAGCCGTATCGCGATTCCACATTATAGCTTGTGAAGGGGACTGATTTGAAGCAGCATCCCTTTGAAAAACGATAAAAGAGTAAATGCCGTCATCAGTTCGGTTTACCGAAAAAGAAAACTCACTCATCACGCAAACTATCTTCTGATTTTCTCCCGCCCCGGTTAGAAAAACCTCAGCATCATTTTCGCATTTACCAAAAACATCAAAAACATCCGCGGCAGAGGTAAATGGAGAAATACTTGGATCCGTGACGATTGGCTTTGCGGGGGCGACAGAATCTTTTGTCCATATGAAATTAGTATCACCAGATATCAAATTATTGTTGGGATTTTTTTGATTAAATTTAATCGCAAAAACACCATCATTTGGTTTTTCGATCTTAAAATGCCATCCACCATTTTTGCAGGTTTGGCTTAGCGATCCCTGTGGTTCGGCAACCTCATTTGCCGCAATGCCGCTGCTAATACTGACAACATGATCAGAGGAACACATACCAGAAATGTCGAGAAGGGAAACATTGCTTGAGTACACCGCGACACTCGGCGCGGTAACAGATACAGGCACAGGTTGAGCTGTGTCCCGCTGCCAGGAAGAGGTCGTCGCCGAAGAGGTATTTCCCGCTAGATCTGTTTCAGTAAATGAAAAACGATAAAGTCCGTCAGAGGATTTGGAAACAATAAATGAGACTATTTGATTTTGGCAAGTCTGGACTTGTGTGTCATCTCCCGACAGACTTACCGTATTGCTACCCTCACAAGACAAGGAAACCTCATACCGTGAGCCTCCGGAAATAAATGGTTCTTGTAAAGGTGACACAATTTGCGGCCCGATCGGAGCTTCTCGGTCCAAGTGCCAGGCTATATCTACAGCTTCAGAGCTGTTTCCTGCTTTATCAATTTGCCGCACCTGAAAATCGTATTTTTGATCCTGAGTTTTTGCTACGGAAAAAGAAAAATTATCGTTAATGCATAGAACATTTTGCGCATCCGCCCCCGAAAGAAATATTTTACTGCCGCTCTCACATGCCCCTGAAATAGCAAGCGCCGCATTACTTGAGAAATAGGGTGACTCGGCAGGGGCAGAAATGGTTGGCTTTGAAGGAGCTAAAGTATCTGACTCCCAAATAAACACGCTCGCCGCTGATTCATTTAGAGCCAAATCTTTTTGGCTTATTGAATACGAATAAATGCCATCTCTTGCCACCATTAAATTGAAAGAAAAATGTCCTGCTTGGCAAATTTCACCCGTGTTATGCTCGGGATAGTTAATAGCGACCAGGTTGACTGTGGCACTTTCTTCACAGGTGCCGCTTATTGATAAATTATGGCTACTGGTAATTGCTGATGATGTGGCTGGTGCCTCGATTATGGGAGCGCTTGGAATCAAGTTATCATAGATCCACCTTAGGCTAGTTTCTGCAGAGGTCAAGTGAGAAAGAGTGTTTTCCTGGTTGACATAGATACCGTACTCACCATTCGTGTCTTGAGTTAAATCAATATTAAAAGCAAATTGATTGTCAAAACATTGGGCCGTATCTGAAAAGATGACTTCTTGGTTGGCGTTGTCTTGTAGAGATAGGTTGACTTTATAGCCATCAAGACAAGATCCCGCGACATTCAGCTTTGGTGATGATGATATATAAGGATTGGCTACGGGTAGGGATAAATTAGGCGCAGGTGGCATAGCAGTGTCTCTCTGCCACTGCACCAAAACAGGCGAAGACACATTTCCCGCCAAATCAGTCTGTATTAGCGCGAAATCATAGGTACCATCTTGGTCTTTTTGAACAGGGATGGAAAAATGACTTTCTTGACACAAAAATTCACTGTTTTTATTTCCCTCGGAAATTAAAATCTTACTGTCTTGCTCGCAAGCGCCTGCAATCGTAAGAACTGTTTCACCAGAAATATAGGGATTACTTCCAGGGCGCGCGATAGCCAAAGGCGAAGGCGTCTTAGTATCGCGCACCCACTGAAGCAAAGTTAAAGAAGATTTAAAGGCCTCATTTTCAAACTGGCCAAAGGCAAAATCATATATGCCATCTACAGATTTGGTAACATCAAAACTAAAAACACCATCAATACAGGCACAACTTGCTTCCATAGCTCCCGTAATAAAAACAGTCGAACCATTTTCGCACGCACCTCTGATATTTTGCGAATCTAATCGGGAAATAATTGCGGAAAGACTGGGCTCTAGCAACTTGGGGGCAGGGGGAATAACCATATTTTCTGGCGTGATATTATCCGTGTTTTCACCAGTAGCGTTTGGGAGTGCTGGACCGCTATTTTTAACAGTAGAAACCGTTGCCGCATCTGTGTCAGGCTGAGCTACCCCCTGATTGTTTTCGGGAATAGCATCCGCCGCTTGCTGGTCTTCAGACTGAGTTTTTTTCTTGCCACAAGTCCAGCACATGAGGCACGCGACCACAAAGCCCGTAATACCTAAAAGTCTTTTTAGTTTTGTCATGCTCAAAGAATTAAAAATGATAGCCCCCCCTTCTTCGTTTTTCCCATCGAATTACTCGCTGTTTGGTTATTTTCGGAATATATAGCACATACTTGTAGGGAAATTTGTAACGCGCGAGAATTTTTGGAAAAATATCAGCCCATTGGGTGGAATTATGAGACGCGTCCTTATTCTACAAAAAGAAGTGTGGCTTTTTTGGGTAGATCAACGGATAGTTCGGGAAATTCTTTATTGAATACTAGATTAAAGGCATCCATAACCTTAATGGGGTTTCCATAAAGTTTAATGTCTTTTAGGGCTTTGGGAAGAAAACCAGGGTTAATTGTTTCCAAATTATTCCAACTAACATCCAGATAAACCAGCTGCGTGTTGTTAGAAAAATCGGGAATACTCTTCAGTTTCATCGAAGAAACGGAGAGCTTTCTTAGAGAGTTAAGATCAGAAATAGCTGCAATATCCGCCGGAGAAACCTTCGTTTCTATGAGCTCAAGTTCTTCCAAATATGGCCATTTTTCCACCTTAAATCGTGGGTTTTTTAGTATGCCTCCTTTAACAAGCAATAAGCGTAAACGTTTCCCTAGGTCACTTATATTTGTGCAAAAGACACTGCTATCAAGGTGTAATTTTAATTTTTTCAAATTACTAAAAGTACTTAAATCCCCTAAGTCACAAGCTCCTTGAGATAGCTTTAAATCTAAGTCTTGTACTCGTTGCAAATTAGCAACCATTTTTTCGCAGGTATTATCAGCCTTTTTTTTGTAGTAAGGCAAAGCCATTTTACGAGAGATATCCTGGTGTAATGCTGCGAAAATTGCGTTTTTGTTATACCCATTTTGAAAATCACTATACTCACAAACCGCTTGAATTAAAGAATGCGTACTGTCTTTAGAAGCAGTTTCAGAGATAATATTTTCACTAGCACCATCTTCGACCTGGGTATTATCAGGAGATTCTGCTGAAAAACACGAAATTAATTTTGCCTTTTGATTTTTGTCACTGTCAAATGACAACGCAATCCCTTCACCGCTCGGACAAGCAAAACTAAAGACATTTGAAATCATACTTCTATTTAATGGCACGATATTTATTACTTTGGGAGTTTTAGTTAAGTTTTTAGCTGAAACCGCAGAAGAACCGTTACGACTAAAATAGCTAAAGATAAGTGCTAAAGAAACACTGATCAAGGTACCAAAGAAAAGCAAATTTTTACCTGGCATGATTAACCATCCCTGATCCCATTTCATTGACCCAGTGCCTTCAATACCAATAAAAGCCTGGGCGATCCAAAAAGTTCTATTTCCGCCATTTGTAAGAATTCTGGCCCAAGTTATCGGAAACTAATTGTAGATATTTAAAATTAATTTAATAAATTTCTTTTTTATCCGAATAACAGATGGAACTTCGGACGCAAATACTATTTTTTGCTGAGTTTTTATGATGAGACAACTTCTGACAATTTTTGTGTATATAACGCTTTTTTGGGGCTGCAAACCTAAAAAACAGGCTTCTTCATGTTTGAACAACGTGCCGCCGCGTTCCATAATACTCAATCGAGATATCAATCACTCAGATGCCTATTTTCTCTCTGGCCAGCTCAATATAACGCTAAGTAGTGATGCTTTAAATCTGTTGCCTTACAAAGAAAATACCGTTTTAACATCAAATCAGGATGCTTTTTTAGAAGCTGTTAAAAATCCGCAGGATATCCATGTCACCTGCACAGCTTCTATAATTTTAGATGAAAGCGAAAAATATTTTTCCATCAAAGCCTGGACATCTCGGCATTGCTTCTATCCACGAGCCGTGAGAAAAGCTGAATTTACTACCAATATAAATAACGAAATTCATACTTTCCCCATCGAGTTTGTGTACCAAAAAAAAATTGCCGCATGGCAGGAATTTCTGCAAAAAGCAGGGATTGGTGAACCGGCAGTTTTTCTTAAATCCAATATTTCTTCGGCCTTATATGGCCAGCCCGAATACACTCGCTATAATGATTTGATCGCCACATCCGCCCAAAGTGATTTTCTTGATACGATAAGTGAGCAAAAAAAACTTGAACGTATGCTGTTAAATGGGCGGGCTTTTTATGAAATAAGAAAAAATGATCCCGAACATATTACAATCGATCCATCATCACAGGTCTCTACATTAGTTTACCTTTGGGAAGACTTGGAAATTTTTTCAGCTCAGGTCAGCAAAGATGTTTTCAGTCACGAAGAGTTAAAAAAATTTGAAGATTTGGTAAGAACTCAACAAGACCTTTGGAAAAGCCTTGATCGATCAAATCCATCGCTTCAAAATTTAGTAAGAACCCAACAGGGTCTGTGGAAAACCCTAAATCAATCAGATCAATTGCTTCAAAATTTTGTCGGACAAATTAGCCCCAAAAACACCGCAAACCGTGAACAGTTAGATCTTGTTCGCATTTTATATAGAGTCGCTAGTGCGATCCAAAGTTGTGATGCTAATAGCTTTGAAAATTGCTCTGAAGCAAAGCTAATTTTGA
>JAUILP010000114.1 GCA_030432875.1 Oligoflexia bacterium | reverse complement strand
GGGAAAGCATTGCTGAAGAGCCCATTGCGGGAAAACTGCTCGATGGGTTCTGTGGGGGCTTTCATGACGATGAAACGATCTAAAATTAACTTTAACTAGGAGTAAAAATCATGAATTCTACCCGACACAAAACCCGAATATTTTTATCGCTCATTTCTTTTGTCTTTTTTTTCTCTTGCAATACCACCGCTAATAGAACAAAAAAAGCAGTCCAATCGGGGGCGCAGCCAGGAGCTGAAACGACCTGTGATCCTCGGAGAGATCTAAGCTGCCAGAGTAATAAGTCACAGGCCCTGTCAAGTTTTACGTGTACCCCGGAAATGGCAGTGCCACAAGAACTGGTGAAAGCCTATATTGACGGTATTGATTATATTGCTGGAGATACTTTAAGTATTGCTGTTAAGACCAGATCATCGCATATCTCGGTGACAAATTTTCCGAGTCTCGAGGTAGAAACAAGTTCAGGTAAAAATACATTTAGCCCGGTATTTAAAACTGACTCGGCATTTTCCATGTACTACTTTCAAATTCCAGAGATCAAGCAAGGTGAACTGTGTTTTTCGATCAAATATCAAGGAGCCACTGAAATTGCGCAAAAAATTACGGTGCGCGCACCCTATAATAATAATCCCACGCCTGGAGTTTTTAAGTTAATTTCTAATCATCAGGTTAACTGTAATGAGGGAGCCAATGGGGATCCTTATTTAAAAATTTGGGTTGTCGATGAAAATAATAGTCCGATGGCAGGGGTAAAACTTAATATTAACAATAGCGGTTTTGTTGATGGTGGGTCGTTTCATGGAAATGACCAGGGCTTGCAGGACGCTATCAATAAAAACCAAGTCTTTGAAACCGGGAGCAACGGTGTTTTCCAAACTACAATATTCTCCCCAATATCAACCTCCGCATCAGGGGAGTCTACAGAAGGTGCGGGCAACAATTTTTATTCAGTTGCCGTGAATCATGAAGGCAAGGCGAGTGACGTGGGCGTAGGAATCAGTACAGGCTGGTGGCAAAACATTAATGGCCTTGAGCTAAGCTGTGGGGGCAGCGGCAATGTGTGGGGGCACTGGGCACATACTTTAACATTTCAGTGGCAAAATACGGCAACCCAGCGCTGCAAAGTTCACAGTGATTTATCCGCGCTTAAAGGGACCGTCCCCTTTATATTTTATGACCCACAAAAGCAGCCGTGTTGGTCTGTGCTCTAAAGATCACCATTCAATTATGTGGCCACTGCGTTTTAAAATGAACCACATTATGATTGTGGTAACCCTTAACAGCAAAATTATTTTGGAAATTCATCTTAAAATAAATCCGGTAACCGTGGATTATAAATGAAACTGCCAGTTAAATCCTGTGTATTGCCTTATGTCATTATTAGGCTCATCAAATGCCGTGACGCCATCGAGATCGCGGCACATTGGCTGGGGCTGCCCTTTAGCGCGCATAACTTTTTGCCATGACTGATTCCGCTGTATATTTGTGATACGGCGATGGGCAAATATATCTTTAAAAATTTTATAGCTAAACGGACGAATAATTCTTGTTTCTAACTCGGGGTCACTGCGGTCAACGGCAAGAAGTCCAAATTTTGGGCAGTAGCCATCGCTCCATTCAAAATTGTCGGATAGAGTCCAGTATATATAACCAAGTATAGGCACGCCTTCATTTTGAGCTGCTTTAAGAGCTAAAAGATGCTCTATTAAATAAGCAGATCTTAAAGTGTCGGTCGAATCAGATATACCGTTTTCGGTGATAAAAATAGGTAATATTTGGTCATTATTTTTATTATAGCGCTTATGAGTCCACATAATGGTTTCAAAAAAACCCTCAGGATCAATGTTCCTGCCTGAGTCCATGTATTCACTTTCTGGGTCGGTATAAGGTCCAGACAGCGATAAAATTTCACGTCCATAATAATTGATTCCGATAAAATCTAAGTGCGAGCTTAGTGAGTCAAGCAGGTATTGATTATGAATAAACTGAGCTTCCCTCGCGACTATAGCCTCTGTGATTTTGCTAAAAAGATTTTTACGTCCTGAGGTGGCAAATTTACTCATATTATGCGCAAAACTTACTTTCGCATGAGGAAAAATTTGGTGGATATAATCATAGACCTCTTTGTGTGCAACAATCATATTATCAATCGCTTGGTAATATTTGCCTTTTAGTGGGCCAAGTTTGACGTAATCGAGCAAATTAGGGATGACGAATGCCGATGATCCTGGAGTGCGTCCCGGCCAAATTCCGGCAATATAACTATGTAAGGTATAGATATTGGGCTCATTTAAGGTTATCCAATAATCTATATTGATGCCGTCCCTTTGAATTCGGTTGATAATATCTTTAGAAAAATTTACAAATTTTTTGGCATTATTTGGGTTAAGCCAACCTTTGCTATCAACAAACCAAAGAGGTGCAGAATGATGAAATAAGGTCAGCATTGTTTTCATCCCGGTTGCATCTACTCTATTGAATATTTCGTCGCGGTAATGTTCCCATGCAGCTTCATCTTGAATGCCGCCTAGGCATGTGCTGGACGGATTTATTTTTTGACAAAATGTGCTGGGATCTTCTGGAGCCAAACGCTGCCAAGCAATACCATAGCGGTAAATATCTGCTCCCAAATTTTTAGCCAAATCTATTTCGACGTCTGGACGGCTCCAAAAATTTAATCTTTTCTCAGCTCTTTCAATATTCTTATAGGCGGACACAAAGTTATATGGAGGTTCGGCATGTCGTTTCCAGTCATCGTTGAGACCATCCTCTGCCTGGGCAGGAGCGGAAGCAATGCCAAACATAAAATCTTTATCAAATACAGCCAGGGTGTGGCTCGATTGCATGCCAGTTGATCGAGGTGTCGCGATAGAGGTGGTATGATTCAAGTTTAATTCAAGGGAGTCACTGCCGCAGTTGCACAAAATTCCGGGAAGGCCAGAGATAAAAAAGCGCAAGAGATAAAATTTTACTTTATTAATAAGTCTTTCCTCCTACCTAAAAAACATGGACCGTTATTTTATGATAAAAAATTTGAAAAACCCATATGAAATTAACGTTTTCCTTTAATGGGTTTAAGGGGCTGCTCATCGTGCGAAAGAAACTCATAATAAATCTGGAGGAAAATCCAGGTTTAAGAATTAAATATCCGAATTTATCCACTCTTTTATTAGAGTTTACCAAATTATACTGATTAGGCAATTTCCCCCTTTCTTATTTTATCTTATGAACGAGTTATAATTAAAGAAATCCAAGCTCATAGAAAAATGCCTAGATAATGCGCGGGATATTCTGTGAGTCACAGTTTTAATTGCTTTTACTTGTTGGGGAAACCTTAATAAGAAATCGAGGACTCTATGAATATCAGGTCTGTCTTAAGTCTTATCATAATTAGTGGTATATGTGGTTGCGGTGATAGCAGCTCCAAGAAAACCGAATCAACTCCCACACCTATGCTCGTTTCTGATCAGGTTCTATCATCAAAAGACAATGAAAAAACTTTCGTAATTACGCAAATCTCTGGAAAACAGATTAATCAGGAAATTTTTATTGATAATTCTAATGTTTTCAAAGTTGACTACGTACAGTCTGCAGATACACCGCCGCAGATTGATATATTGATGGTGATCGATAATTCAGGCTCTATGTGGGAAGAACAGACGAATTTGTCGACAAAGCTTAATGTTCTCCTCAAAAATTTGGCACACACCGACTGGCAAATCAATGTCATTACTACTGACAATCCGTGCCCGACCCAGTCCTATCTCCCGATAAGTCCCAAAACAGAAAATGTCGAAGAACGGTACCGAGAAGCTATTACGGTTGGGACCTGGGGAAGTGCTTGGGAAACAGGGCAACAAATGCTCGTTGAACATCTCAAGGGACCTAAGGGTTGCGCCGGGGGGGCTTCTTGGCTTAGGAAAAATGCGAAGTTTGCGGTGATCTTGGTTTCCGATGAAACGGAAGATTCTACCTCTGATGTAACTCCAGATGACGTGGTCGATGCTTTTAAGGAGATAGGTTATAAACCTGGAGAAACAGTAAAATTTTATGGCTTTATCTGGCACCCATCCGTGCCTAAGGAAAGATGCCCTTCCGCTTTTGAGCCTCCTGCAGCCCCCCATGCGGAGCTTGTAGAAAAGACCGGGGGGCTTTGGGGGAGTGTCTGTGCAGCAGACTACTCGGAAACGCTAGGAGAAATTAGTAAGGATATTGGTCAACTGGTAAAAGTGCTTATTCCCCTCGGGAAGGAACCAGCTCTTTCCACTGTGAAAGTTGTCTATAATGGGCAGGTTATGGACCAGGGGTGGATGATTAGTGGAAAAAACCTAGTTCTCCGCTACATTTTAAAGCCTGAGGATTCGATTAGTGTTGAATTTCAGGAAAAAGAAGCTAAAGCTGTCAGTCTTGAAACTACCCCCGTCCCTGGCTCACTCCACATATATTTTAATAACAAAGAAATTTCTGCCGATTTATATGTATACAACGAAGGCGAAAATACCGTACATTTTCTTGATAATCTCCCGCCAGATACGAAAATCAAAATTAGCTATCAAGAAAAAATTATCTTAAAATCAAGCTTTGACTTTCCACACCTTGATCTCGGTATTGTCGAGTGTTACAACCAGAATGATCGCCTTGATGTCTTATATTTCAAAGAAAGTAGCGAATTGATTTTTCTTATTCCCCCGCCAGAGGGGAGTCTGACCACTTGTTATTATCAATAAGAATATATGGCTCCTTTATGGGAATAAACATTTTAGCAATTTTTTTTGGCCCCCGTTTTACAATAACCCATATCAATCCAGGGTTGATAACAGCAAAGCGCTCTTTGTTTTGCTGCACGATGTTCATCAGCTGTACTCTCTAAGGTAAAATTAAGACAATAGTCCTTAAAAGTATCACTTAAAAATGTTTTATAACGCCCAACGTGGGTAAATTTGCGTTCGACTCTATCCCAATTAGCAACAGCATAGGCACAGCGAGCATTATTTACAGCCCCTTGGAAATTATCTCCTTTCGGGGCGGTCAGCCACTGGGCCACTTCAAAATATACAGATTTTTCTTTAGGACTAAGTTTTGATAGAAAATCATCAAAGCTTGTGGCTAATAATAGCTGACTCTCAAGATTTCTAAAAAATCCATCTACTTTAGCAAAATTATCTTCCTCCTGATACAAGGAAAGATCCATATACATCCTATGAGCACATTGACGAAAACTTAAACTATTGATTTGCAACAGTCCATAATCAACACCAACCGAATCATTTTTTTTGTTCGTAATTGTGTTGTCGTAATTAGACTCGAATGCTGCAAGACAGGTAAATGTTAAATCAATATCTTTAAATTGCCGCAATGTTCCATCATCAGGATCTTTAAAAAATGCGTCAACCGGAATCGTCGTCAGCTGAGAGTATGTATTGCGCGCTTGTTTTATAGCTTCGTACGCATCCTGTCTGTTGCCTCTATAGGTGATGCCTTTTATGTGAGAATATGGCCGAGTAGACATACAAGAGGTAGTTAAAGATATTACACACAGATGAAACAATAAAATATTCAATAAGCAAAACCGCATTTTAAGTCGCTCCAAATTCAATTTAAATTTATCTGCTTACTTACTCTATTAGGGTGTTGGGAAATTGTAAACAATCATTGCTCTGGACATTGTGTCAATAAATTAGCCATTTGTCTTGCTTACTCGGGTGGGGTGGCTTGATAGTCTCTTTATAAATCAGATAGTTAGGGGGCGATTGTTGTTGGCCCCGTTTTTGCTGATGATAAGAGCATTATATAAGTCAAATATTCTTTCTACTTATTAACGTCAAAATTCCTTTACCAACGAAGAGGCCTTACATTATGAAAATTCATATCTTATGCTCATTTTTTTTGATGGCGACTATCTCATTACAAGCATGTAACACCCCACAAAATAAAAATAATGATAGTGGAAATAAGACGTTAGTAAATCACGATGGATATTCTAGCGAAACTTCTCTTGATGCTTCAAAGGCAATAATTCCGCTATTAGGCTTGAGTGTACTTGCGCCAATGCTCAATAGAAAATGATACGTTCAATATTTGCAGTCTTCACTCGGGGAGATCGATCCCAATAATGCTGAGGAAGCAGAATTATTGCGCGCTTGTGACTAGCGAATTGCTCTACTGCTAATATTTTTCACCCGAATAAAAAAAAGTGTCTAAGTGCCATTAGGTTATCTCTAGTGCTAGAGCCTAAATCCTTTTAGGCTCGTTGCATTTGGTTCAAAAATTTATTTTTAAGGGCCTCCGCACCAACCCCGGTTCCAATTACCATCCTCAAAACCCCCGTCGCCATTAGGGTCACACATTCCGTAAGGCATGGTTTCTTTACAGGCTCCTGGAGGGTTGTTGCAGATATTTGTATTTATGCATCTACAGTGAGGAACTTCTGGTGGCGGAGGAGTATATTTGTTTACAGTAAACATTTTGGCCTGACTCCATGCCGATCTGTTTGCGAACTCTTTGCCTTGAGGGTGTCTCCCGACCGAACGTACAGTAACTGATATGTTACGGGTTCTATTATTGAAAAAATTTGTTTTGTTATATAAATTGGTATCACTTGATGCGGATAGGAGCAATTGGCCGTTTTCATAAAAATTTAATTCATAGGAAGCAGCATCTTTTATATTACCCCATTTAACTATCATCGTTTGCGCATCAGTATAAATCGTCGAACCGATAACTTCAATATTTGTAGGTGCTGAGGGAAAAGAAATACTGGGAAGCTTCTGGAGTGCATAGTTTACGCTCAAAATTTCTGTGTGCCCATAACTTAAGGTATCTGCTTCAGTCATGGTGTAGTAAAAATTAAAACTAAATCTACAGAGGATAGATGCTCCCCCCCCACTAGACGTCCCAGCTAGGTTAAATACCAACTTAATAGGGATACTCTTTCTTGGGTCAATATTTATTGTGCTTGAAGTTGAAACTTCATTGAGAAAAAACCGACTAGAACCAAGAAAATATAAAGGACATTCGCCGGGATTGTTAATCAGAACGTCAAAGGAGAGGTTTTCTAACTTTGAATTCGCATTTGCGTTTCTTACTACTAAGGGCATAGTAAATTCCGCACTCCCATCTATAAATTCTGACCTAAAATTATTGTCTGTATCTAAAAGACTAATGTTTGGGGCTGAGCTCCACTGGTTTAGATCTGAATTTTCGGGGTTTGCACTGCAAGCCACAAAAATAAGTCCATTTAGAAAAAGGGGTATGAGTAAATTTTTGATCAGCATAAAGTTCTCCTCTCAAGTTTGTTAAATGACAAAGGCCTAACACTAATTTTAAGAATCTGTAATTATCTCTTTAATGTTCATGTGATTGAGTTCCTTTTTAAGATTGTTAATAAGATAGACGACGGTTAATTTTTTATTCCCGGTCATTGTCATTAATTTCAAAATTAATCATTTGTTCACTTAAGATGATTTTAAGTTTAGTCAGTGCCATATTTGTAACCTTCCGGTCAGCATGTCTAGCCAGCTAGCATTTACTTCCCTATAATCCCCATTCATTATACCTGGGCATTTTTACCCCCATACCAAGTAACTTA
>JAUILP010000023.1 GCA_030432875.1 Oligoflexia bacterium | reverse complement strand
GCAACGACGCCGTGTTTCGCCCAGACCCACGATGCCGTCTGAGCTTACGCCTAGGCTGACGAAATCGACTAGGTCCACGCATTAATGTGAGTACAGGCCCTAATCACTCCATTTTTTTATTTGGATTCCCTAAGTTGTTTTTCAATACGCTTATCAGGAATGAACCAGATAGCAGCGACAAGCGCGTAAATGCCCACAGAAATCCATGGAGCCAATAGAGCCACGGGCATAGCCACGCCATATAAGACCACCGACATCTTACCTTTAAAGTCCTGTCCAATCGCCCGTGTCAATGCCGAGTCTTTTCCTTCCTGTGCAATCAATGCCCGAACCAAGATATAGTAGGCGATGGCTGCCATGAAAAGGACAACTCCATAGACTGCCGTCGGCACACTTTCAAATCTATGTTCACCGGCCCATGCTGTTACGAAAGGCATGAGTGAAAGCCAAAAAAGGAGGTGGGTGTTGGCCTAAAGAATACGCCCATTCACATGCTTTACAGCCTGAAACAGGTGGTGATGGTTATTCCAATAAATTGCAAGATAAATAAAACTGATCACATAGCACAATCCTATATACCTGAGACCCAGTAAAGCAGAAAAACCTGTGTCAGTAGGAACCTTTAATTCGAGAACCATAATTGTGATAATGATGGCAATAACACCATCGCTAAAAGCTTCAAGCCGACCTTTATGCATTTTCTCTCCCTTGTATATTTAGCGCCCTAACGCTTCGATTATCATTGCTGCAGTTTCAGTACCCGAAAAATTTTGCTGACCCGTTATGAGATTCCCATCTCTAACAGCAAAGCCGGTCCACGCTTTTGCCGTGATGAAATTTGCTCCGAGATTTTTAAGTTCATCTTCTATTCGCCAAGGCATGAGATGCTTGCCACGAGGGAGCAGATTCATATCCTAAACTGCGTTATTAGCAAAATCTTCTTCCACATTTGCAAATCCCGTTACAGTTTTTCCCTTAACCAAAAATTCTCCACCTTGCAATTTTACATATCTTAAAATTGCCGTCCCATGACAAATGGCTGCCGCTATTTTACCTGATTCATAAAACTTGGCAAATTTTTCGTGAAGCATCTTGGCCTTTTCAAAAGAAAACATCGGAGCCTGCCCACCTGCTACGACAATAGCATCAAACGCGTTGATATCAATCTCTGAAACAGGTTTTGTCTCTTTTATCATGGCAGACAATTGTTAGCTATTTTTTCTCAAAATGCAAAATGCAAAATCACGACCTAAACCAAACTTGTAGGCCGAGTTAATCCAAAGGAGAGCAAAAGGCTCCAAAAGGCGGGCCGTGCTCAGTGGGCCTGCATCAATAGGATCAAAGTCTAATTCTTGGATAATGTGTTGGACTTTAATTTTAGAGTCGGCACAGTCTCCACAGAAATATAGAATTGACCGCCTTCCCTCAATAATTGGATTCGCCATAATGTTAAATCCGACCGTATTAAAAGCTTTGACGACCTTTGCCTTTTCGGCCCAGGACTGTACCAGTTCACCCCCTGAGCTGGTTAAACCAACTGAAAGTCCACTCAAATCCCTTTTGATAGGGTTCGTACAATCGATAATAATTTTTCCAGAAAGATGCTCAAGTTTTGTAATGACCTCCTCCGTTACATCCCAAGGGGTTGCCAGAAAAATAATATCAGAATGATCCACTGCCTGTTGCATAGTAAGTGCTTGGGCTGTAGGCCCAATCGAAGCCACCAAATCCTTCATCGCAAGTTTAGTAGGAGCTCGTGAGCCGAGAAAAACCGAATGACCCTTTTGCCCCAATTTTTTAGCCAGTGTTGCCCCAACATTTCCAGTTCCAATAAACCCAAGATTCATTAAGCGCCTCCTACAGAATAAATTGTCTTGTTTTATTGTGCTAGATGTTGCTTTTTAGACATACTCGCGCTATGGATTATCTAAGAGCCAAAAATAGATTTAGCGGAATTATTTTGCGATGGAGGCTATTTTTCCCGCAATGACCCAATAACTTTCAGCACAGAATTGGCCGAGACATTGATTCCAAAGACCCATGCCTTGCCGAAAAAAACGCTCGCTAGAAGCGCGTGGCGGCATACCTAAGCCCATTTCTTGGCTCACCATCACTAGTGTTTGGCCCTTAAAAGCGGATAGGGGATCAAAAAGCCTTTGCCCCTCTTCTAGGGCTATGCGATAAGCATGTTCTGGGGCATATTTTCCGAGGTTTTTTAAATAGAGTTGTGCCCACCATAAGTTTAGCCCGTCTAGGATGAGGGCCTGGGAACTCAGATTGTGAGAGATAAGATTTAAGAAGGAATCAGGATCATGACTTGAAAGCTCTTGACTCATGGGGTTGGTACGGTTTCCTTGTATCAAGGTACCCTCACGAGATCTGTCGTTTTCAGTGATATCGCGCCAGTGCCAGTCTAAACTCGTCTGGGTGGAAGTATTTGGTGCCTGGGGAGCAAAATAGAGAAGCGTGGTATCTAATTCACTTGTGGCGGAACAAAGGCTATGAGCAATGCTCGTTTTGCCACTATAAGCTGAACCGATGACTAACATAGTTTTATGCATTTAAACTCGAACTTAAATAAAGCATTTTTTTACCGTGGCACTCTCAGTTCTTGTCCTTTGAGGGGCAAGGTAGATAAAGTCACCTAGCCAAAAATCACCATCAAAAAAAGTACACTAAAAATGCGGGTTGCTTAAGGTGACCACCTAATCTTGGTTTAATGTTAAATAAATTATATTAAAATTTCGGCTTTTTTTCTATAAAATGAACCGGTGACAATTTTTTGCCACCAAGCAACCTTTTGGACTAGGAACTAAAAAATGGCGATTCTGAATGAACTTAGAGACCGCGGATTAATAGCGCAGATAACGCACGAGGAGGCCTTTGAAGAGCATGTCCATAGCGCTCCGCGCACTATTTACTGTGGCTTTGACCCTACCGCAGATAGCCTGACCGTAGGTCATTTACTCCCTATCCTTGTGCTTAAGAGGTGGCAACTGGCAGGGCACAGGGTGATAGTCGTTCTTGGGGGCGGGACAGCCTTGATTGGTGATCCAAGTGGCAAAACTGAAATGAGAAAAATGCTCACGCGAGAGCAAATATTAGAGAATGCTGATCGTTTTAAAGCCCAAGCGGCAAAATTTCTTGATCTTAAAAATCCTGATAAAGGATTAGTTCTTAACAACTTAGATTGGTTAGAATCCTTAAAATATTTAGAATTTTTGCGAGACATCGGGCCGCATTTTAGCGTTAATCGAATGCTCACAGCCGAAAGCATTAAACTAAGACTGGAAAAAGGCCTATCATTTCTGGAATTTAATTATATGTTGCTGCAAGGCTTTGATTTTTTGCATTTATTTCAGTCTCATAGCTGTTCCATTCAAGTGGGGGGCGATGACCAGTGGAGTAACATCTTAGGTGGCATGGAATTGGTGCGCCGCCTTAGTGGGGGTGGCCAGGCTTTTTGTGTCACTTTTCCGCTGCTTCTAAAAAGCGATGGCAGCAAAATGGGTAAGTCAGAAAAGGGTGCTGTTTGGTTGGATCCGCAAAAGACCTCCCCCTACGAGTTTTACCAATTCTGGCGCAATGTGGAAGATAGTATGGTGATTAAGCTTGTGAAATACTTTACATTTATTCCACTCAGTGAAATTGAGTCCTTAGCCAAACTTGAGGGAGCAGACATCAATCGGGTGAAAAAGATTTTGGCTTTTGAACTTACGAAAATGGTACATGATGAGTCTGCAGCGGCGCAGGCAGAAGCAACAGCTTCAGGTCTTTTTACAGGGGCTGGGTTAGATGGGGGTGAAGGATCAGAGCCTGTATTTACTTATAGCCGAGATCAGTTTCTGAGCATTAAGCCCTCTGTCGTTGATTTTTTAGTCGAATGTGGCGTTTTTCCTTCAAAGGGCGAGGCACGGCGGTTGATAACAGGAGGAGGTCTCAGTATTGACGGCAACAAAGTCACCAGCGTTACCGCTTTGATGCCGGTGCAGGAATCTTGGCTAATTAAAAAGGGGAAAAAATCCTTTTATCGCATTAACTTAGATTAAAATCTCAAGCTCTAGCATTATTTGCCGAATGTGTAGTTAAAGAAATTACAGAGTAACATTGTTGTTACTCTTGAGCTTGGAGCTAAAACTATGATGACGAAAAATTTTTTAACATTAATGATTGTTGCGGGCTTTGTTCCATCTTTATACGCCAAAGGGAAGGTTGCAGCAAAGTCGGATGGTGTTGAAGTTTATGCTGAAGCCAAAAAAGATGCTTCCGTGTTAAAAAAATTGGGCAAAGATGAAATCCTGGATTCTCTTGAACGTAAAGGTATGTACTGGGAGGTGAAAACTCAGGATGGTAAAAAGGGATTCGTTTCAGTGATGAAGGTAAAGCTCATGCCTCAAAACTCGCAGGGCATCAATTCTATGCTAAAAGATGCCGTGCAAGATGCTCGCGAAGCAAATGAAATAAACAGTGGTCGTACCCGCTCAACAGTCATGGGTGTACGCGGATTAGACGAAAATAGCGAAGTACAGTTTGCGGGCAATATGCGCCCCAATATGCGCCTTGTCTATAAAATGGAAGACCTTGACGTTTCTCAAAAGAGACTCGATGCTCTTCAAGAAAAAATTGCACGAGAAATTGAATTGCGCGTAGACGAGGATTGATAATCAGAAAAAATAAATGTTAATTCATATAAGGCTGTATTGTGGGCGCAATAGCTTCAGGACTCGTTCCTAAGTTGGTAAAGCATTGTTCCCATAAATCGTCAACCGGAGTGTTGAAAACAAGTTCCTCATCAAACGGCAGCTGAATCCAGTTTCCTAATATGAGCTCTTCCTCTAATTGATCTTGATTCCATCCTGAATAACCCATAATGAAACGGTAGGGGAAGAGAACTCTTCGCCGAGGGGTTGCTATTTTGCCTTCAGAAGTCTGCGTAGCTGAAGATTTGGGTAGTTGATTTGATATTGTGGTCTCAAGTCTCCAAGAATTTTCTCCTACGGAACTTATTATCTCAGTTTCACTTTGTGCATCATTTTTTATATAATTTAGCACTTGATCGGCGACAGTAGCGCTGATCTTTGCTGATTCTTGGGGAGGCTGCGCGGATTCTTTTATTTCACGAGTGGCGTCTTGCGCCTCATTATCTTGAGTTGATTTTGCGGGTTCTGGATCAACGTCCTGCTTGGTCACCATTTTAATGAGACTCTCTTTTTTTGTCGTAATATTAAAAGGTAATGCATCCATACTTAAAAGGTCAGGCCGATATTCTAGGATAATACCCGAGTTCGTTGAAACAGGCCCACCAAACCATACTCGTGCATTTTCGGTGAGATTGATTTTTTCTTCGAGATAAATGAGTTCTTTTAATGCGACTTCAGTCGGACGATTGATGACAAAACCAAAGGCGCCACTACTGTTATGCTCTATAAGCAGAATAACTGACTTGGCAAAAAAAGTATCCTGCAGCTGTGGCAAGGCAACTAGAATACTGGCTTTACTGAGTATTTCGCCCGTAGACGTATGCGGTGTGCTTTCATTCATTCCTTACTTCCTGCTCCATATTTTTTACATTTGATGCTAATAGCTTTATCAAAATTTTTCGTAAAAGGTAAGCACGATTTATCATGATTTAAAAAGTGTTGCTAGGGACAATTATAAGCTAATCAAAACTTGTGTACACAGGCATTTAAAAAAGTGTCAACCGAGTATATTTTAAACAAGTTATTTAAAACACTATGTTAAAACGAAATATTCCTTGAGTGTCTGCCATATGTCGCTCTTTAGTCGCGATATTTCTCTATTCCCTAGGCCCTGTTTTTTTTATATGATACACCTTTAAAACTTCAAATAGGACATGTGGATGTCGTGTTTATCCTCGATGTATTGCGGGCACAGCATGATTAAGTGATGCTTTGGCCATAAGGTGAGCGCGAGATTTTTAACGTTTGATGCGGTGCCTTTGGGGATTTTATATTTATTGGTCGCTGGGTGTCTTTGATCTCAAGTGGGGTCGCACGGGAGTTTCGTTTTATGGATAAAGAAATAAATATTTCACCACCTAAGGTTCAACCAATATTTGAATCGCGAGACGACGTCGGTAATTTTGAGATGATGCGTGGTGAAGATAAGAGGGACATTGAATACAAAACTGTTTTTGAGTTAAGTCGCAAAGCAAGTCAGCAAATTGCTGCGACCTCTATTCGTGAACGTATCGCCTATATTCGCAAATTAAAAACGGTTATTGTTTCGCAGCAAGAATTTATTATCAATACTCTCGTGGAGCAAATAGGCAAATCGCGCTTAGATGCATTAGTATCAGAAGTCTTTGCTGTCGTTGATTATCTCGATTATCTTATAAAATCTGCTTACGCCACTTTTAAACCAGAAAAAATCAAAAATCCCTGGTCTTTGTTCGGGAAAAAATCCCTAATATGGTATGAGCCACTTGGCTCTGTTCTTATCATCGCTCCGTGGAATTATCCTTTTTTTCAGGGTATTGTTCCTACGTTGACCGCTTTTGTTGCTGGAAATGCTGTTATCTATAAACCATCAGAGCATTCCCCACTCACAGGTTTGTTGGAACGCATTTTTCAGGAAGCTCAATTTCCTGCCCACTATATTCAAATCGTGTATGGCAATAGCCAGGTAGGGAAGCAGCTCATCAACCTTCGTCCCGAAAAGATTTTTTTTACAGGAAGAACGGAAACAGGAAAAAAGATTTTGCGGCAGGCAGCGGAATTTCTTATTCCTGTTGAGCTAGAGCTGGGAGGCAAAGATCCCATGGTTGTTTTTGCTGATGCAGATATGGAAAGGGCGGCAGCAGCTGCATTATGGGGAGGTTTTACCAATGCAGGTCAGGCTTGTACCTCAATAGAAAGAGTCTATATCGAGGCGCAGGCTTATGACCGTTTCAAAACGTTTTTGCTTAAAAAAGCCCAAAAAATTACGTTCAGCACCACAGCAGATCGTGACATTGATGTTGGGCGAATGGCTACCCAATTCGGCGTGAATAAAGTGGCTGAACTTCTTGATGATGCCGTTAAAAAAGGCGCTGATATCTTGACCGGACATACTTGGGATAGGAACTCTGCCTTAATACCTCCCATAATCGTGGAAAACGTCCCCTCTCATGCAAGACTCAGTCAAGAAGAAATTTTTGGCCCAATTTTGCCACTTTATAAGTTTTCCGGCGAAGATGAAGCAGTGTTTCATTGTAACAATACCCTTTACGGACTTTCGGCCTCTGTTTGGACAGCAAATATCGCCAAGGCAAAGCGCGTGGCCACACGAATTGTGACAGGTAATATCTCTATTAATAATGTCATGATGACTGAAAATAATCATGCATTGCCCTTTGGCGGAGCAAAATCGAGTGGTATGGGCCGATTTAAGGGGAGAATTGGCCTACGATCATTTTGTAATGTAAAGTCTGTTATAATCGATAAAAGTAGTAGCAAAATCGAATCTCATTGGTACCCCTATACAACAAATAAATATAAGCTTTTTAGCAAAATGCTCATTGCCAAGGAGAAGCGAAGTCTCATGGGCGTCATTAGATTGGTTATTGCTACGATACGACTGGAAAGTCATGCGAAGAAAATGAGTAAATAGTACTACCAGTTAGGTGTCAATCAAATAACTTCTCAAAAAGTGCTGGGATGCTAGGCGATGCAGAACACGGCAGCGCAGCTTACATTAGGTAAATGAGCAGCGGAGCGCAGGGGGCAACGCCGCAGACCGGTGCTTTTTGAGAAATTACTCAATCAATACCACCTAAGATAAAAAAATATTAGGCCGCGCCAGGGATGAACCAGGTGCGGCCTAAGTTGTCTTTGGCGATTTTAAGCCAAAAACTGATTATTTCTTAATATTACCTCTTAATATTGATAACTTCTTCTATCATGGTATCTGCCGTAGTAATACTGCGTGAATTAGCTTGGAACATTCTTTGCGTCAAAATCATATCGACAAATTCAGTCGCTAAATCAACATTGGACTCTTCAAGAGACGAGGCAAAAAGAGAGCCTCTATTTCCTGATTGCGGCATTCCCATTTTGGGTGGGCCTGAAGAAATTGTTTGATAGAAGAGGTTTCGCCCAGCTTTTTGCAGTCCGGTTTGATTTTCAAATGTCGCTAAAGCGATACCTGCAATAGATTTTTGTAAACCATTGGTATAAAGCCCCGTAATAACGCCATCAAGACCGATTTTTATTGACTTTAGATTTCCTGATTCATAACCATCTTGAGAGTGAAATACAGTACTCGATTTTGAGGCAATTGAAGAGGTGGTATTTGTACCGTTACCACCTTCATTAAGAATATTTTTACCAAAATCAAAATCAATGGTTTGTCCCTCTAGGGCTCCATTAGCAAAGTTTATTTCAGATTTTTCGACCACTTCATCCAGTAGGTTACCGGTTTTATCAAATTTTAAGGTACCCATGGCGATTTCTTTAAATTCTTGTCCGGCTTCACCGTCGGTAACTTCATCCGAATTGACTGCCGCATGCCATTTCCAGGATATGCCATCTCCGTCTTCTATCCTATTAAAAAATACCGTTGCCGCATGAGACCTGCCGTGGCTATCAAAAATATTTATGGTGTTGTTAAAATTTGACGATTTTTCGGGGCTTGCGATATCAAAATCCACTTCCATAATTTTTTCGCGAGAGTCTAAATTTACGTTAACAAGCACTTTTTCGGTAGCTTTAGGCGGAATACTCGATGTTCTAATTTTGATATCAGTTAGGCGTGATGATAAACTACTATCTTTGTTGGCCATATAACCCTGTACTCTTCCACCGTTAGAATCTGTGAGATTCCCATCTTTATCAAAATTTAGAGAACCGACGCGAGTAAAAAACTTACCCGCAGACTCTTGCACTTCTGTGTCCGGATTGGTCACGATAAGAAATCCCATGCCTTGAATGGCAATATCCGTGATGTTATCGGTTACCTTTAACCCTCCCTGAGTGTGGATCGTTTTAACGTCACGAAGTTTTGCGCCTCGTCCGATATTGGCTCCACTTGAAACACCCGTTGACAGAAGATCTTCGAATTCCGCCCGATCGCGTTTGAATCCCTTGGCGTTGGCATTCGCAATGTTGTTGGCGGTAACGCTCATAGCATCAGCATTTACCGACAAGCCCGTTACTCCGGTATAGAGTGCTTGTGAAATCCCCATAGATTCCCCTTTAGATGTGAGTACGTTTTTATAATGACTTATATATTAAATTAAAATAAGAATGACCATAGCAGGGGAATTGTTACAAAAACTTAACATTTGCCGCTTTTGATCGGAAAAAAATACCTAGGAGGGGACTCTTGTTTTGCTAGTAGAATTGTTGCGCATACTTTTGCTGAATGTTTGGTTTATATAGGCTTTGACACCGATTCACTGCGAGTACGCGCGATTTTTTAGGCCGTTAGCTTAAATGTCGAAAGAGGTTGCTTGTTCTCTTTTTTGTCATTTTGCACGCCATCTTGCGAGGGGGCATTTGCGATATATTCGTTATATTGCTCAGGCTGTAATTTGGGAGATGGTATGCCATCGGCACGAGGGTTTTCGACGACATCTTTCCATGCCGTGTATAAGGTCATGAGTATGCGCTCGACATTTTCAAGGGCTTGCACATTGTTATTGATATTGCCCTCGATAAGTTTATCTATCATGTAAACATATAGATTTTCGAGGTCTTGCGCCAATTGGCCGCCCGCTTTAAAATCTAGGGTAGCCATAAGCTCTGAGATAATGGCGGTAGATTTGCTAATAAACCGGCCTTTTTCTGCGATTTTTTTCTCTTTCATGGCCGCGTTAGCCTGGCGAGTAAAGCGAATTGCGCCTTCATATAACATAAGAAGTATGCGCTCTTTACTAGCAGTTGTCACCGCTGTTTTCTGGTATTGACGGTAGGGATTGTTCATTGGGGCATCCTAGCGTATTAAAGTTCATCATACTTAGGCGCCTCCGCCAGCGCCACCGTCGC
This sequence comes from Oligoflexia bacterium, assembly GCA_030432875.1. Lineage (GTDB taxonomy): Bacteria > Bdellovibrionota_B > Oligoflexia > Oligoflexales > JAGOVF01 > JAUILP01. The sequence continues at coordinate 35,649 of JAUILP010000023.1, read as the reverse complement.
CCCCACCACCAAACCGTGCTGCGAGATAACTGCCCTGTGAATTGAGTTTCGACATCTGGCCTTCCAAAGCTGTGAACCTTTTTCTAATGGATTCTTCTTTGGATTCGGCAACTCTTTCCTTGCGTTCTATATCCTTGTCCGAATTTTTCAAGACACTTTCTAGGCCTCTAATCCTAGATTTTATCGGACCAGCACCAGGATCACGCAAGCGTTTCACAGATTGGGCCATGCGTTCTGCAATGCCCTCACCTTGCTCACTACGAATGAAGATGTTTGCGACACCTTCATAGTCTTCGGCTAAAGCTGCGCGAACTTTAGCGTCATCAAAGTTGAGCTTGCCTGACTTTGAATCAGTGACGATCCCTAAGTCTGCGAGAATGCGGAATTTTGAGCTAGAACTTGAAAGTTGACTAAGATTTCCTTGTAAGCTACGCATCACGCTACGAACTGAGTTGTTTCCTGCTAAAACACCGTATTTTCCATCCTCACTTTTGGTGCTTTGTCCATGCACAAAATCAGTAATTTCATTGTATTTATCGATAAAACTTTTGATTGCTTCAACGGTTTTGTCGACATCATAGGTTATATTGACCTGAACTCTCGTACCAGGCTCAGATTTTTTTGCATAAAAAACGACGCCGTCGAGAAGTTCGTCGAGAATATTATCATTGTCGGTGATCGGCACATCTTCAAAGAGAACATCAAGATTGCGTCCGGTGACTTGTTCTTTAAACTCTAAGTAAGTTGTGTCCGCTTCTATTTTAACTTTTGACTCTTGGCCTGATTTTTCGCTGACGACAAGTAACCGGTATGAGTCCGGTTTATACCCGGTGTTAATCACCATAGCTCTGAGACCAGCGCTAGCGCTATTGATTTGATTAGCGACATCTTGTAGCGTTGCCCCGGGTTCGATGACAACCTCAAAGGGGTCGCCATCTTCTCGCTCTACTTCCATATAACCAAAACCAACAGGAGTCGTATCTTTGTCTGGAAAGCCATAAGCGAGCTCTTTTTCAGATTTGGCCAAATCTCTGACTTCAAATTCGTAGGAACCCAGAAGTGCCCCGCCGGATTTTACAACGCCATCTAAAATATCGGGATGAGAAGACTCAAATTTGAGCTTATAAAAATCTGTGCGGGTTTTAAGGCTAGTTAAGGTGCCATCAAGCTCTGTGAGCATTTTATCAAGTTTAGAAAATTCTTCTTTCTCGACTTTGACGACTTCTTGTCTTTTTTTGGCTGCGGCAATAGGGAGCTTCTGAACCTCAACCAATTGATCGATGAGCTTAGGATCTATACCCGAGCCAAGTCCCGGAAGTCTGACACCCATATGTCTTTACCTACCCCTAAAATATTAAAAAGAGTCATCCTCTATCTATGTTATAATAAAAAAACCAATTTTATGCGCTAAACATAGCTCAGTATGGTTGAGCAAAAAATTTATTCATTCATAAAAAAAACGAAAATTATTTTTATTATCATGTCGTAACGGATGCTTAATGAAATTAAAAGAAGCTGCTGTTGAAATTAGACCACCGCAAACCCTCGATGAGTGTCATGATCGTGATGCGCTTCTTGCGCTTTCCTTGAGAGAGGAGCCTTTCCCTTTTCCTATTTCTAAGGAATATCCTTTAGTACTCAACCCCAGCGATACGAGTAAAAGCTTTTGTGTTTTTTATGACGGAAAAATCATTGCGCATGCGAATCTATTCCACCGTGAATGTGCTATCACTCATTATGAACATGATCGCAGTGGAATAAAGTTATCGCTCATAGGTAATGTTGCCACGCATCCAGATTGGCGCGCAAAAGGAATAATGAGGGCTCTTTTTGAATATTTAGAGATTAGTGCTCTAAAGTGCGATTCATCAGCACTTATACTTTGGAGCGATCTCAATTCATTTTATGACAAATTAGGTTTTGTCCCTTGGGGAAAGGAAATTCGTTATGATTTAAGTCGAGAAAAAATAGCAAAATGTCTAATTCCAAACAATTATCATTTCAGCGCCAAAGCCGATCTCAATATTCTGAGTGACCTTCTCTATAGGAGATGCGAGATCCCCACAATTCGGCGTAGCGCCAGGGAATTTGCAGAACTTTTAAAAATTCCTTGGACTGATTTTCGGATGCTAAAGAATACCTCAAATGGGACTTTGAGTTATGGCGTAATGGGTAAAGGGGCCGATATGGGCGGCGTCATTCACGAATGGGGGGCAGAGAATGAGCTGGATTTTTTGGCCTTGTTAGCCTCATTTTTTTCTCACAACAATACTAAGAAATTAACACTACTTTGTCCTGGGATTCTTGACGAAAAATGGCGGATATTTTTTAACGGTTTAAATACCCAAGAAAATGTGTACCCGATGTGTCTCCTTAAAATATTGCAGAAAACACATAAAGAAACGCTTGAAAAACTTTTTGTCTGGGGACTTGATGGTATTTAAGTTGTGTTCTATAGTTTGTATATCGTAACAGTCCATTTATTGTTGGCCAGGGAAAAAATAAAAAAGGCTATAGAATCCTGATAGGTATTAAAGTAGATATTATCAGCGTTGTCCTGTTCAGCAATTTGTGTCGCAACCTCTAAAATGCGCTTACGAAATAAGCTTACTCCGTCAAAAACAGAAAATTCAATGATTTTATTTTCGCTCCCTTTAAGGCGAACAACAATCAAATCACTGGTGCCATCGTGATTAAAGTCATGGGTGATGAATTTATAAAGGGAGTTTGCGTCCACAAACTTTAAGGGTTCTCCTGGGGCCTCGGCACTTGGAAAAAGAAACCCTTGAAAAAACACAGTTGAGTTATCTGAACAAGCGATTGTGTCGCATTTGACACGACCATCCAATATTCGGTAGCGATAAGTACCATCTCCATCAAGGTTTTTTCCGATTAAAAGTATATTAGGGAGATTTTGAGGGTCAGGAGTTTTGATCAATGCACCGGTAATATCCGTGGCTACGGGACTGGCTGCTGAACCAGTCGCGAGCTGAAAGTCTCCCAAAGTTTCCGTATGACTGGAAAAAGAAAATACCTCAACTTTTTGAGTGCCTGTGTTTGCTTTTTTGATGAACATAAAATCAGCGCTTTTAGTGGTATCATGGTCATGATCATAGGCATAAAAATTATAATTTTGACCACTGCCCCAGGACCTATTTAAATTACCGTTATCCATAAGCGGGACGGAGAAATTTTGTGCGCCATCGAGAATTGTCATCGTGGACTGTTCTGGCGCGGTCGACGTTTTCAGGGCGTAAAGATCTAAAATACCGTCATTATTAAAATCGCCAAAATCAAAGCGATAAATTTTTGTGGCGTCCAGATTTTCGATCACCTGCTCCGTTGCGACAAATGCCCCTAAAGTCGGGAGTTTAATTTCGGGGGGAGATATTTCTCCAATATTTGCGGTTAGGGGAGCCGTTTCTGCTTCTAAGGTCAGTTGCACTTTTTGTTCGATGGTTTCTGATGATGCGTCGCCCGGAACACTGAGAATATATTCCTTTGCTTCTGTAGGGGCCTCAATGATTCTAAATCCATTGGGTTCTACGAGCCCTATTTCACTCAAAGAAATTTCTTGTTTAATTCCTGTCGTTTGCCATTTTAGGGTGACTTTCCCCTCATAGTCTTTTGGGATAACAGAAGGTGAAGCTGTAAAGCTCACAATAGTTCTGGGTGATGCATCGCTTCCTTGCTGAGAAAAAGCTGTTTTCCTCTGTTTCTTTTCCCCATCCGCGCAGTTTAAGGTGCTAAAGAGTAAACCCAGAAGCAAGGAAAGTAGCGGAAGCGTTTTTTGATTTAATCTAAGCACAGATTTTGCCACCTTAGTTAAAAAAATTCTTATAGAGTGTATCGGCAGGAAGCTGGGAAAAGCTGATTTAAAAGTCTATAGCCCTAATATTTATAGATAAAAGCGGATTTTTAGTGAAAATTTGACCGCTATTTTCCTTTGCAGAATTGCTGTGTCCCCGAGTTGACTCATAGCTTTTGATACCGAAAGAGATCTGAGAAAATAGATTTTGGTGAGTTTTTTTTTAGTGTTTAGTTTTATGGCTATCAGGAATGAGCTAGATTTTGGGGCTAATACTGACTGGGTATCTGTATTTCTTGAAAGCACGGAAGAGTGTTGACAGTAGATTAAAAGTGGAATTACTGACGGTAAAGATGGATCAAGATGTAATTATTGCGCGCCGCCGAAACAGGTTTTAATGTTGGCTGATAAAATACCTGGTTACTCCCGACCTAAAGTGATAAGTGCCCACAATTGTATCCATACCCTAGCGGTGGGATAGGCATGAAGTGTAGCAGCATTCTGAAAAATTTTCATCGTATACTTAGCCATGATCACTGGAAACCTTGCTTCGCAAAGGATTTTTTTTGCGCACTTTGCGATGCTCACCATTTAAGGGAGTTAGAGTTGGCCTTTGAACATGACAATTAGACTTTTGCAAAAAAGATGCAGGATCTTTTGGTTGAAACCAATGAATCAGTGCATAAAGCTGGTTGTTTTCTCTAAAAGAAATTTGAAAAGTTCTTTCGAAGGCCCTATTGAAATTTTCTAAGGAGCGTAGTTTGAGGGCGTCTATTTCCGTCAACAAAAAGAAAAAGGGTAATGAGGCAAAGTCAAAACCGCAAAATCACGGGATCTCATGAAAAAGGCTCAAATGCTTTAAAGCTGAAAGGCTTAAATTTATGACCATCAAAATGGTGCCGTTCTCTAATAATCAGCAGAAAAAGATTTCTGTATGACAAAGATCCACAAAAAAATTAGGGGGGTGCTTCCGCTCCATGGATGGACCATATTTTTTCTTTCGTGTCAGTAGCTATATTTCAACTTGCGGTAAGCATAGTTTTGCCCGCACCAAGGCTCTCCAAAATTTTTTTTTACTAAGTTTGAATGGTTTCGATTTTTATAAAAACACTTTTTTTTAAAGTCTGGCGAAAGTTTTTGCGCCGATTGTGATGCGCATTAAAAAAAATCGATTTAAGCGCAGGAATAGTCCTCCGAATGATCGGCCCAAAAATTTACGACGAAATATGCTGATTAGTTAAATTTTTTTTAAATTATTTTTAAATAACTAATACACCAAAAATATTTAATCAGTAATTTTATGTAGTTAAAGGTGATTTCTCAGCGATCACTCTTTGTGCTTTTTTAGACTAACGCTGATTAAAATAGGATATGATGCGCTCGACCTGGTTATTTTTAATTTTTTAATTTTTTTCGAAAGGACGAGTAATGGAAACTATGATTGGAAAAAAAGCAATTATTTGCTCAATGTTAGCGGCATTCGTGAGCTGTGGAGGTCCTGATGACCAATCCACTGTAAAAGTTTCTAAGCGTGTTTGTTTAGAAACCTACCAGTCAGTAAACGGGTGGAGCGTAAGTAAAATTGGACGCTTTACCGATGCAGAAATTTTGACGCTATTCTATAGAAGTAATAATTTTGGCTGCTCCTCAGCCTGTTATAACGATCTTCGCGTTGGCAATGACATGCCAGCGATGGTGACTAGAACAGTTACAGCTGACGGTTCCGTTGATGGAGAACTCTTACCAGGCGTTGGAGCCCATGCTGCCGTCTCGGATTCTACTACATCTGATGTACTTGACCCAGCGGCGACCAGAACAAATAAATTTGTTGTTTCTGGTTCATGTCAATTATCTACCGTAGTGGATGTTGATGCAGAAACTGCAACTGAAGGCGCAAAAATTGGCCCCATCACTGACGAATTCAATGCTGCATTATTAGCCTATCAAACTAAATATTGCAGTAAAGCAAAAGGAGAGTGGGCGGCTTATAACAAAGCTAAAAATAAATTTGAATGTGTAAGTAGTATAAAAGCCACCCAAAGCGCCACTCATGGTCGCCCAGGTGCTGGCGATGGGGCGGCACCAGCTGCCACTAGTTGTCCTGCTCAAGGTGGTTGTCCAGATGGTCAATTTAAGCAAAAAAGTGGATACTGCGCTACATACGCAAGCTATCCAGCCTATAGAAATTGCCAATAAAGTAGCATAGTAAATATTATAGCTCTTCCTTTGAGCACAGTAAGCAAAATTTTAGAGACTTTTTTGGGTTTACTGTGTTCAAACCTTCAGAAAAACGTGATAAGTCGAGCATTTTTAAACGTGTAATTACAGGAGTCAAAAATGAAAAAAAATAATTTATTTAGATTAACATTGATAACGACTGCAAGTATCTTAGGATTGTTAATTGGACTTATTGCCTGCGGCAATAATGAAAATAGTAATGATGATTCTTTCGTTAAAGCTTGCTCTAACTCCCAACCTTATGAAATATGGGTTGGATGTGCTAAAACAAAAATTGAACCTACAACTTACACATGTTTAAAGGATCAGTATTTTAAGACTACAACCCGAACTGGCTACAGAAAATCCTCAAGTCATTTCGGCGGTAATACGGCGCAAAAAATGTATACCCAATACGGTAGAAAACTGGGGAATTCAACTAGCTTTAAGAAATCTGAGACTCGTTGGGAATGGAGTTATATAAATATAATGGCTGGCACTGGATGCAAATAAAGTTAAATACAATTGGGGGGGGCGTCCCCTAAAAACGAATCTCTCTATTTGTATCATTACTATTTTATTAAGAGGACATTATGAAAGTAATTTTTAAAGTTTTAATGATGACTATAGTGCTAACAGGGGCCGCCCTCGCCTTAGCTCAAAATTCCGCAGGAATCCGTAGTGATAATCGCGAAGTAAATCTTGGATACTATGGAATTATTCATTATGGAACTATAGGCACCTGTACGCAAAAAAATGGAAGTTTTAAAGGTAAACAAATTCGGGTACCACTAGAGAAGCTAATTGGCACTGGCCATACTGAATACCAAGCGTATAAAGATTTAAACTCAGCCTGTCAGCAGCAAATACAAGATAACTGTGAAGGTGGTACGTTGCGGCTCGAAACCAAATGCCGTACCTTAGCAAAAAATGGCATCTATGAAATTTAGCGAGAAAGTCGATTAACTAGTAGAAAAATTACGCGTGGTTTCTATTTTAGAGTGAGTCACTATCAATGCCATACTGCGAAGATGTTATTGGTTTTTGCTTACTAATTGTTTTTGTATAATATTTGATAATTCATAATACAGAGGAAGGATTTTCATTGGTCATTCTCTGTTATTTTGATTACTTCAGAAAAAAGTGCGGGGATTAATTATTCACTTTGCAAGTCCCCTTACATAAAATAACAACTGATATTAGATTAGAAAGGATAAGATTATGAAATTTTTATTATTGATTTTTATGGCTACGGGGTTAATGGTTTCCTGCGGTCAAAATTTGGATTCCTCGACCACGAAAAAGTATGAATTTACTACCAAATGCCGAGACGCCTTTGCGTGGGGAAATACAGAACAAGAGGTTGTATATTTTAAAAACACTAAGGTTCGGTGGGACTATAAGAGTTATAGCTGGGGTCTGGATAGTGTACGCCAATGCAATGGGGTTTTAAATATATGCAAAAAAGATCATCCAAAGAATGCCGCGGGCTGTCAAATACTTTTTGTAAATATCTATAAAAATTAGATTATAATACTATTTTTAATAAGGCGATTATAAGTTATAGGCATAAAAATTTCTAAGTATTTTAGCGTGAGAATACTCAGCGGTATTGATTCTATTAATTCCCGCAACGTTTTGGAGGAGGATTATGTACAATTATTTTTTAAATACAACAATTATTATTATATTTTTAACACTCGGTTTTGGTTGTAAAACAGAGTCATCAAGTTCGTCAGATGTTTTAGCAAAAACCACAAGTCTATCTTGTACCTGTGAGTTTGACAATGGTGGCAAAGAAATTTTTGTGGCACCTAAAAGATTAGAAATGGATATTGAGTCTGTATGTCAAACGGCCTATGCTTTGGCGTTATCAGATGCGTGCAAAAATAACACACTGCCGAAAAGTCATCGGGTAAGATTGACTGGGTCAAAAGATTGCAAAAAATATAATAAAATTAAAACACAAGTCTGTTATACACAAGATGATTGGGGTTTATAGTTTTGCCATAGTTTTATGTCCTTTTCTTATGCAATAGGTATAAGTTTTCATTTTGTGATCGGAACGTTGACAGTTAAAATGTCTACTACCTCTATACCAAAGAGTGGAACGTTCATCCCGCAAACGTTTTGGAGTTAATGAACTAAGCTAGGAATGTTCTTTAAAATTATTTTGACTAGAATAATGGTGGAGCTAATATTTCTAGCTACCGCATCCCCGACCTTAGAGCATAACGCTAATAATATTATAGATTTCACCGGGAACACTCATCGTAGCCGCGATGATTTATTGCTGATTTCAAAGAAATCATTGTGGTTGTTTTATATAGTATTTTATGTTTGTTTGTGTGGTATATATCTGTGACATCGCGTTCTAGTTGTTTCACATTAGTAATGTTTAATTTGGAAATTTTATTTATTTCTCAATGATTAGCTGAAAAACTTTAACATTTTTTTTGAAAGATTAAATTATGAAAAAGTTACTTGGATTAGTAGGTGCGACTTCTTTAGTTCTTGCCCTGACCAACTGCGGAAATGAAAACGTACAAGACAACTCAAGCCTTCATCCCGCAACAACCATGACTGTTTATGTTGTTTCATTAGATCTACCTCAACATAAGTGGACAGATTTGCCCTGTGAGTCAAGCGGGCAACCTGGTCGCACAATGCTGTTTCCTTATACTGATTTTAGTCAATATGAGGTTTTTGAACTCCGAGCTGATGCGAATGCCAAAGCAAAAAGTCTCAAAGCGATTTTATCTAAAACCTGCAGTGATAAAGTGGGTTTCTTTTGTAAAAAGGGCGACGCTAACTTTAGGGCTATTCAGCAAAGATGTAAATCAGCAATAAACAGTGGAATCACTGTAAGTTCTAAAAGAACAGTAGTCTTTAAATAATATATTTGGTTGATCGCATATTAAATTTAATGGAAAATTCGTTCTCGCTATTTTATTTTTAGCAACTTTATTAATTGAAATTAGCATAAATTGATGCAGCGAATTTTCTCCCCATAGACATATATGTATGAATAAAAGAAATATTTTATTTAAACTAATTATGGATTATGGGGTCTTATAACGTTTAAATATTTCTTATATTATTTTTTCAGCCCAGTTGTTTGTTTAATTTTTAGCTCAAAATAAATTTATATTTTTTAACATTCGAGAGAAAGAGGTTTCTTTATGCATTTATTAAAAAAAATATTATTTGGCACTATTTGCTACGGAATAGTTATGGTTTCTGGCTGTGGCAAAACCAGCAATGTTTCCAGTCTTAAAGACAAGATGGTTTTTGGCGTTTTAAAGAAAGGCGCCTTAACAGAAAAAAAATACAAATTGAAAAATGGGAAACTAGCCTACCTCCCCACAATACAAATTGCTGCTTCAGCCCCATTTGAAGGCCCAGTATTCACACAATTAGTCGGCCAATGTAAGCAAGATTTTTTAGCAAATGTCATTGATATTAAAAAAGAAGATGTTGGCGGTTCTGTTATATGTCGCGGTAGTAATATGAGGCGTTTTGCTAAGTTTTTTTATGACGTTAATGTAGAAGATTGAAATTTAATTAGTCCTTGGTTCGAAAGCGCCAAGGACTAATGCTAGCTTGCCATCATTAGGCTTTCAGCCCATATTGAAAAGTTCTCTGAGAGCTTGCGATCATCCTGAATTTAATGCCAAAATATAAAAATTCATTTTCAGCTGATTGCCAATGGTATTGCGGCGATTGAAAATAGTCTCCCTACCTGGTGATAAAAAACGTTGGGCTTTTTCTAGGCCGTTAGGTATATAAATTGCCCTAAGACGGTTTGCTGCCAATTGTTCAGCGATATTTATAGCAGCGCGCTTATCTGTCTTTACTCTGGCATTACTTTGCACTTTGATGATGCGTTAATGAACGGACTTTTGATCTCCCTAGAATTTAAAATCCTATGCAGCCTATAGCCAGAAAAACAAGCCTCATAAGCAGGGTAGATTTCCGCTTCCTTAAAATATTTAGATAATTGCTGCGCTCAGGCTATAGGAGATAGCGGAGCCAGCTATTTTTTGACCATTTCACCCTCACAACATGCAGCAAAGACATCAGATTTCCTGTGAGCATCGATTCCTAAAAACACTTTCTTGGCAATAAAATCCTGCTTCGATATCCTCTGATGTCCCCTTTTCCTTGAATAAGTATTTCCTACTTTAAGGTTGGTTTTGTCAGACCTCTTCGAGGCAGTGGGTAACTTTTTAAGCTCAAATCAGCATAGCAAGTCTGCCGAGAAGCCTCCTATTTTTCCTCTGCATCTTTTTTTGTTGATTGGCTCAGACAGCATCTTTACATTAACTTTGTTGATGTCGAATTATTTGCCGCAAATACTTGACGAAGTTCACATCGTGTTGATGGGGATTTGTTAACAATAGTGTACGGTTATTTTACGCAGGTACGCTTTTTATCATTGCAGATATTGAGCTTCTCTATTAGTAATAGTGGGTACAATAGCGGAATACTGTTTTAGCCAAGATTTTATAAAGGTTAGGTGGATATGACCATGAAAATACAGTTGGTATTTGGTTGGTCACCCTTTGAGTTGTAGATATAGCAGTAATAGGCAGATGAGGAGAAAATCTTGGGAGCAAAATACAAATTAAAAAAAATGCATAAAATTCAGGAGGATAGATATGGTTTTAAGTAAAAAATTGGGTCTTAGAATGCTTAAAATAATAATTCTGACTCCCCTTATAACTTGCGGCATGACTATTCAAGCAGCTGTTGGCAGCACTTCAGGCGATACGGGTTTTATTATAGATGTAGGGAGTACTGATGGAGCAGCTGAATTTGTTGGTAACACCGGTTCAGAGTGCAGCATTAATGTCTCAGTTTCTTGGGATGGTTCAGGAGATCCTACAGCAAATCTTCGCAGCGGACCTGGCGCGACATACAATAAAATTGGTCAGGTGCGTGAAGGTGAATCCTACACGGTTATTAGTGTAGAGTATCACGGTCAAAATTTTTCTTTTGGTGGAAAGTCTAACAGTACTTGGTACCAGATTATTACGCCAAATGGCAATGCTTGGTTATGGGGTGGTTATGCGACCTCTGATTGTGGTGGCGAAGAAGGGTCAGCCTCCGGTCCTAGTAATACATCAGGCAGTAGTGATTCGTCCGGGTTTATCATAGATAATTCTTCTTCGGGCGATAGCAGAACTGGCACAGCTGATGGAGAAGACACAGGTTTTATTATTGATGCGAGCACTTCAGGCGATGATTTTATCGATGCAGGTAGTGTTGAACCTGCAGCTGATGGCGGTTTTATCGTTGATGCGGGAAGCTCTGATGATAGTTTTGTCTCTGACGGTGATTCGGTTTCTGACTGCCGTCTGGATGTTGCGGTATCTTGGGATGGTACGGGGGATCCCACAGCGAATTTGCGAAGCGGCCCAGGCGCTACTTACGATAAAGTTGGCACGGTGAGGGAAGGTGAGTCGTACGCTGTCACCAGTGTTGAGCATAATGGGCAGAATTTTTCTTATAAGGGAAAGTCTGATAGCACCTGGTACCAAATACCCACCGCGAGTGGCCAAGCTTGGCTATGGGGAGGATATGCGAATTCAAGTTGTGGGGACGGAGAAATTGTCGATGGTGGAAGTGTTTCTGGAGATTCTGGCTTTATTGTAGATGACGGATCTTCCCAAGATGGCAGAACAGGAACATCAGATGATTTTATCCTTCCTCCTGACTCTTCTACAAGCGAGGATGGGGGGTTTATTGTTGATCTGGGACCGAATGACGGCGTTACTGATACGACTGGTGGTGACAGCTCAGCGTCAGGATGTCGGCTTAGTGTCAGTGTCTCCTGGGATGGATCAGGAGATCCTACAGCAAACCTTCGAAGCGGTCCCGGAGCTTCATACAGTAAAATTGGTCAGGTACGTGAAGGCGAATCATACACAGTTATCAGTGTTGATCATAATGGGCAAAAATTTTCTTTTAAAGGCAAATCAGGCAGTACTTGGTACCAAATTGCGGCTGCGGTGGGCAATGCCTGGTTATGGGGCGGATACGCCAACTCAAGTTGCAGCGCTGGGGATAGCTCCCCATCAACTGGCAGCTTTGATGGTGGCTTTATTGTCGATGATGGCTCTACCCAAGATCCGCGAGTAGGGACTTCAGATGATTTTATTCTTCCGCCCGACTCGGCTTCCAGCGACGATGGCGGTTTTATTGTGGATCTGGGACCGAATGATGGCAGCCTTACTTCTGGTGATGAAATTCCTACATTAGGATGTCAGCTAAGTGTCAGTGTCTCCTGGGACGGGTCAGGAGATCCCACCGCAAACCTTCGAAGCGGTCCCGGAGCTTCATACAGTAAAATTGGTCAGGTGCGTGAAGGCGAATCATACACAGTTATCAGTGTTGACCATAATGGGCAAAATTTTTCTTTTAAGGGTAAGTCTGATAGTACTTGGTATCAAATTGATGCTGTGGGCGGCAATGCCTGGTTATGGGGCGGATACGCAAATTCAAGTTGCCCTGGGGATAGTTCCCCGTCAACTGGCAGTAGTGATGCCTTTGATGACGGTTTTATCGTTGATAATGGTAGCTCTGCTGATAGCGGATTTATAGTAGATGATGGAACTACGCAAAATGCAAGGACAGGAACCACCGACAGCTTTATTCTACCCGCTGACTCATCTAGCGATGATGGGGGCTTTATCGTTGATATGGGGCCGAGTGATAGTGGTGTCACTGATGGCGGTGCTCCGGTATCAGGATGCCAGCTCACGGTAAATGTTTCCTGGGATGGCTCGGGTGATCCCACTGCCAACCTTCGAAGCGGTCCAGGTGCCAGTTTTGGCAAAGTTAGCACAGTGACAGATGGTGAAACCTACTCTGTGATTAGCGTGGAAAAAAACGGACAAAATTTCTCTTTTAAAGGCAAATCTGATAGCACCTGGTACCAAATATCCGTAAATGGTAGCAGTGCTTGGCTCTGGGGGGGCTACGGTTTGTCTGATTGTAGCGGTGGATCAACAAGTGCGCCGAGTGACAGTGGTTTTATCATAGATGATCCCTCCGCTGACTCAAGAACATCAACTTATGATTCAGGATTTATCATCGATAATAGTTAGTCTTTGGCGCTTTAGCGCCAAAGACGTATCCTGAGCTGCAGGCGAAGGATCTCCCACGAGTTACCTCCGTTTTTGTTCTTAGTATCTTTAGATATTTATTAGATGATCACCGTGGTATTTATCACGGCAATACTTTCTAATCTTGAAAATACCCTGTTTTTTAGCCATTTTTACTCGCTCCCCCTATTCTTATGACCTTGATTCGTTACTGTCTTCGTTATATGCCTAAAAACATTAGTATTTATATGTTTCTTTAAGGTTTTCCCTATCTTTTCCGATAAGCAAGGGACGCAAAAAACTTCGGAGGAGAGACGGTGTATAAAATTTTTTTACAGGTTTTAACCTTAAGCCTCATAATCTCATGCAGTCGCCGCCCATCTGATGCGAATGGATTTCATCTTGCTATAGCGGGAGGGGTTCCGGCAGCACCAGTGAGCAGTATCCCGATTGTTTTAACCATTCATAATGATGAGCTACTTAAAAATCTTCGTTACCTAGCTCTGGCAATAAATTTGGCAAAGCAACAAACTCATCAAAATCAAGATAACACAGCTTTAGTTATAAAGAACTTCGTTGAGGCTAATCCAGCCTCGCAAAATGAGCCAGAATTAATTTCACTACTAAGAGATGAAAAATTAGACTCATCGCAAGTCAATGAGCTTTCAAGTCTCTATACACCACTCTATGGAGACGACCATTTTTTGTGCCTTGTTAATCCTGATAAATGCAAAATTGCTGTCATAAATAACCGAATCCAAGAAAACCTAAATAAGCACACTTTAGATGCAAAAATTCTATTTGTATACTGGGCTCTTGGGGCAGGTGCAGGAACCTCCGACATTAAACCTGAGAGTGGCACCGTTCAAGAATTAGTTCAAAAATTTGAGTATTACCTCAATGTTCTTATTTTTGACCGCGATGATGACTCGCTCGGTGAAGGTATTGCAACTTGTACCGGGTCTTTTATTGATGTTCCTAAAATCGGGACTGGCAGCGATAAAAGTGCCTTAGCTGTGGCAACAGCGTTACACTGTTTGGGTAACAATGGCATAATCAGTTACGACAACAAGGCTGATACGATAAAGCGAGAGGGAATCGTTAAGGTATTTTTTAGAAATGGTGCTAATATGTCGTATATAAATAATGGCTGCATTAATACTTTGGCATCAGGAATCACAGCGACATCCTCCACACAAAAGCTACTGCAGTGCAAAGTTATTAATGTATCTTCTATGTATTTTAACCAGAACTATTTTCCTAAGAAACTTGAGGCAGAAAATTCTTCAGGAAACTCTATTCCCAATTATTATGCTTATGATTTAGTCCTTCTTTATCCCCAAATTAACTGGGGTACAAAGTCGAAGTATAACTCTTATGAAACAGTGGAAAAAGGTGATTTTAAGCCTCTCAATTTAGTTGATAGCTCTACCGAAAACACATTGGAATCACTCTATGATACTCAAAATAGATCGGATGCCCATAATCCCTGTTATAATAGTCTTATAGATGCGGCAGTGAAAGTGACATCAGCAATCTTCCATAAAAAATATGTCTGTGGCATTGCGGTGGGTTGGGGGTGTCAAGCACTGGCAGGGATTGATGCCTCAGGAAGATGTAATAATATTGGGAAAAATAGTTCTTTTCAGGCTTTGTCAAATGTTAAAATAAAGTCTACGCATAAGAACGACGGGTTATTAATCAGTGCAGATCATTTTGGTTATGGTGATTCCGGCGCTCCATTTTTGACGAAGGGCAATGGATTTACCACCAGAGATAGCAGCCTTGTAAATCAGAGTATCGGGGAAATTATAAATGGCGCTGCCGGAACCCCCCCCTTGGCATTAGGTCTTGTAAGTGCGAGGATTTTTTCTAAAGGCTTAAACATTTTTAATAAGACCTTATTTGTTGACTTTCAGAGTCAGGCCAGCAGAGATCTTTTTAAAATTTATCATGACCAAAACCAGCCTGAGTATTCGTCAGTGTCATCCGGAATAGGGCTGCAATACTGTTTTGGCGGACCGCGCTCAGATTGTAAGAAACGTCAGTGGTTCATCTTTAACTGGACGACGCACTCTATCGTTAGCGATGATGCCCACCCTGATCCTTTCATCAAGATTAATAGTAAAGAGTATCGCTATAAAGATGTTGAAATTGGTGGCGGTGAGTCCGTCGATATCTCCAATTCATGGAGGGAACCCGTTCAGGTTAATGCTAGTATTAATTTGTCCGATTACCCTGCGATAGCTACTGTATCTGTTGGCGGTACTTCTTCGTGCCATATGACCCTTGCTCGTATAGCGGAGCAAAATTGGGCGGTCGTGCCTTATCACTGTTTTCAAAATGTTACTGACGGTATAAGAGATATTTGTGAAAAACAATTACCTTCTAATACCGTTAAATTTTCTAATTCCATAGAAGATGTAAACTGCGACGCAGATAGGGATAGCGTTATTAACTTTAATAGTGATGTTGTTATTATCCCAGTAACTGTGGGTTCTTATCAACCTCTCAGTGTTTTAAGTCAAAACTTGCTTACCAATCCAAATCCATCCTCAAGATTCTTGGATCAAGACTCATATGATATCGATTTTTTGATGGTCGCAAATGATATTTTTAAAAATAAAGGAGATTCATCCTTAAATTTGTCTCCCTCTAAGTCACCAAATAATGAAATCGCCGTTGAGGAGTTTGCTGGCTTGACCTGGTATCTAGATTCTTCGATAAATGGGGAGTTTCAGGCAGCTGGCTATAATTTTTTATCTCACCCTATCGTCACAAGTCCTTCTGATAGTGGATTTCCTATAGTTATAGCAGATAGAGGAACCAAAAAAATATTGTGTCTACATGTAAAAGGCGCGGAATCGCAAGGGGGTGCTAATCGCTGCGTCACAGGTTTTGCGTTAAAGAGTCTCGTGACTGGCGGTAGTGATTCTGTTGATCCTGTTGATGAGGATACTGGATCAAATCAGCCACCTGTATCTCAAGAAAATCCTCCGGCTCAAGAGGAAACCCCTCCCGAGGAAGTTGACCCGATAGGGGAGGAAGTTACGCCTCCAACAGAAATAACAACAATCTCTGATGCCGAGGCCAATTATAAATCTTTATGCAATATTAATAGTGACGCTACAGGTTTTATCGGTACTGCTGGTATATCGCCTCCTGCTGGAGGAACGATTACCCAGGAAAATAATTGGAATTTTGAATGTAACCCGGTAGGCCCTTATGCAAGTTACCCAGGCTGTAACTTACGCCCCCTCCCTATGCCGGAATACGACGCGACAAGCACCAAAATACTCATGCCACGCTATACTCAGTATCCCGTGTTGGCAAAGGCTTTTTTTTCTGGTAAAACCTACGGCACCTGGTACTGCGTTTATAAAACGGATTCCAAACAAGGACGGTGGCTTTGGAATCCCTAATGAGTTATGAAGTGAGTGAGATAATATGAGATCAAGATTGAAAAATTTTATGAGCAGCTCCAAATTAAATCATGCCTTTGAAGTCATGGTTATTTTAATCCTAAGCCTTATCTTTGGGAGCTGCAATGCTGCTGCCCCGGAGGCTCCTGGGAATAATCCCCTTGGGACTTGCACAGGAAGTGGTCTAAAACTCGTTTCCTCAAGTAACGTTGCTCGCCTCGCTCAAGATGGTGGTGAACCTGGTGCGGTGGCAAATATTGATTTCCCGCGAAAATCCAGGACCATTTATATGGGAGGATTCGTAAAGACCATACTAGAAAAAAATTCCAATGTTTTTTTTACTGATGATAGTAGTACCTCTTCATCAGTAGCCCATCATACGCACGCGGGTTTTTTTGAGCTTGAATCTCCTGCACTTGAAGAAGGTAAAACGGTACCGGACTATGTTAACGTGAGCTTTTGGGGCAATGCCTACAACCCCGCACCCAAACATGTCAGATCTTTATCTATCGAATTATATGATCCAAAAAACAAGGCTTTTTATCAATCTTTCCCGGTATCAAGCAATTTTTATGACAAAATGCACGATTCTTTAAAGTCAGTTGTGAAGAGTATGGTATTCCCTGAGCCTCAAGAAAGTAACAGACTACTGTTTATCAACGAGATCCTGGTGGGATCCCATTTATTTGATACTAGCACCATGTCCAACATGGTGACTGATTCCATGAGTTCCCTTGAGTCAAAATCTCAGTGGTGTGGAGACTATTCCCCAGATAAAAAATGCTCACCTTTTTATGACACAAAAGTCTATCAATACCGCATAAATGTAGCATCGCTGAACCAAGCTGAAAAAAATCGTCTCGCCGCTTTGTTCTATCTCTTCAATCCCAGTTCGCTTGATGAAAAACGCAATTTTTCCAAAAATATCACTCTAACTCAGGGTGCTCAAAATGTTATGAAGTCATGGGGAACACTGCTTAAAACATTGCATCTTTTTGAGGAATTGCGCCGCGCTGAATATTATTTTTATGTTTTGAATCTAAATAATCCAACTCGTACTTACTACATTGCCATGCAGGATCAGAGAAATAAGGAAATTTTTGGGCCTGCCATAGCAAAAACATGGGATTTTTATGATCCCAGTGCCCCAGGCAAAATCACTGATGTTGTGACCTTATTAAATAAAATCAATGCCTTTGTGAAGGGCGTTAATTCTAACCATCCCCTCAGCGCTGAAATTGAAAAATACATAACCGATTATTTAAGTAGTCCTTTAACTTCAGCACCTGCCCTCAACTTCAGTAATTTGGGGGATGATGATCCAAACGGCTATTTATCGAGCTTTATAATGGAGCTCGAAGACATTATAAGAAATGATTCCCAGATAAAATTCGCTGATTTTATTAAAAAAGCGAGCATTGCCCTAAGGGATAAAGCAAAATTAGCAAATAAAGATATGCTGTACTTGATAAATAGTGGGCAATTTTCGCAATCTGCCCCCGAAAATCAAAGCCTTGGGTCCCTATTTCTTGGTTGGCACGATGAAGGAACAAACGTAGGATTTAGTAACAATTTTTTTACGGCTCCATCTGTTGGTGAAGGAATTTATAGCAATACCGCATGTTCAACTTGCCAACAAAATGCTGTGCGGTTGAGTGACCCAAGATCTATTTTTACTGTTGGTACCCTAGATATACCGCAAGTTCAATTCAGTAGTACTATCGATCCTACGAATGGTAGTGGTAAACTCCTTCAACATAAATTTGGCTGCGAAATGACCACCACGCTCATTATGCTTGGGGGTATGCCTCTGCAAACAGTCCCTGCTATTGCTGACCTTTGCAACGAAACTGATGGCCCCGTCGCGAGCGACCTACCCATCGCTCAGGATCCAGTAGAAGAAACAATGGATATGATGAATCAGATGAAAAATGACCCATCGGTTGGTGGGCCCTGTGACAATTAAGCTATGATGTGGGAGAGCTAATAGGTTTTAGTACACCCTTAAATAATAGTACTCTGGATTCCTTTATTACTATTGTCAGCTCTGGATAGTTATAGAACCACCTGTATCAAGTTTAACAATTCAGATATCATTGATAAAATAAATGAGATTGTAGAAGATTACAAAACCAATCAATTGATAAGAGAAAAAAAAGATACATGCCATGAATTAACACCGCTAGAATTATTAGATGTTGTGCTATAAAGGACAAAAATATTTTTAAATCGGTAATGAAGCTCCAAGGATGGGAGCTTTATGGACCAACGCAAATGAATGGGTGATCTAACCTTAAAAATTCCGACTTTTTTAAAGAAACTTTTAAGATGAAACTTTTCTGTAAAACTCCCTCCTCAAAGTTGTTTTAACAGGGAGTCAAAAGGCCTCCAAATCCCTTATCTCCAAGATCTAATTTCACCATGGCCACTATACCGCGTTCGATAATTTCAAACTTATTCATAGCAATAACCTGTTCCTCAAATAAACTATAGGTCCGGTGAAAATTCTTCGATTTTTGCTAGCTGAGCGATTTGCCTGGAGATAGCTCCTTATTGCTAGGTCCTGATTAAGTAAAACCCAGAAGCCGCTAAGCAAAAAAAAATTCAATCATGCGCAAAGGCGGATTTTTATGGGGAATTAAGTTAAACGACAAAGAGTCTCGAAAGCACCTGTTAGTCGGGTGTATCGAGCCTTCACTTGGATTAGCCAGCAAGTTCCTATTCACGGGCTAGCTCGAGCCTCTAATGTGGATTAGTAAATCTAGATACCCCAGACCCTTAGCAATAAATATGAAATAATATATAATAAACGTGAGCCTCTTAAAAAAAATCATCTATTTTCCGATAAGGATCTTATAGATCATGCGTTTATCCACGTCTTTGTTCCTTTTTTTTCTTTTGTTGGGTACAAATTCGGTCCTTAAGGCCAAAGAACAGAAAAGATTGATGGAATCGGCTCGTTTTCAGGGACGGGGCAATACTTTTGTCGCCTCATTTGATACGGATGATGCCACTAAAGGCAATCCTGCGACTTTGGCTGAAGCGGACAAGATTATTTTTCAGTTGCGGCCTCTTGAATTTGATTTTTTTGTTGGGGAAAATTCACTGGAGACCATAAGCGACCTGACAAAAATCGATTTTGCCAATGATGGGCTCTTAAAAGTTTTAGATACGTTCTCCGACCGTTTTGGCAAGAGACAGTATTTGCGCAACCAGTTCATGCCGCTAGGAGTGCGAATCTATAGTTTTGAAATTTCGCCTTTTGTCGCCAATAGCAATTTCATCGATATGCGTGTGCCTGCGATCCCTGAGGTGGAACTGGAGTCCGATACTATAATGGGGACTAATATCGCCTATGCTTACGCTCTAGTTCCTAAAAAACTTTTTTTGGGCCTAAATCTAAAACCTTATTATCGGTATTACATTCATGGCGATTTAGCCTTTTCGGATGTCATGGATTTTCTTCCTCCTTCCAGTAAGCAAATTGACGATATCATACCCCAGAGATCTGGTATGGGACTCACGTCTGATATTGGGATTACCTGGGCAAAAAGTGAGTCCTGGCGCTTAGGGTTACTGGTTGAAAATGCCGGTTACGGCGGTGCGATGAACAAATCAGACCTAAATCCCCCCCCACTTCCTATGCGTATAAGTCTGGGAAGTACGTGGCGCGTAGTCATAGGAAAGCGCTGGAACTGGGACATTTACTGTGATCTTCAGGACATTGCTAATCCAGAGTCATATGCTTTTATGCGTCTGATACATTTTGGCAGCGAATTTGGAACCAGCTATTTCACACGTGATTTGGATGTTGGACTGCAAAGCGGATTCAATGAGGGTTATTTTAGTATGGGGGCTTTCGCGGACCTTTATTTGGTCAGATTTGAAGTGGTAAATTATGCCGTTGAGTTAGGAGAAACACCGGGGCAAAGAATGGATAGGCGCTGGGCTATTTCCGCAAAAACCACCATGACATTTTAAAAAATACTTCTCAATGGTTTTATAAATTAAAACTGCCAATAATTTGTTCATTAAAAATAAAAGCCTGAAGCCAAGGACCTTAAAATTACCAAGTTACGCAAAGTACTGGTCAAAATTTAGTCTCTTTGTTTGGCGTCAGGCAATAGAAAAAGGTACGGTTAAATGAAGCCTTAATAAATTACTTTGTTTTTTTGCTACCGCTACTGGCTGCGGAACCTGCAGCGATTCGGGCTTTAATGCGGGCTTTCATTCGTTTCCAGGATTTTCTGCGGCGCATTTTTTGGGTTTTGCGGTTGTCACGTTTTCCCATGATTTTTAATCTCTCCTTGAAAATAGTTCGCAGCTGAGCGCTATGCGCAAAGGCGAAAAAAAATTTATTTTAATGTGATGCCTTGGCGCTTTGCATAGAGATCTAAACCGACTTTGTCGATTGTTCTGATGCATGCCGCAGAAACCTTAAGTGTAACAAACTTATTGAGCAGATCTGACCAAAAGCGCTTTTTATGCAGATTTGGTAAAAATCGGTGCTTTGTTTTGACGTTAGAGTGAGAGACCCTATGTCCTGACTGAATTCCCTTGCCTGAAAGCTCACAACGGCGTGACATAAATTTATTCCTCAAATGACAAAAATTAACAATTTTTTATATATATTTGTTCTTAAACACTCACAGAGTCAAAATAATTTCCTAAAAAATTTTAGGTAGGAAGATATTTATTCAAACTCTAAAAAGTCTTAATCCTCATCGCGATTGCGGTCACGGTCTCCACCTCGGTAACCACCGCCATCGCCACCACCTTCATATCGTCCGCCACCGCCTTCATACCGTCCGCCGCCTTCGCCGCCGCCATCGCCACCATGGCGCGGTGCACCTGGTCTATTACGCATGGACATAGCCGAAGAGAAGGCGCTCAAAGAGGCAACTTCACCAAAGAAACCTTTTTCAGTGCGATGAGCAACAGTATAAGGAAGAAGAGATAAATAACGTGCTCTCTTAATAGCATTGCAAATTTGACGCTGTTGTTCCGCAGTGGCACCGGAAATGCGCCTAGGTATAATTTTACCGCGATCTGTTACAAAGCGTTTAAGTCCCTCAGGGTTTTTGTAGTCGATAAGGATACTGGGATCGACAAATCGTTTTCTACGTACCATGACTCGTTTACGTCTCTTGCCATTTATTGCCTGATTAATTGCCATTAATTACTCCGCCGTTATAGGTCTCTTTATTTGGTCATTACTAAGGATTATTCATAAAAATTTTCCAAGTAACATAAAACGCTAAAAGAGGGAAAATACACTAACTACTTGCATCATGCAAGAAAAATAGAAAAATCATCTTACCATAACTTAGGGCTTTGGAGAAGACGAGAGATTAGATACTATGCCACTAGAGGCGAAATGACGCGCTAATTGACGGAGATTTCACATATTAATGATATAAATTCAATATATTATGGGATTTCCCTGCCGGTTCCCGTGAACCAAATATTTACCTATAAAGGTCCTGAGCTGCTGGGTGTCGGGGGACGAGTCCTTGTCCCTTTTGGGTCCCGAGAGCTCATTGGGGTGATCGTCCAGAAGGACGTGGCCCTCCCACCCAATATCTCCCAAGAAAAAATAAAAAACATCAAAGAAGTCATTGATCTGGTGCCTTTTTTTACTGAGGAGCTCATGGAACTGGCTCACTGGCTCGCTCAGTATTATGCGCACCCGCTCGGCGAAGTTTTTAAAACCATGATGCCCGCCGAATCTTATGTCAAAAAAAAGGAATACGGCGTCTTAACTGAAGCGGGGATGCTAGAGCTTCGCGGCGAAGGGGACGAACTGGGGCGCGGGGCCTTGCTCAAGGCATTGTTCAATCAACGCAGCAAGTTAAGCCTGGCGCAGCTGCGGAAAAAATGGCAGCACGTGACTCTTCTACATGAGGACTGGGGGCGCTGGGACCTGAAAACCCTAGCAAAACTCCGCCTGATGACCATAATAAAAGAAAGCCAGACGAAAACCCGCAGTATTATGGGTGCCAAAGGCCAACATTCAGCGCCTTCAGGGCATTTATATCCTGAAAATGAAAAAGAAAAAGAGGCTTTGCCCGAGACTGACCATAATAAGGATGCATCTCAAGACTTTGAGAGCGTGTTGCTAGGGGAAAACTTAAAAATACTCACCCCACGGCAGCGAGAAATTTTTACAGAGATCAAGCGTCACTGGGAGCAAAGCCTTCGTGACAAGATTTATAAACCCATTTTATTACAAGGTGTCACAGGTTCAGGAAAGACTGAGATCTACGTGCATGCCATGGCCCATCTCTTTGCCTCTGGGGCTAAGTTACCTACGCATCCCCAGACCTTACTCCTTTTACCCGAAATCGCACTGACCCCGCAAATGACTAAGATTTTTACAGAGCGCTTTGGTGCGTACGTTGCGGTAGTTCATTCTGGCTTGCTAGACGCGGAAAGAGCGCGAGAGCTTGAACGTATCCGCAGTGGAGCTGCGCGCATTTTGATTGGGCCGCGTTCAGCTTTGTTTGCGCCCTTTCAAAACCTCAAACTTATCATCGTTGATGAAGAACATGATACGAGTTATAAGCAAACAAGCGGTTTAACCTATCACGGCAGGGATTTTGCCATTATGCGAGGCCAGAAAGAAGGGGCCTTGGTTATACTCGGAAGTGCCACCCCGTCCCTAGAAAGTTACTACAATGCGAA
This sequence comes from Oligoflexia bacterium, assembly GCA_030432875.1. Lineage (GTDB taxonomy): Bacteria > Bdellovibrionota_B > Oligoflexia > Oligoflexales > JAGOVF01 > JAUILP01. Next base: position 12,409 of record JAUILP010000023.1, on the reverse strand, counting down.
AACTGGGCGTTATTTGTGGCTAAAGCTTCTGGAAAGGGTCCATACCCGGCCTCTGCCCCATGTGATTTCGCTGCAAAGCCCGCTCCCAAAATCCACTAAAGAACTGCTCCTAAGCCAAAATCTAGGAGCATTTAAAAAAACCGAGCCCTGGCAAATTCCGCTCCATCCCGAAATTTTGACCACCATGCAAAAAACTCTCGATGCCCAGCAACAAATTATGGTGATTGTCAGTCGCAGGGGTTATGCCTCTTATCTTTATGATGTTTCAGAGGGGAGTCCCGTTCAGTGCCCCAATTGTTCGATTAGTCTTACCCTTCATAAAAATGGCGAACATCTTTATTGCCATTATTGCGGTTTAAGAAAACACGTAAAAACACTACTGCAAGAAAAACCTGAGAAGAGTTTTCTAGCCATTGGCTACGGAAGTCAAAAAATTGAGCGCATCCTCAAAGAACTTTTTCCCAAAACCCATATTGCCCGCATCGATTCGGACCTCACCGTGCAAAGGCATTTTTTGGAAAAGGAGCTTGCGGCATTTCGCGCTGGCGAAACGCAAATGTTGGTGGGCACACAGCTTATTGCTAAAGGCCATGATTTTCCCGGTGTCACCCTTGTCGTGATTCTTGATGTTGATCAGCTTTTAGATTTGCCAGATCTAAGGGCTGGCGAACGGACATTTCAGCTTATAGTCCAAGCCGCAGGCCGGGCTGGCCGGGCTGAAAATGAGGGCTTAGTCCTTCTCCAAACCCTTAGGGGGGATCACCCCTTACTGCGCTTGGCTGCAAAACAAGACTTTGACGGTTTTGCTGATGCAGAACTTAGGCTCAGGCAAGCTCTCGATTATCCGCCTTTTTCGCGGCTGATCGCGATCGAGCTTTCCAGTACAAATGTGGAGAAACTCGCAAAAATGAGTCAGGCAATTAATAGCTGGCGTTCAAAAATCATACGTCTCTATCCTGATCAGTTTAGCAAAGTCAAAATAACTCCTGTTCTTATGCCACCGATTGATGTCATCAAGAAAAAACATCGCCGTTCTCTTTTGATCACCACACGTTCCGTTAGCGGCGGACGAAAAATTTTGGATGCCTTTCTCCGAGCGTTTAAAGACCATAGCCCTGGCGTAGATATCAAAATTGATGTTGATCCCATCGACTTTATGTAATTATCCTCAAAACCCACCCCAAGTTCCCTAGGAGATTATTTTTTTCCCAGGGGGGCATAGCTTTTTTTAGCATCTCATCCTAAACTATATAGGGAACAATCATATAAAGGAGAAAAACGATGTCGAGCTCAGAAATATTAAATAATGACCTTCAAAAAATCTTTAACCAGATGGATGATATGCGCCTTTTTGAGTACCGTAGTTTGATGATTTCTGAAGGGATCAACTCTGCCGTGGCTAAAAAAGTGGTATCGCAACTGATTACCTTGGATGCGATAAAAAATGAACCCATCACTATTTATCTCAATAGCCCAGGTGGTGAGGTCAACAGCGGTTTTGCGATTTATGATACAATTCGGTATTTGCGCAGTGAAGTCCGTATTATAAATACGGGGCTTTGTGCGAGTATTGCGACGATCATCAATATTGCCGCTAAAAAGCCCCTGCGTTATTCTATGCCCAATGCGCGCTTTCTTATTCATCAGCCTTTGATCATGGGCCAAATTTATGGCCAAGCTTCTGACCTAGAGATCACCGCTAATGAGATATTAAAGACTCGGGCGAAAATAAACGAGCTACTGGCAGAAGCATGCGCTCAGCCCCTAGAAAAAGTAGAAAAAGATACGGTGCGCGATTATTGGATGACAGCACCAGAAGCCCTTAAATACGGCTTAATTTCCAAAATCATCACGAATGTGAGCGAAATAAAATAGCCATCTTCTCTTTTTGTCGTTATTTTATCAACTGTGCTGATGAGTAGTCAGCGCAGTTTTTTTTTATAAATTGTACCTCAGTCCTGAAAAATATCATGCAAGCTGATAAGCTAAAAAAAAATAACTTGATTTCTCAAACAGCAAAAACATACCGCATTTTGCTGGTTCTTAATATTGTCTTATCGTGTGGTCTCGCGGTCTCGACAGCTTTTTTCGCCGTAGTGGTTGGGCCACTCCTGCAACTGTTTATGAGTCCGGGAAGCGCAGCAAATACCGCGGCTCAAGTAGAATTTAGCAGTCTTCTTGGGCCAATAATGGCTAAGGGGGTCGACTTTATTTGGCACATCCAGAGCCTGCCTCGTCAAATGATCTTAGAAGCGCTGCCTTTATTGCTCGTTGTCGCCGGGACGGCGCGATTTCTCTTTTTTGTTAGTCAGTGGTACCTCATAGAAAATATCGGCGAGCGCCTTGCCGGAAAAATTCGGCAAAAAATCGTCAATGCTTATCTCTCGGTTGATCTTGATTTGCCAAGACGTGACGGCGAATATGGCTCCTACGAGGACCGATTATATACGGGTATTACCCATGATATTCGGATGATTAGGGAATATTTTGTGCGTTTTTACGGGGGACTGCCCAGGGAGATTATTCAGGTCTCTGTTTTAACCGCGACCCTTTTTATCATCTCCTACAAACTGACCTTTATTTTTTTACTGGGTATCGTTCCTTTTGTTGCCCTAATTTCGCGTTATGGAAAAAAAATCAGACGCAGATCAGATGGTATTTTAAAAGATTTTGCGGCCTTAAGTGAATGGGTACAGCAGCGTTTTTTGGGCATTGAAACGATTAAGCATTATCATTCGGAAGACATAGAAGAATCGCGGCTTAGCCATTTTTTGGCGTCACTTCTTAAAGGTCAGGAAAAAGCCGCCAACGCGAAAGCGAAAAGTTCTGCAATTAGTGAATTTGCGGCTATTGGAGCTGTGGCTATTGTGTTTGCCGTGGCACTCAATGAAACGAATTCTCAGTCCTTAAGCGGGGCTATCATCCTCAATTTTTTTACGACCATTGCCTTTATCTCTCAGTCTGCGAGTAAGTTTGGCAAATATTACAACATCAATCGCGAAGCCTCTTCTGCCGTCTCGCGGACATTGACACTTTATGACTATTTTTCAGAAAACAAAAAAAACACTATTTGGCTGCCTACTGATTTTTGTTTAAACCCCGAGCACGGAATAGCCGTTGCCTGCAAAAATATTTCCTTACATTATGAGTCTTCCCAAGCTGCGCCTGTGATCAATGATCTCTCTTATTCTTTTAAAAAAGGAAAATTTTACGCGATTTATGGCAAAACTGGGGCAGGAAAATCGACGCTGCTGAAAGTCTTGACAAAGGAATTAGTGCCAAGCCAAGGCGACGTTCAATACTCCGCGTCTCTAAAAGACCTCAAATTGAAGTTCATCTGGGTTCCGCAGCGCATCACACCTATTAGGGACCTCATTTGGCAGAACTGCGTTTATCCTTTGGAGACTTATGATCCCGAGCTCCTTGATGAGGCTTTAGCAAAAGCTCAAGCAAAAAACTACATCGATAAACTCCCTCAAAAAGAAAAAACCAGCTTACTCACAGGACGCAGTCTTTCCGGTGGTGAGATTCAGCGGCTTTTTATCGCGCGGATGTTTTATCATGCTCACCCTCTTAATTTTATCGACGAGGGGACTTCGGCCTTAGATCCTCAAAGTGAAATCATGATTCTGGGCGAGATGCAAAAATTTGTGCGTCACGGGGCAACAATTGTTATGGTAGCTCATCGGCAAATCGTAAAAGACTTTGCCGACGAGGTTTTATATCTGGAAAATGGCAAGTTGACTTGAGGCGGAGGCCCCAAATCAAATTAAACTCATATTTATTTAACCAAGATATTTTGTATTTCTACACTATGCCTATGATTTATATCAAATGTTTCAAATTGTATCTCTACCTTTGCTTCCGCGGTACCAGCTGCTAAAACAAGGCTCGAAATTGTTGGGTAGGCCTGATCAAGAGAATTGATACTAAAGTGGTTATATTCCATCATATCCATACAACCAAAATCTTGGGGATCATGGTCGAGTGGAGTCTCTGCGCTGTTGACGTATCTATGGCAAACCGGGCTGCCAATCTCAGAATCGACAGTTAAGCGAGTAATAATTTGGCACACTTGATAAGATAACTCTCCCTTTAACTCTTTAATGCCATTTTCGATAAGATTGCCATTAGCCTCGGTCTGGTTTTTAACTTCCTTAATTTCTTTTTTTAAGGCTTTGATCTCGGCATGAAGGCTCGTTAATTTACCAGTATCCTTAGGGCAAGCAACCAAACTAAAATCTAATTGGGTCGCATCTTTTGAAACCGATATTTTTAGGTTGCTAATGTATCCCTCTAAACTCTTCGCATAAGAATTTATACTTAGAAAGAACGTAATAAATAAAAATACTTTTGACATGTGGTTCTCCAGAAATTGTTTAAGGTACTGATGATAAATTAAAAGAGACCTATTCCTATCGCAAATTTATACTGGCGTCAATATCTAATATGCCTAGTGGCTCGAGTTCTCAGGGGTTTTAGGCTGGCTAGCCTGCAAATGAATTCTACGCCCTAAAATATTTTTTTCTACTGACTTTAAAATAAGCCTGTTTTAGCGAATCGGAGGGTTTAAAAAAGGAAAAAAAATTGAGGACATTTAACTTCGATCAATCCTGAATATTGGGTATTTCAGGTCGTTTCTCCATGATATAAATGTAATTTTTCCCTTCAATGATCACAGTGATCATTATGAGTTTAGGATTCTCATTCCAGGATCCTAGAATGTCGATATTTTCAGGGTAGGCTTTGGGGATGACACGGGCAAAATCAGCTTTTATTCCCCATCCCGTTATCGTTTCGTTCCCCGAATCTAGTGGCAAAAACCCATTTTTAATTGTAGGTTTTTTTTCTCGAACACAAGTCTTGCTTGTTTGTGCCAGGTCAATTTTGTTTCCATCAAGATCAAATGCGTTTTGAGGGTGAACTTTTTCCTTATCTAAAAATAAAATGTGATTTTTTTCATTAAGGCATAATTTTGCTCTGTTAATTATATTTTGCGTTTTTTGAGTCCAGGAGATTTGAAGCGCTTTCAAATTCAGTTTAGAAATATTGCCATAAAAATCACTTGTCGCCACCAAGACCTCATCTTCACTAATGCCCCATATATCTTGAGAGGTGCGTCCCAAAGGTAAAGAAGACTCCCAAATGATTTTATCTTCGGTGAAAGAAAAAACGACAAAATCCTGTGTGGGCCCAATGGCTAGGACCCTGTCCCCAAAAATGGCAGAAACAGAAAGTGGTTTTCCTCTAACCTCATTGTCGTCAATAGGTGTCTGTATTTGTGCGATCAAACTCAGATTTTTTGCATTAAAGCATTCAACAAAACCTAAGGTTTCATTGACGCAAAAAATTGAAAAATCCTGATTGAATTGAATAATTCTATCAAGATCAGTATAGGATACGCCGCTTAAATCTTGGTTTAAAGGAACTGATTCTAAAGTGTTTCTTGCGATGTCAAAGATTGTTAGTTCCTTAATTTTTACAATAAGGACTTTTTTATAAAAAGGTGACTTTGGGTTGGTTTCATAATGGAACCTTAGGTTTTTCATAGAGTCGCTACCTAAAGAAGGGCTTTTTTCAAGAGCTCTGTAGGCATCAAGCTCGCTAAATTTTAGGGTTTTTTCTTCAATAACTATGGGATCCGCAAAACTTGATTCCTCTGACAAAAAAGTCACGGAGTGGTAGTTCTTAGAAAAGCTTTCTGGAAACTCAAAGGACATTTTAATGCTAACTTTATCTAAATCCACTCGTTTATTTACACCGAAAATAAGGCTTCTATCAAAATCTTCCAGAAAGTTTTCGGGAAACGCACTAAAATACTTTTTTGTACACCTAGAATGAAAAAGTGCTCCGTTACAAATGACTAATTCAATGTTTCGGGCTTTGGCTACAATTTCGGGATCTAACATTATATTGGGGGAGGCTACATGAAACATGGGGTATAAGGGTATCACCCCCTCCTTATTGATTGGTGTTAGGGCGTCAATTTTTAAGTATTCTGTGATAGGATTGTTTTCACTGCTTGCATCGTCAAAAATGTATTCCACTTTTATTTCTTCAGAACCCTTGGGAATGACCGTCCAGGGAGTGCTTGGTTCAATAATCCGTTCCCAATTACCTGCACTAATGCGGATAGAAATGACTCTTTCAAAATTTAGATGAGTAGCATCAATGAGTAGCTCATTCGGCCCCAGCAGGAGATCGGGAAGAGATTGGCGCTTTTCCAGCGGCTGCCCAATAATTATGGTACCTGTCGAGACGAGGACAATTTCTTGGTCATTTAGGGCGAGCTGATGATCAGGAAAAGAGCTCATATAACCTAAATCCGTCATGCGTAGAGTACTGTTACACGAGTAAATATTTTTTAAGGCTCCGTTGCTATGAAAGGAAATATTCCGCATATAGCCAAAACTCGTTTCACAGTAAGCGGAAAATAATTTAAAATTTCCTGGGGTATTTTCAGGGGAAACATTTTGAATACTCCCGTCGTTTCTCAGGTCAAAATATTTTGAGGAAATATAGCGGTATAAGGGCGTTGCAAGGTGTAAAAAAGACTCTGATTGATAAGGCTTGGCAATTCTTGCTTCTTTAAGTCTCTCGGTTTCATCGAATGAAAGCTCTAAATTGTTTGGTGTTCCTTGTTCATAATACTCAGCAGAGAAGTTATTAAGAGCGTATTTAAAATTTGATGTGATGGCGCTTGCCACTAAGCCAGAAGGATAAAATTTTACACTTCCGCCTGCTGGAATCGTAATACGGTAACCATTCCTTTTAAGCTCAAGCGCATCGATAAGGATAGCGCCGCCTAAGGCATCTGAATTGTCAGTGATGATGTGAAATGGGGCATCCAAATCTATGGGAAAAATTTTTTTATAGACAAACGATAATTTATTGGTTTGGAGCTGCTTTAGGTAGCTCATGAGATTTAGTTGCGCAAATTGCTCAGAAGATAAGAGAGCGTTAAAATGTCTTGCCGCAGGTGACTGGGTGTGGCCACGACTGATAAATTCGCGGTAGATGATTTCGTGAAGTATGAGCCCGGCTTTCTGATCGGTATCCATTAGGTCAAAAAGGTCTTTGGCTATCACAAAATACTTGTCTGAACTGACTTCGGGCTCCATTTGCCGAGCAATTTGGGAAACCACGCATCCCGAGGGGAGCCCAATAATGTTGGCGTCGTTGATAGCCCTCAAGCGCACTCCTGGCCAGAAATTTGTGTTAGACGAAAACTCCGCAGCTTGCTTGCGGTAATCATCAGCGCGGTTAGGATCAAATTTCGCGAGGCGCGTTAAAACCAATTCTATTTTTTCATCGACAGACAATGTCTTGTCACCAAGGCTTATGGTGAAGTCCCATCTGTTTTGGGCTTCATAATAGTCAAGAAGTGAAACTGAAGAAATTTCTTTTGTTCCTAGTTTTAAACAAACAAGGGCATTGCCTCCATTGCCAACGGTGGCCCCACCACCATTTTGAATTTCGGTGAGGTCATCAAATATTATTCCCGCAGCATTTTCTTGAGATGCTGCGATAATTCCTGCGGGTTCTTGGGGATTTTCGGCTAAAGGAGTATCCTGGGTTTTCTCGACAGGCGCTAATACAGGTTCTTCGGTGATGAGCGCAGCGGTTGTCGCCTCGGAAGTTTCAGTATCACCATTTTCTCTGGGGTTTGCATCAACCAAAGTTTCTTCTTGGGTGTTACCTTCAGGGTTTTGACCCATCTGAGGGTGGGGCGATGAGCCACGAGCGCAGCTCAGAAACAAAGTTAGGCTAAAAAATATTTTGCTAAGAGTGAGTAAACGCATTTTACGATCCTTTTTCTGATGTTAATAAATTGAATGCTTGGATATTGATTTGATAAAGAGTATCTGCCTCAGTGCTGGCGCATTGATGCAGCTTTTGCTGAAATTCACGAATAATTTCTTTGAGTTTGGGTATGTCTTTTAGTTTTATGGGGAGCGTTGTCGCAGAAATATCGCGTTCTGTAACGCTCTTTTTTTCGAGAGCCTCAAGTGATTTTTGTATAAAGGCGCGGTGGTATTGCTGGATGCCTTCGTTTTTTACGTCTTTGCCAATAAAAAGTGGATGCTGTTTATTTTTTTTAAGTTTTCCTGTTTTTTTGTCGCGTATGGCGAGACCAAGACGAACCAGGCGATTTAAGGCAAACTCTATGGACTGGGACGGAACTTTTGGGTCAAGAAGCTGGGAAATAAGCTTCGCATCTTCATTGAAGTTCGCAAGATCGAGCAATTGCAAAAGAGGAATATGGTACCAATCACGTATAAGGCTAAATTGATCAAGTTCAAGGGTGTTCGACCTAAAACGGGGATAAATTTGTTCGAGTATTTGTCCGTACATCTCCTTTTCATCAAGGTTTTTAGAATTTTGTCGCTTTGATAACAAGGTAAACATTTCTATCTCGGATTTGTCTAACTTCAACTGAGCAGAAACTTTTGCTATTAGAGTGCTCTGAATTTTTCGTTTGCCATTGAGTACATTAGATAAGTAGCCGGGCGAATTATAGCCAAGCTGCTTTGACCAAAAGAGGACACTGAATTTGGGATTGTCTGCCTTTTGGTAATTAAAGCAAGCAAGCAAAAACTCGCGGGGGTGGTTAAAACTTTTTATATCCGGTCTTTCCATGAGGTTCCTTTTAGTCACCTTTCATTTTGAATAAATTAATTGCCAGGACTCTGTCCGCGGATCTCCTTTAATCATAGCCAAGTTTATAAGTCAATATTATGGATAAATATTTACGCCAAGTTGGATATATATTTGAAATTAATAGAAAAATAATTCAATAAAAACCCATTTCGCCAATGTGGACCCAAGGACTGGTCCAACTGATTGGGGCAGGCAACTTGGTTTACCCTGTGAACGAGAAAAGGGCATAGGGAGTGGCATTGTTCAACAGCATTTTCAAAGAGGCTATTTACAATGGTCTAGTAGTGAGGGCGTTACACTTCATACCGATGAAACAAAGTGTCCTCAAGAGAGTGAACCAGCTCCAACCGGGCCTGGTAATAGTAATCCATCGGTTCCTATTAAGCCTATCCGTTCTGATTATTATGGTGATATTCCCACATTTAATGTGAAAAACCATCCCAGCCAAGCATCCACCGCAATGAAAATCCGTGAAATAACTGAAGACCATAGAGGGCCAGTTCTGGTGCAGGTATCGACCAACCTAACCGGCGAAAAAACATTTGCCGCAATTATGAAATTACATGGAGCGACTTCTGCCGATAAGCCAAAACGCTCTTTTCGTTTAAAATTTATAACTTCTGGAAATGATGACTATCGGGAGTTAGTCGGTGCTAAACAAATTATTGATGGTGTTATCATTGAAAATGAAAAGCCAGAACTAAACTTATTTGGCTTGGGGGAATCGAAATTAAATCACATTGTATTTAATGCTGCATGGATAGATCCCACGCAAATGCGTAACTGGATCGTCTTTCGTACGATCAATAGCATGGGGGGATTAGCACCACGGATTGGCCATGCCGCTGCTCATATCGAGGATTATAATGTAGGTAAACTCGGCTTCTATCAAGTGATAGAAAAAGTAAACAAAACCTTTTTAAAAGATCGAGGTTTAGAAAAAAGTGCCCAAATTTATAAAGCAAATACCCATTATAAATGGGGAGATGACAATTTGAATGCTGAGCACTTTGAATTTGAGGGAGAGGGGGCCAGCTTGGAAACCCTCAAGAGTTTTATGCAAAGCTTTTGTGGTGGAAATCTCAGTCTTTTGAATCAAAAAGATTATGTAGTTTTCAATATGGTGAGATCATTTTTTCACGATACCGATACCTGGACGAAAAACTATTTTGTCATCAAGGAGCCCGAGAAGGCAGCGTGGCGCTTAATTAATTGGGATGCTGATGCCACTCTCTTTATCGATTGGGAGGGAAAATGGATTGATAAATCTAGTGCGAGTAAGTTTACCCAAAGTTCCGAACCAATAGGCTCTATATTACCCGGCTATGGCCAGAGATCTATTTGTGCTGATAGTTTTTTTTCGACCAAAATCGAGAGTTACAAGAATTGGTACCGGTGTGAGCTTGAGTCGGGTAGGTTACATCCTGCCTATGTCATCCAACAAATAAATAATCGCCTAGATGAAATTAAATTTTACCTAATGAAAGATTTAGAAAATTTTCCACGTGGAAATACCTTGGATGATCAAATAAACTGGTTGCGAGCTGCGATTTGGGCCCGTGGTAATCATGATATGGATAGCAATCATATGGGGGTGGCGTCAAAAATTGGCGCTCGCATTATTCACGAAGGAGATCCCGTTCCAGCTAACCCCAATAGTTGTGCACCAACATTCTAATGAGTCTTTGATGGAAAAGAGTCAGGGACTGACTAACAAAGAAAACCAATCAAGGAGCTTTCAGCTTCCCCATTTTAAAAAATTTATAGGCCGCGTACATCAATGCGGACTAGATGCTCAACACCTTCTTTCTCTGCTTTAGGCCAATGCCAAAAAGTTGGCGCATTGGGCGAAAACCACATTTCGCAATAGGCATGATCAGTGCCGGCAGCAGAAAGAGTATCATGATGGGCACAAAAGAACTTCGGATAAATATAGTTGATTTGTCCATTCAAAGCTAAGGGAGTTATGGTCAATTGATATTTTGCTGTCCAGTTTTTCATTTCAAAAGATCGAACGGGGTCGATATAGAAATACCCCAAACTCCCCGTAAGCCCCGCACTTTCATTGGGCTTTCGCCATTGATCGCTAGGAAACCTCCTGGCGGCATCATTGATATAATTCTGGGAAATATCTTTATTATTATTAATATCTCCAGCTCCGACATTTTGTAAAAAATTTAGTCCGTTCGTGCTATGAGCAATAAACTTGTCTTGTTTAATGCCCTGATAATCTGCAGGATTTAAACCAATTTCGATTCGATCAAGGTTATTGCGCCCAGATGTATTACTCGGCAGCATGATATTGGTGTAATACATCATAGGGTTTTCGCTTTGGGGCGATAAAAGACTCACATGCTGATAAAAACTATCCTCATTAGGTTTGAGGAAAGTACGAATCCTAACAATGTTACCATAGCGGTCTTGAGGCGAAGTTGCGATATGGTACTTCTCACCTTTTTGCGGATCACATCCCATAATCCCTTCAGACCAGTCCCAGTTACCAACTAGGCCATGCTCTTGAAGAGGAAAGGCTGCTTCGATTCCGCCAGCCAATTTCATTTTCGAACCATCATGCCCCCAGGTCGTTTGTTGGACCTTGGAATTTAACCTATTTTCTGAGCTATCAGCACCTTCAAAATTTTGATACAAGATATCTTTTCCGTTCCAGTGAACCCGGTACAAACGGCTACCAATATAGCCTCTGGTAAATTCTAGGCTAATCCTTCCATTGGAAATCTTATGGGTTGAAAATTGAGGATAACCTGAATACTGATGCCCTGGTTCTGCCACCGTATTGCAAAAGCTGCTATCGACAGGCGGATCCACGGGATTTATAGAACCCCCATTGTTACCATTACCACCACTATTTTGATCTCTGGAACAGCTGATCCATTCCCTTTCAAAGGTATCAGCTACAAGCCACTCCGCACTGTCGCCAGCATGCCTCTTGATCCGATACCATTGAAAGCCTGCAAGGGCTCCCGAAGCGCTGGTTGTAGGAAATCCAACAATATAAAACTGGTTACCGACATCAAGATAGCTGGTATTATCCCAGGAATAATCAGTAAATCTAGTCTTCAGTTGAATCATTGCTGTTGCAAGGGTTGGATTTTCAGGATCAGAAGATATTTGACAAAGTCCGCTCCCTGCTGATTTGAATTTTGAGCTTTGTTTATTATCAGCTGTTACGCATGAAAAATTCGATAAACATATAGCGAAACCAATGCCAATGGTTGATAAGGCTTTGTAGCTAAGCAATGTTAAGACTCCTCAATTTGGTTGATGGAAACACTCTATATTATAATCCTTTTAAATTCTTTTTCAAAGTTTGTACAAAAAAAAGTGGAAAGTCCACACCATCCCCAAACACGGCTACAATAATGTTACAAAAATATTAATAATGATTAGGGCCTGTACTCACATTAATGCGTGGACCTAGTCGATTTCGTCAGCCTAGGCGTAAGCTCAGACGGCATCGTGGGTCTGGGCGAAACACGGCGTCGTTGCAGCTTAGTGCGGCCTGGCCAATTTTGTAAGCATTGCGACTATCCAATGCAAAAGCAGCTTGGTCGTTTGTTGTTTTTGCTCGTCTACAAGATTTAAAATTCTGCATACATCAAATGCAGCTGCGCATTCCATGGCACTGCCTCTAGCAATATCAAAGAATCTCCCGCAATCGGCGCGAGTTCTTTTACCATCTCCCTCTGCGATACTGAGCGGTATGCTCATGGCGGCTCGTTTCAATTGA
>JAUILP010000022.1 GCA_030432875.1 Oligoflexia bacterium | reverse complement strand
ATCCTTGATCGGTTAGCATCATCCGTAACATGTTTCTCAAGCTTCCTTTTGTTTTTTTTAAAAAGATTGTCGTGAGAAACTGTTTTGATTTCAATAGTTTAAATTAGATGTGAGTACAGGCCCTAATTTTTTTACAGTTGCCTGTCTTTTTTCAAGTTCCATAGTCTTTGCCCAGTCAACTAAATCAAAAATTGTGGATTTCTCATGCCCAGCTAATTTACCGCCCAGAGCATTGAGTATGGATACTAGAGCAACGCTAACTGATTGCACAGGAAGTGGCGGATGCGTCTATATTAATAACTGTGTTATTTTGGCTTGCGAAGAAGGTTGGGGTAACCGTTATTATGATTTAAATAATCCTTATAAAAGTCTGACTCCACAGGAACGCATTCAAGACGGTTGTGAAACTAGGCTTAATTTAGGACACAGAGATATCAGTTTTGGCGACTGGATTCCCGGCGATTGGGGCTGGGCACATGATTCCCGTAACCCTGAAAAAGCCTGGCAATTAGTCGCTTCAGGTGCGGGATCAGTTTCGGTCGTGGTTCCCATAAAAGAAACATTTTCAGGGTCCAAAGATATGAAGGTTACTGTGTATCTTTGGCATAGCGCTAGGGTTCAGTATTCGTTAGAGGTTGAGGATATTGGCAACTGCTATGATCCGGCCGGGAAAAATGGCCTAAGGTATGGTGGTACCAGTTATGGGCCTAATGGGGCGATTGTAGCTGAAACCGTTGATTTACTTTGGAATGATAGGTTATTTACTTCTGACGATGTCAATCTTATAATTCATGTAAATTATTTAAGAGGTGCGACGGCAGAGGATTCAGGTGAATTTAAACTTTATGTAGGCTCGACGGAATACCGAGTCTCCATCGATGATGATGAAAGTGAAGATGGGGCGAAACCATCATGGCAGTGTTTTCCTTAAAGAGAGTTATCTCATATTAGAGTGAGCATTCTGGATCTTTGATCCCATTAATAAAACTGCGTTTTGAGTTTATGGGGTAAATCTACCTAATTTTTAAGGAAACTGTCAGATTAGATAGTAGCTAATTCAAATAAGAAGGCTGCTCGGCGGAGATCCTTCGCAATGGCTCAGGACACAGGGTTGGCGCTTTCCCGCCAAGCGCCTAGCTATTTAACTGTTTTTGCTTTAGCAGTTCTGTGATTTCTTCTTCTGTGTATTGAATTTTAAGTATTTCGGCTTTTTCCACCAGCCATTTTCCTAGTGGCATGTCTTTTTTCTTTTTTAGATGTGTTTTCTGTGTCATATAGAGTTCCCCAGCTAGGGTATTTCTCAGAGTTGAATGATGAAGCGCTAAGATACTCGCTAAGCGTTTCACACGATACTGCTCTCCAGGTTTAAGCCGATTAAAAAGCCCACCCGAAACAATTACATGAGACCCCGTGGTGTGCATGGCATGAAACCAGAGGTCATGAGACTTGGCATTTTTTGTGATAATATCATTATCCGCTGCGCTTTTGCCCACCAATATTTTTATTTTTATATCAGCCGGAATATATAACCAATAGGGTTTATGTTCTGCTGTCTTGTTGTTGGTTCCCTTATTATTTGAATGGTTCTCTAGGTTTTGTGAAAGCCAGGGATACTTCTCCATTAAGGTATCCAATAGGCTTTGGCTAGGGGTATCATTTAGTTCTTGCAAAGCCATTTGTAGGTTACTCATTTCTTGCTCGCAAAAAATAAGCCTTTTAGTCTGCTCCTTAAAACCTCTTTTACCCTTAATGCCGCGCTGATAGAAATAATTTACTTGCTCCCCAAGGCTTAATTTTTTGTCGAGTGGAATAGTAAAATTTTCCGCCTTTTCTTGGTGTTCAGTTTCTGCACAAATACTCAGTTCACTCAGACCAGGTTGCCACAAATGCGCATATTTTTTTAGAGCCTCTCCATGTCTGAGAAATTCCTCATGGGAGCGATGTTTTTCAAGATTTTGTTGCAAATTTAGGTGAGCCTTTTTAAGTGTTCTTACGCGTCTGCGGATTTTTCTAAGACAGGCATTTATATTTTCCATGTCTGGTTTGTTTAGGGATGTTTCGCTTCGGTTTTTCTGCAGAGGGATAGACTGTGTTTCCTTAAGTTTATCGGCTTTAACATGGTCAATGGTACTACTTAAAACAGTATTTAAGGCACCTAATTCCTGGGGCAAAATATCGCGAAAATCACGCTCTTCGGTTCCTTTTTTTTGAATAAAGCCAATCTCTGCTCGCTCTTCAGGTTTTCTTTTTGTGAACAGTCCTTGTGGCGTAATTCTAAATAGTGAACCCATTTCTTCGACGTTAAAATCCCAGAACCCGCTGTGGCCATCAAGTGAGAGCATCGCGTGGTACTGAGTCTCGATGTGATTTTTGTGAAAAACTAGTTGAATATTATTTTTTGTTTGAGAAAACCAAATAGCAACCAGCTCGGCTCCTTTTAAGTATTTGCGTAAAATCTGCTGGGCTGCGCTTTCCTGGGTACGAATATTTTGGGGTTTATTTCTTTCGAGAAAGAAATTAACTTTATTTTCAAAGCGAGAAATAGATAAGAATGCTCGCTTTAGAGACATGCTACGCAGGCTTAGAGCAAAAACGAATCCCTGCTCACCACTTTTCTCCCACACTTTGTCTACGTTAGCTTTAATCACACATCTTTACTTTTAATGTAGCAACATTCCCTTTTTGGTAACTCAATTAGGCGACAAAATTCGATCGCTCTAAAGGAGGCATATTATTCGAATCATGAAGCAATTGATCGGGTTCAGCAAACAAAATATCATTTATGGCAATGAGATTTATCATACCATTACTTGCGAGATGCCGGATTTTACTAAATATGCGCATTTCCCCTAGTTTATAAGCTTGTTCATCAATCATGCCTAAGTTCATGAGCTCTTCATTCCAGCTCATCGCGAGTTCTTCAGGGACTTTGCTGAATATTAGGTCTCTGACATAATCTTTTGTGCCTCTTAGGAAGACTAAAATGTCTGCACGATCAATACCAAGAACGATCTCTAGGATTTGGCCATCTTTAAGATACATAAGGACTTCGAGTGTGACTAATTTGAGTTTAATAGAGCGAGCAGCTTCAGGATTGGTGGCTACTAAACTCGTCATGAGCGCGCGTTGTTCCTCAAAATTAGATTTTTCCAGAAGTTCAAAAAGAATATCAGTTGTACGAAGGTTTTGCGTGTCAAATTCGGGACTAGAAGTAACCTTCTTCTGAAGTGCCATTCCCACGGTATATAAATAATCTTTGGTGAATGCTTCAGCGCGGCAAAGTTCCTTAAGAAGTTTTATTTTAGCATCGCCTTCAAACATTTCAAAAACTTCGCGGCGGCGCTTAGGATCTAACTGGGTCAAACAGATACTTTGCACAACCGGTTTTTCGTGGGCAATGAGGTTATATAACCGTGCGGCATCGAGCTTTAGTAAAAAATCAAAAACCTCCATAGTTTTTCGGCTGAGGACTCTAATTTCACTAGCCGTTACCTTTGTTTTTAGTTCATTGAGCAGTTCAAGTTCTTCTTCGAGGCTAAAGTTAAACGTAGACTTTTGATAAAACTCAGTCAGTTCAAATAAATCACGCTGAAAGTTAGGGTCAGTAATGAGCTCATTGACGACGGAATGGCCAAATAGATGGACATATTTGGCTGTTTTATCGATGCCTTCTTCTTGTATAAGGCGGCCATAAGTTTCTTTGGCAATTTTAGGGTTATCTAAAAATAGCATGGCGAGTTCATCTTTTATACCTTGAACCTGTAGACGCAGAGAGAGTTTTTTATTGCGCTCGATAGGGGTCAAAGCTTCTGGATTTTCGCCATTTTCTCCGTTATGATTTCCTGCTGATGCGCCTTCACGTCCGATCTGCCGTGAGGCTACCTCCATCATTATCTTCGCGTCTTTTTGCGCACCGTTATATTTGACCAAAAAAGCAACAAGTACAATCAGTAATAAGGCACCACCGATTAGCCATCCCCATTCAGAAATAATGCTATTGATAGAGTTACTAATGGCACTCGTCGATTCACTGGTAGCGGATTCTTTAGTATTAAGTGTGTTTTTTTCAACGCTAGAATTTCGCTCATTATTTGTTGTTTGAATTGACTGCTGTGATTTATTGGTTGATTCGACTTTTTCTGTCGTGATAATTTCTTTGGTGCTTGCGAGTTCTTTAAATATTTTGAGGGTTTCTCTGAGTTTATTCAGGCCATAAGGATCTGCTCCTCCTGTTTGTTCTAGTCTTTCCTGCTCGGTTAAAGGCTCTGGGAACGCAGAATTGATTAGCTTGAAGTTGACAGGAGACACAAATTTTAATATTGCGCGCATCAAATTACGAATGCGCGCACGTTCTGCGGGGCTGATTTTATTATCAAGGCTCAGTTCCACGTCAACATTTTCAAGTAAGAGAATACTATCTGATCCTGGCATTCGGTAAATTTGATTTGACGGAAGTCCCGATACCTGGTCAGGGCTGGCAATGGTCCCCTGCACATCAACCCGGCTAAGAATACAGCGGTCTGGGCAGTATTTATTGATAACCTCCCCAATCCTCTCTTCTATAGTGGCCTCGAGATGCCGCTTTACTTGGCTATCAAGGGATAGTGATCTCCCAATTTGAGGCATATCTACGTTAAACCACTGGATTTGCGCACGGTAGCCACTGGTGCTTAAATTGTTTTCAATAATTTTTTGCAGGCGTTCTCGGTTAACACCTGTGATACGGTTATCGATCTGGATACTAGCTACGACATCAGAAACATTATATAAACTGGGATCACCGCTGTGCATATTTTCAAAGCCAAGATTGATTTCATCATTAAAGGTTTCTTCAAGTTTGATTTTAACGTCCATGACCTGGCATGCTTCTGGACAATATTTGTCCAGAATTTCAGATAGTTTTTCTCTGATTTTCATCTGGGCTTGGTTTTGCATACGCTCAAATGTTTGCGGACCTCCTGACATTTGGGCTGAAGCTTTTTGGGGAAGGAATAGAAATACTCCTAAAACCGAAGCAAAAATCAGGTTAGTGCTAAATTTATTAGGTTTGTCATGCATAAATTAATACCCTATGTTTTGGTTTAGCTCTTGAAGTCTTTCGTCTTGAAAGAGCCTAAAGTTAACGGGAAACAAATGCCTACGGGCGATGCATCCGCTAAAATAGCAGCTATAATTAATAATATTGGGTATTTATGTGGTAATAGAATCGCTTTTTAGATCAAGGGACTAAGCAAGTTTTACGGGTAAGCTTCCCTAACCATGGTAAACTTTCGTATTTTTTTTATAAAAAAATTGTTCTTTCAAAGGTTTTTTAAAATAATTAGTCGCATTTTTACTCCCCTCAAAAAAATAACGTATTGTTTGGCTTATTCCTCAGGATGTAATATTTAGGTGGTGAATATACTGTTCCCTCAGGGACACATCAATTTCAGTTTATTTTGGTTTGGGCAATAGAACCTTAATAAAAGGTTATAAACTAATTTTTAGGAGAAACTTGTTGATGGATATGCTGACTTCTTCATCAAAAAAATGTCGTTTCTATTTCGCTTCTTCTTTTATTGTGTCGTTTATTTTTTTATTTGTCATTGTAGTAGGCTGCAGCGATACTAGTCATGAAAATAATTTTCTCTTAGATCAAGAGAGTTCCTTGCTGCAGCCAGCAAAAGAACCTAAGAGCCCAAATATCGATTGTACAGCAGTCATTGGCAAATCCAGTGAGGATTGCGGCCTTAATCAATACTGCGAAAAAAAGGATAATTTGGAAGGCGATATGGGAGCAGGAATTTGTCGAGATGCAAAATTAGAAAATGCGCCCTGTACTGAAACGATTGAATGTGGCAAGGGTTTAATCTGTGGATATCAGGACCTCCGTAGTATGAAGCCTAAATCAGAAAGCAAAAAATGCCGACAAAGAGCAGAAATAGGTGAAAACTGTCTCTATGATTTTCAGTGTAAGGGAGAAAATCCTATATGTGCGCAACCAAAAGGTACGCCATCATGGAAGTTGTGGGTAGCAAGCGTCTGCCAAAGCAAGCAACAAGCAAAGTGAAGCGTTAGGAATATTAGCGGAAAAAGTTATTTTAATAAGGCTAATTTTAGAGCCTAATCAAGCAGGGTCTTAGTTTTCACTGAATTGTAACCATTGTTTTTAGTCAGTTTCATACCAAAGAAATAGAATTTATATATTGCAAGCACCAAAGATCCTACCTGTAATCGATGGACGTCCATACTCCACGATAAAGTCGACGCTGATGAAAACATCATTGGCCGTGCGTTAGTCGGTTACTAACATTATTATTAGTGAATTTGTGCAAAAACGCTATTTTTCGAGGTTAAACTGAGCCGGTGGGGAAGGGCCCCAAGCCCTCTCGGCGACGATCAACATCACGCCAAAGTAAAAGGCTAAGCCAATGGACACGAAAAAGGTGGTGACTGTAAGAAAAGAAAACGTTAACCAGCAGTTTCTGAAAAATGCTTTTGCTAATAAGTCGATGAAATTTCATCAACGAGGTACTTACAGGGCGAGCCCACGGTAATATTTTGGGTGCAGTCGGAAAGAAACTTGACGGCATTAGTGAGCCGAGCATTAAGTGTGGCCTGATTTGCTAAGCATGAGGGATCGCTGCTGTACCATCTAATAGTATAATCACGATTACTTGCGTCACAAGCACACTGATTGTCAGCTGATCCACATACCTTATTGACTCGGTTATCTCGGCATAAAAGCAACTGATTCCCACTACTCCACTGCGAGTTCGCAGTTATAACCACGCAATTTTTTCCGTATGCTCTTGTTCTCCATGTCGTTCCGCCCACGAATTCAGATCTTGTTGCCGCATCGCTAAAAACCTTGCAGGGATTGCCGAGATCTATTCCTCTTGGATTAGTGACCGGACTAGCGCAGGGCGCGGTTTCAGCATAGAGCATTGCTGACATAGCTTTATTTAAAGGGGCGGCAACAGCAGTTGAAGTCAAAAAATATAAATTGGTACTAACGAAAAGGGCGACGAGGGAACCTATGAGGATATGATGAATTTGTTTGATCATGGTGCTGCTCCAAAAAAATTTGCCTTGTTTATGGCATTTCCTGTCTTAGACGGACTACGGAGTTTAATATACGATTGGGCACAACATATCCAACTGTAACCTAGGTGTCAAGCGCTTTACAGGGGAATTGAGCAGGTTTTAAATGAAAATTTTCTATAGGAATTTATGAATGCTAGGAATTTTATTAAATTTTATTTATGATCGTATCTTATTATTAAAGAAATAATTTAATATTTGCCAATCAATTCAGTAAGGAGATGTCTATGTCACATGCTTTTATTTATGATGCAGTGCGTACAGCCCGCGGTAAAGGAAAAAAAGGGGGCAAAGCCCATGAAGTGAAACCAACGGATCTGCTTAAACCTCTTTACCAAGCTTTAGAGCAGAGAAACAAACTTGATACTCAAAAAGTCGCGGATGTTCTCCTCGGGTGCGTGACCCAGGTTCAGGAACAAGGCGCTAATATTGCACGTGTTTCTGCGCTTGCTGCGGGATGGAATCAAGATGTCCCTGGAATGACCATTAACCGTTTTTGTGCTTCGGGACTGGAGGCCTGCAATAGCGCGGCTATGAAAGTTATGTCCGGTCAGGACTCTTTAGTTGTGGGTGGTGGCGTCGAGAGTATGTCACGCTGCGCTATGGGAGCTGATGGAGGCGCCTGGTACTTAGACCCAATTCTTAACAATGACCTGGGCTTTATACCACAAGGGGTCTCTGCTGATTTGGTTGCGACTTTGGAAGGCTTTACCCGTGAGGATGTCGATAATTTTGCCGTGCAGTCTCATAAGAAAGCTGTTATGGCATGGGAAGAAAAACGTTTCCAAAAATCGATTGTGCCCCTTAAATCTATGATGGGTGAGGTGCTACTTGCTCAGGATGAACTCATACGCCCCGATGCTTCCCTTGAGGGTTTAAAGGGTCTAAATCCCTCGTTTCAAAAACCAGGTGACTATGGCTTTGATACGACCGCGCGCCGTAAGTATCCCATGGTGGAGCGTGTTCAGCATGTACACCATGCGGGCAATTCCTCAGGTATTGTCGACGGGGCTGCTCTTATGCTGATCGGTAATGAAAAAATTGGCAAAGAGCTGAATCTCACTCCCAGAGCACGTTTTGTCGCAACTGCTGTTATTGGTTCTGAGCCAACAATTATGCTGACAGGCCCTACGCCTTCGGCACAGCTTGCCTGCAAAAAAGCGGGACTCAAAATTTCTGATATTGACTTATTTGAAGTTAATGAAGCCTTTGCAGCTGTCGTCCTTAAATTTATCAAGGATTTAGATATTGATAAAAATAAAGTCAATGTTAACGGTGGGGCAATCGCCATGGGGCATCCTCTGGGCGCTACGGGAGCTGTAATTCTCAATACCTTGGTTGATGAACTTGAACGTACTAAGAAAAGGTATGGTCTGGCAACCCTTTGTGTTGGCGCAGGTATGGGGATAGCCACTATTATTGAGCGCTTATAATAAATAAAATTTTTGCACTTTAATTATCAATTCAATTCCTGAAAGGACTGTTTTGTATGAGTATTAAACTTGAAATGAATAAAGAAAATATTCTCATAGCCACCATAGATCAAGCCGGAAGAACCGCGAATGTTATCAATGATGAGAGCCGTAAAGGCTTCGAATCTTTGATTAAAAAACTAAAGAGTGATGACAACATCGAAGGGGTTATCATCACTTCGGGTAAGGATGATTTTGTCGTTGGTGGAGATATCGATGCCATTTACGCCATTAAAAATGAAAAAGAAGCCTTTGAGGTCGTGGAGACATTTAAGGGATTTTTACGAGAATTAGAAACCTGTGGACGTCCCGTCATTGCCGCATTAAATGGAACGGCATTAGGGGGAGGACTGGAACTTGCTCTAGCTTGTCATTACCGTATCGCCCTAGATGAAAAGAAACTTAAGCTTGGCCTGCCCGAAGTTATGCTCGGACTTTTGCCCGGGGCAGGCGGAACCCAGAGATTAGCTCGGCTTATCGGTATTCAAAATGCGGCACCATTAATGTTTGAAGGGCGAAAACTCTCGGCTACTGAGGGACAGGAACTTGGTATCATTCATGAGCTAGCCTCTACCAAAGAAGACATGATGGAAAAAGCGAGCAAGTGGATTCGTAAAAACCCAACGCCTAAGCAGCCTTGGGATAAGAAGGATTTTCAGTGGCCAGGGGGTGATCCCGTCAGCGGTGAAGCGATGAATATTTGGGCAGTCGGGCCATCAATGATCAATCAAAAAGCTTGGGGAAATTATCCTGCGCCGATATATATCATGGCATGCTTGTTTGAGGGGACGAGAGTAGATTTTGATACTGCTTTACGTATTGAATCCGCTTATTTTGCCAAATGTGTTCTCAGCAAAGAATCTCACAATATGATCAATACCTTGTGGTATCAGCTCAACGATATTAAAAAGGGAAAATATCGTTTAGCTTCTGTGCCAAAATACACGGCAAAAAAAGTTGGGGTTATCGGTGCCGGTATGATGGGTGCAGGTATCGCTTATGTTAGCGCATCAGCAGGTATCGACGTTGTCTTAAAAGATGTTACCAATGAATCAGCCGATAAGGGCAAGGACTATTCCCGCAATCTTCTCGCTAAGCGGGTTAAAAAAGGCAAAATGACGGAAGCTAAAGCCGAAGAAATCCTAAGCCGCATCAAGCCTACTGGAGACGCTAAGGACTTTGAGGGATGTGATCTTATTGTTGAAGCCGTTTTTGAAAAGCGTGAACTTAAGGCAAAAGTAACAAAAGAAGCCAGCGAACATATGCTAAAGGATGGAATCTTTGCCTCTAATACCTCGACGCTCCCAATTACAGGTCTTGCAGAGCAATACCCTCATCCGGAAAATTTTATCGGTCTGCACTTTTTCTCTCCTGTTGATAAAATGCAGCTCGTAGAAATCATTACGGGTGCTAAAACTTCGCCTGAAACTTTGGCCAAATCATTCGATTATGTCCAGCAAATCAATAAAATTCCGATCATTGTCAATGATAGCCGTGGATTTTACACATCGAGGGTATTTCAAACTTACGTTATGGAAGGCATGGCTTTACTTGCAGAAGGTGAAAATCCCGCTAGCATCGAGACCTTGTCTTTTATGGCGGGTATGCCGGTAGGACCTCTTGCTTTAGCTGATGAGCTGAGTCTCAGGTTGATGGCAGAGATATTTGAAACCACCAAAAAGGATCTTCTCGCTGAGGGCAAAAAAGTCACCGAATCACCTGGTATGGAGGTTGTTTTCAAACTCCTGAACGAATTTAAGCGCGAAGGAAAAAAAGCTGGAGCGGGTCTTTATGAATATCCCAAGGAAGGAAAAAAATTTCTTTGGCCAAAACTAAAAGAAGTTTTCCCTAGCAAAAAAGCTCCCATGAGTGAAATCGATATGCGTGACCGCATACTTTTTGCTCAGGCGGTTGAGGCAGCTCGTTGTTATGAGGAAAAAGTTGTGACTAATACGGGTGATGCCAATGTCGGGAGTATTTTTGGCTGGGGCTTTGCGCCATTTAAAGGCGGTGTTTTACAGTTTATCAATGATTATGGTACAAGGGATTTTGTCGTGCGTGCTCAGGACCTGACAAAAAAATATGGTCCTCGCTTTAGCCCGCCAGCCTCTCTAGTGAAACTTGCCGAAAAGAATGCGCCGATAACTTAGATCTTGGTGGGGTAGCGGAAGATAGGTGATTCTCTACCCTCCCTTTTCTTTAGTAGGCTGAAATATTAAAAGATGATCGGTATTCTAGGCTAATAAACTTAGGATTGTCATAGGAGATGTGTTTGGTCTGCTATCAAAATGGTTAATCTTTTTTAGGCATTTTGTGCCCTAATTTTGTTCGCTGAGGTTTTTATTTTCGCAAGATTTATTTGTGTTTTTATTTTTTTAGTTGTGTCAAATGATCCAGTTTACGCAAAAATTGGGGCTGGGGTTGTCCTCATTGACCCAACGGGAATATCCGTGAAGGCTGATATAAATACCACAAATTCTGTGGATGCAGCTCTCGCTTGGGGTGATGGTGGTGAGTATGTTTTTTTTCATACGGATTATCTTTGGGTGAAATATAACTATATCAAAGTTGATGAGGAGTTTATCCATCCCTATTTCGGTATAGGGATGCGCATAATGAATCATGATTATGAGCGTTGGGAAAGACACGATAAGAAAAATTCTACCATGATAGGAATGAGAATTCCAGGAGGTGTACTGTATAGTTTTAAGGCAGTTCCCATCGAAGTTTTTGCAGAAGGGGCATTTATAATGAATTTAGTGCCGGAAACTTCCGGTGATTTGGATATCGCCGTGGGAGCAAGGTTTCTTTTTTAGCGAGTTTTTTAAGCTTTCAAAAAGTTCTGGTTTGTAAGGTGACGCCGAGCAAGGCAAGTTTGCATGAAGTAAATGAGCAGTGGAGCACAGGTGGCAACACTGCAGACCAGTCCTTTTAGCTAGGCTAGTTTTTTTGAGCAATATGGAAGCTCTATCTTTAACATTACGGAGGATGAATGAGACTTTTCAGAACAGTCATGTGCTTGTCGTTGTTATTTTTTATACCCAACCTTTTTGCGTTAGAACAAGATCAATCTTGTGGATCGCTAAAGCCAAAACCAGCAAAAGACTTTAGACCATTTAATTTTATGGATGATACGGGTAAAGCGATTGATCCTAACCAGGTGGTCAGTCTTTCCACTCCCGCGGGAATTGTTGTTAAGAAAACAATTGGCGAACTTGAAGCTGAATTAAATGCTCTAGAGCATCAGGCTAATGCAATTGGATACTCCTTTCATGAGGATGAAATTTCACCGGCTGATATTGTTCAGTGTTTGGGGGCGGAGCCAGATGTGAGCGAATTTTTGGCGGATGATTTTTCTTTTGGGATGGATTCTGATAATGCGTTCATGGCAGGAGGTGGACTTCCCGGTGGCGGTGGAGGCGGACTCCCCGGCGGCGGGGGATCTCCTGGGCCCGTGCTACCTAAGCTTCCGGATCTATCTCAATCTAACGTAATTTGGACGCCCGCGAGCCTTAAAGCTGTTTTAGACAAATCCTGGGGATTTGATATTGGTAGTAAAGAAAAATTTTACACAGGATTATTTCCTTACCTATTGCTCAAAGCAAGTCCTTTAGAGGTGCGCGGCGCCGCAGGCGTTAGGTGGCGTGCCGCGGTAATGGGCAAATGGGACGGAGAGCTCGCTCACGTATATGCACAGGGAGCTAGTCCGGGAACAAGTAGTGCTTTTGCCGAAATTGCTGTTGAAGTTATCGATGGAAAAAGAGTTTGGGCAAAACCTCTTGTCCAAACAGAGCCATTTACGTTAAGCGATAGATATCAAACAGCTCTAAATAAATCGATCGATTTTCGCTTTGTTGTCGGCCCCGTACCTATGAAAGCCCGCATCGGGGTACAAGGTGAGGTTGGGTTAAAATACAGCGTTAAAGTTTATCCTTTGCAAGTAGGAGCGTCGACCATTCCGTGGATAGGCGCTGAAGCTTTTGCCCAGCTTGGTGGCGATATCGGCGGCATGGGCGGGGGCCTTGGGGGTACGGTCATATTGATTAAGGACTCCCTAGTCGTTCAGGGAAATTCTATGTTTGCTTATGAATCCGGCGAGCCCGTTATAAAGCTAAAGGGTGATGTAACGAACAAAGCTGAGGCTCTTTCTGGTGAGCTTTACGCTTTTGCCTATGCTTATCTGCCGATCCCCAAACCACCATTTCTTAAAAAATGGGAAATGCGCTTTCCGCTTTTTTATCACACCGGTTATGCTTTTGAGCAAAATTTATTTAATTTTAATCAAGAGTTTCATCCAAAAATTGGAAAAAAGAGCTGATTTTTTATAAAAAAAAATAGGTTGATGGCGCAGCAAATCCCTGCGCTGTCTGCTTATTTTTAAAAAAAAATTTCAAAATATTTTTTATGCAGCATTTTCCAAACAAGATGATATGTCATCAGACCCAATCGGGACATCAATTTCAAATTGAGTACCTGATCCAAATTCAGAATATACGCTTATTTTCCCTCCTAAACCTTCTATGATTTTTTTGACTGCATTCATTCCGATACCGCGTCCCGAAGTCTCAGTTATTTTATTTGCTGTAGACACCATGGGAAGAAAAATTAAATTAATTTTTTCTTGAAATGTAGCTTTTTCCTTTAATTGATTTTCCCAAATTTTTAGTTCTGTTGCTTTGCGAGCCAAAGTTTCTGTGTTTATTCCTCTACCGTCATCTTTAATAGTCAGATGTAGCATATTGTCTTTTTTATAGCAGCCAATTAGAATTTTACCCTCACGCATTTTTCCTACTTTCTCACGCTCTGAGTGACTTTCTATTCCATGATCAACACAGTTTTTCAACAAATGCACTAATGCATTATCGATTTTTTTGATAACTTCAAAGGAAATTTCATCACTATCAGGAGTAAAAGCCACGTGAATAGTCTTATCTCTTTTAGTTGCCATAGCTGTTATATATTGACTATATCTGCCTAGAACCTGAGTAGGGGGATATTCGGTTAAATTAATTAGTTTACTCGTTAAATATAAGTCGTTTTTACTAAATATGGCGCGTCCAAAATCCTTATATTTTTTCTTTACAATGCGAATATAGTTTTCTTGTTTCTGTAAACCTAAGACTTCTTCAATATCTGAAATTTCAAATTTCCACTGATCTTTTAATATCTCCCAGTTGTTTTTCACCTTAATATTATCAATCTTACTATCGTTAGCTATTAAACCTTCGATTTCATGCACGGTAGTTGCGAGAGAAGAAAATTCAAAAGTTGCCGTAATGCCTTTTAAGGTGTGTAAATTCCTTTTTAGCTCCACAGAATTTAAATCACTATTTTCATTGGAAAAATGTTCGTCAATGTTTTTTAGCAGGTTAATTGCCTCAGTCCTAAAATCTCTGAATCCCTCAAAATTTGATGCGGCAAGACTTATTCGCTTAATACGCTCTGCCATAATATTTTGCCGACGTTCAGCTTCTCTTTGTTCCGTTATGTCATTTACAAAAACAATAACCTTGTCGAGTTGGTCATTGTGGTCATTTTGCTCCTTATATTCAAAACGAACTATTCGTTGTTCATTCTTATGCTCCACCACTACTTCTTTTCCTAAAATTTTTGCCGTGCTTTCAAAGGGACTTAGAAATTCTTTGTCCCAAAGAGACTCTATGACCTGAGCAGTATCTTTTGAGGAAATTCCAGAAAATTCAGCAAAGAAATCTATTGCATTACCCAATTCTTTGGAGCCCGGTAATATTTTTTCAAGTGCCGGAGACCTCTCATCTGCAATGCTTCCAGATTTGTCAAAATAGAAAACACCCTCTGATAGCCCAGCTAAAAGCGTTTGTTGGTTTTTAGATTGTTGCTGCAATTTTGCATTTGCAGAATTTAGATGCTGGGTTCTGTCGATGACTTTAAGCTCAAGCTCGTTAGAAAACTCTCGAACTTTATCATTTTGCCATCCACCTAGGAATGCAAATGCACCTAAAAATACTGGCGCTGTGATTATGATCCACAGGAGGGGATCAGTAGAGATTACGTGCAGTGTCTCTGAACCTCCTAACTGAAATAAACGAATCCCAACAGCAATTATAGGAAAGCAAAGGCCAAATAAACAACCCCAGACGCTCCAAACAAATTTGCTAGATAATTTTTGCTCACTCATACTATTTTATCCTTTAGATTAGTGCCATCTTCTCAATTTTATTAGGTTGAGTATGGGCCGTTACGCCAAGATTTCAGCGATTTTAATCCAGTTTAGTTTGGTTTAGTGTCGGTCTTTTTTAAAAAATATTTATCTAGATAAGAGAGGTCTTCTCATTTTGCTTAAGTTAAAAAAAAAGAATTTATCTAAAAATATGCACTAGATAATAAGGAAAAAAATTATTTAAGGGCGTCTCAATTTTTATGTGTTTTTTAATTTTTAAACTTTTTGAGTATAGGCGCGAAAAATTTTGTTAAACGACTCTTCAGGAGTGAGAGGAACTAAAAAGTCATAATATAAATTGAAATAGGAAGGGTTTGATGTTTCGCGGCAAATGGCTTAGCCTTTCTAAAAAAGAAAGTAAGATAGGTACGGAAATCACCTTAGTTTATTTTTTGAAATGACTTTGGCGAGATCTGCTGAGAGCCTTCTGATAAAAGGCGGGGTGATCCGATAATAACACTATGAAATTATTAGATTCCTTACCCTGCCCATTATAAAATTATCAATAATATCAATTATTCAAACAATATTAGCTGGCTAATTTGTGGTTTCTATAATATATAGGGCGCATGAACACGCTATTGTTTCTTCCTCACTAATTATGTAATTAAGTATTTTTAATTCAGCAATTTTTGCGTTTGAGGAGCTTTTTGAATGTTGCCTAATTTACTAAAGAGAACACAAGGTATATCAGTTATTTCTCTGCTTTCTGTTATTTATTTAATAAATTCTTGTGGCTCACAGACTGATTCTCAAGGTAATAATAGCATTCTTGAGCAAATCACCTCCCCGACTCCTTTTGTTAAAAGCAAGGAATGTCTGGAATTTCTCAATCATCCCCCAGTGGCAAATTTAACTTATCAAACTTTCCTTGTACCAGAGAACTGGGATGATATCGCATCGTCAAAATTTATCCATGTAACGGTAATAAGGCGACCTCCAATAAATCCTGCTTCTGCTTTTGCGATACCAGTTGTTTTTTTTAATGGTGGCCCAGGATCTGACTCGCATAGTTCTATTAGTATTTTGGGTAAAAATAAAAACTATGATGATTTTGACTTATATTTTATTGACCAGAGGGGCACTGGGTGCTCTGAATCCCCGCCTGTTGAGTCTGACCCCATTAAAACCATCAATCGCTCAGCGTTTTATGGCGCGAGCTCAATTATTAAGGATGCTGAGGTTATCAGAAAAACCTACTTTAAGGATAAACCTTGGCGCATTTTTGGCCAAAGCTTTGGAGGTTTGATTGTCTACAAATATTTGATGTTGGCTCCAGAAGGGGTGGATGCTGCGTTTGTTCATGGCATGTCTCTGCAAAGTAATCCTCGAGCATGGACTGAAAATAGGCTCTTGGGTCTGAAGCGGGTTCAGGAAGAGTATTTCAAAAAGTACCCAGAGGATAAAAAGACAATAACGGTGGCAAAGTCTTTGATAAACGCCAAGCAGTGCTATCAGTCAAGTATCAAAGACTTTGAAATATGTGGACCCAGTATTATTGACTCTTTATTTAGTCTGCTTCCATTTTCAAATGCCTGGGGGGCGACACATAAAACTATCAGTGAGTTAGATGCAGTTATATCAGCGAAAATGGGACCAATGAGTTTTGGTCTGTTCTCGCTTGGCTTTGCTTTAAAGACACAGTTTTTACCGCAAATATATAAACAAGTTACCCCTTTCATCGCCGCGTTAGGAAATATTTCAAGCGGAGCAGACATCGTCGATATTTGCCAAAATGCTATGGAAAGACTTGAAGTTAGAGGTTTTAATCTGCAAGACTGGACTCTTATGGACTGCAGACTCCTCGTCAATATGAATGTTACCTGGCGAAGGGATTTGAAGAATTTAACAAAAAGAGATGATATGGTGCTACCACAGCTAAAGACTGCCCAAAACAAAAATAATATTCGGCTGAATATATATTCGGGCGCTTTTGATTCAGCGGTCCCAGAGGAAACTTTTCGAGAGATGTCCAGAGCTCTGCCAAATAATACAAGCTATACGAGTTTTCCAAATAGTGGTCACGAGGGTTATTATAGCGAGCCCAAAATTGCTGAAGATTTAAAAAGCTACTAGTAATTGGGTATAAGATATAGAAAGATAATTATTGTTCGCGGTTATGTCGATTACCTTGGGTATTGAGTTTGATCATAGGAAAAAGTTTGGCCGACTCTGAGTTCTGCTAAACCTTGACGGATAAAAATAATAGCTCCTTCATAAATGGATTTTCCGTTTGCATCCTTCAGCTTTTTCTCAGGACCGTAAAAACCGATGATATGCCCTTTCACCTTTGATACCTCATTGCCCACGAGGCGATCAAGCGGGTTTAGGCCCCAGGCTCTTCCTTTGTCTAAATATGCCCAAGCGCCATTTATGTGAATAATTTTTGGATTTTGATTTTTTGCGAGGACTTGAGCTTCATTTTCAAAAAACTGGATAACCTCAGCCAGATGATTTAGGGTTAGGTTATTTCTATCAGAAAGCTTAAATGATTCCTTTTGCCGGTATATTTCTGGCAGATAGCGACCAAAAACTCCATCAGAAATTCGCATGTTAAAAGAAATTTCATTGGGGGTTGTGAGAGTCTGACCACTGAGTAGTGTTGGCACGCGTCGCCATTCTATGTGCATGACCCGATTAGGACGGGCCACTTGGATCTTAGGAAATACTTGCTTGAGGCGGGCGAGATTTTCCCGGTCTCCCTGAGGGACGAAATTAAATTTTTCCTGTAAAAGTTGCAATACAAGAAAATTGAGGCAGAGATTTGATCCGAGTCTATCGCCATGGGTTTCACTGAGTAGGTTTAAATCAATCTTTAGGATCGTTTGATCATCAAAACGCCTTGTGCGTAGGTTGGATAGGATGTGTTGAAAGCGCCCATTGATATCGTCACCTAGCTTATTATTTTTTACAAGATCTTTAAAGGTTTCTTTGAGGATAGAAACATGATCGATTTTAAAATGATAACCAGTCCCATAGTCACTTTCGATCATGGCAAGAATATAAATATTATCAGAACCACAGAGCCAAGGTTCAATAATTTGTTTAGAAAAATGTTCTCCTCGACTAGCTCCTATATGAGTTGCCGTAAAAAAATCATCATGAGGGGAGATATAAGTTTTGTCTCCTGACGCCTGAATAATTTCGCTAAGGGTTTGCGAATTTTGCGTTATGTTCTTAATGATCCTAATGCGGGCTTCTTCTAATTGTGGGCGTGCTTCGACGAGGAAATGCGTATCAATGCCTGCCGTGGCCCAGGGGAGTATAATGGTTGAATTTTCTTGAAGTTCTAGCCCTCCCTCCTTGCCAAAAGCTGGGAAAGGTAAAAGTATGAGTATGAACACATGGAAAAATATTCTTATTGAGAGCATATTATCTTTAATCAATCCTTTTTTAAAAAAGCCTTAGTTCGACAAAAAATGTAACAGCGGTAAAAATGCAGAAGCTTATGGCGTGTGCGTTTCCTTTGCTATTATTCGGTTAGATTTATGCCTATTTCACTATTTGGAAAATGACAAAAAAAATCTGGCCATCGCTTCATGATACTCAATCGGAGTGATCTCTTTGTTGCATAATGATCAACAGCCTTCTGTTTGATTTTTGATATTGATAAATGCCAAAAAAAGCTTAATAGACTTAAAAATATATGCCCTTGCAAAAGAGATCTGCGGTGTGAATATTTCTATCGTGGCGTTAAGGCATAAAGTTTGAGGTCATCTTCATGGTATTTTTCACTTAGCGAGAATTTTTCGAATAAATAGGCAGGTAGGGGGCCAACTTTTTCCCGGTAAACTAACCATTTAAATGCTGATAAATCCAGAGTTTCTGGGGGCATTTTTGTTCTTTCCAGTGATAAACCTTTACGGTTCAGATAATAGAGATAAATTATGGGACTACTATCTCCATAAATCAGGGTGAGCTCATTTTTAGGGATATGCTGACTGATATGCTCTGGATGGGTAAGGAGCACCCTTGGGACGGCAGTGTCTTTAAACCAGCGACCGGATACCCGGTTAAAATTTAACAGTGGGAAGAGAATCAGGAGCGCTATAGCAAATTTTTTCCACTTTGGTATAGACCATAAAGCGTTAGCTCCTATAGCAGAGACGACTCCCGCTAAAGGGAGGGACGACGTTAGATAATAATCATGATCAGCAAAGCGCATGATAAAAAAACAACTGTAAATAATAAAGCTCACTAGCCACATGACCCAAAATGATCCCGCAAAAGATTGCCATAATTTTCGTTTGAAGACTAAAAATATCCCAACCAAAAAAAATATTAAAGCAGCGTGAGAAATATTCATTTCGACAAACCATTTAATGAAAGCGGGATAAAGATTTTGCCAAACTTGAGCAATGTTTTCGGGCTGCTCTGCGGGCCCAATAGGTGTGTGAATTGCTCTCTCTAGGGGCGCTAAGTCGTATAATTTTTTGGCATGCCATATTGTTAAAGCATTTGCTGCTAAAACAAAAAAGCCGCCAAGGAGTGACGAAAGCAGCAGTCTAGTATCTCTCTCCTTTTGATACTGCTTTATAATTATGTAAGCAACCGGAAGCCCAAAAAATAGGTAGGTTGGTTTTGCTAAAATTCCCAGAGTGATAAAAAATATTCCGAGCCAGTAGGACGGGAGATACCGTTCTTTATTTAGGGATGAGAGGAGAAAAGCAAGTCCACAGGTAAATAAACTTAAGCCCAAAATATCAGGAACAAAACTCGCAACATAGTAGAGTGCGAGGGGAGAAAAACCTAAAAAAAAGGAAAATAATAGGGAGAATCGCTGCGAGAGTTTTAAACCCATAGCAAGAAAATAGGCACCAAAAAAGAGCATGAGATTGAGTACTAAAGGAATAATCCTCCCCGAAATATAATTAAAACCAAAGACAAAATAAGACTGCGCCGTGAGCCAATAGCTTAGCGGGAGTTCGTGATAAATAGCGCCTGTATCGTTTTCATAAAGCCGAATATCAGCTCTGGGGTAGAAAAAACGGTTATCTTCCTCATAATAATTTCTTGCAGCGGCGGCACCGACGACTTGTCTCCAGGTGTGTTGACCCAGCGGTGGTAAACTCGCCATGGGTAAATGGAGTAAAATTTGTAAAAAGGAAAAAAATATTAACCAGTGAATCGGCCTTGGTGATAGCATGCATGAATATTTACTTACTGGTGATGTCGTCATAAATTTTCATCTGAGTCTACGTAATAACTAATTCTGTTTCTTCAGGGTCTGGACAATATCTTTCAGTCAGGCACCTTAAGGCATAAGAACTATATTTTTAAATTCGTGAAAGGAACCCATGCTTTTTTCTAGGGAGACCAAATCTTCTATGGGTCTTTTTTCTTTAGTTAAAGTATCAATAAATCGCGTAAAATATTTTGGGACGATATCATAAAATACGGTGTAAGTTTGATTTCTTTTCATTTCTTCGGGCCAAAACTCTATAAGCCAGGGAATGCGCCGTAAACTGAGAAGATGCGTCGCACCTTGTAAAACTAAAGCTTCTAACCCTTGGGTATCAACCCACAACAAATCGATTTGGGTTTCGTCCACGTCTGTATTTTTTAGAAAACTATCGAGGTCTATGCATTCTATTGTTTCCAAATTTTTGTTGTGAGAAACTTCGGGTAAATTATTTATAAGAACCCTGTTGTCGCCATAGTTTATTGGGGAACGACTGATGCTACTCACGCCAGGGGCACTAGAAATCGCTTTTTCCACAACATGAGTGGGGACTTGCGATGGGTTGAGCGCTAACTGTGCTCTAAGGAGTGCCGCATTTTCGCGCACCGGCTCAAAGCAGTAAATAAAACCAAATTTTCCTGATTTCGCCGCAGCCACCGTTGTAGTACCAATGTTAGCGCCAATCTCTAAGAGGCCATTTTTAAAAACAAAACCATTTTCCTCTAAAAGCGTAATGGTCTCGTTAAATTCGGCTTGGTGGTAAAACCCTTGTGCCAGGGCGTGTAAGGTAATCGTTTTGTCATCGGCAAAATAAATAAGATCGGTTTGACCGAAACGAAGTCCAATGTATTTTATCTGTGGGTTAAACCAACGCAAAATTGATAAGACCAGCCTATAAAATATGACTTTTCTATAAACCGCTTCTTTCGCAAAAAATGCTCCCCGCCCGATAAGCTTTGAGATAAATTTAATCAAGTTATTATTCTCATGAGTGCTGCACAAAAATATTAAGGGGCTATACTAGCAGTTTTTTAATTATTTTTTCAAAATTATTTTTAAAAATATGCTCTAAGCTAGTTTAAGCATGGCAGAATCTAAGAAGAATTCACCTCAGTTGCTTCAATTTGAAGGGGCTCATTAATCTTTAACTTCCCAACTGCCGTCAACTCAGGCAAGATGAAGGGGTTAAAAAACTTTAAAATAAGTATTGCTCTTAAGCAAAAATCATATACCATAAATATGTATGGGTAATCTGTGAGCCATCTACTGCCAAAGCAAATGCATCGGGGATTTTTGATTTACTTAAAAGGTATTTCTTGGTTGATTAAACATCCATTTTTTTTATTTCTCTTGTTTTTGCCCATGGGTTTTGGTTTTGTTCTTTTTTTCTCTTTGGGCTTTACGGTATGGACTTTTATACAGGGATGGTTTGAAACAATTTTTCCTTTTATAGCAGAACAAAGCTCCTGGTGGCATCTTTTTTGGATTTATCCTCTCAAGGGAATTTTTTATTTTAGTTGTTACGTTATCTTGATGGTGATTTGTTTTATTTTAACTACGCTATTTTCTGTTCCTGTTTTAGAATTTGTATCACAACGCGTAGAGAGTGATTTATCTGGTAGGGTAGTAGAGGTGCCTTTGAGTGTTTCAACGATGCTCCTTGCTATAAAAGAAGAGAGTAAAAAACTCATATTTATTGGGGTTATTTCCCTGGGACTTCTTGTGATCCCTGGCGTTAATTTTTTCGGTATTTTTATTTCGGCTTTTTTATTGGGATGGGATTATTATGATTATCCTTTGGCCCGGCGCAATTATCGTTTTATGGAGCGTCTGAAATGGGGCCTGCGTGATTTTTGGCCTATTTTAGGCTTGGGGTTATGGCAGCTCATCCCTTTTATGCAGTTTCTTTTAATGCCTTTAACGGTTGTTGGCGGAACCATGTTGTCACTGGAACGTTTACAAAAGTTAGACCATACTTAAAGACAATTAGTCGCTGGCGCGAAACTCAAAATTCAGGAGCTGCGCCAGATTGGAAAAGGGCAAGGCATCGAAAAAATCCCGACGAGACAGTACATTATGGGTACGGTGAGGAGGGATTTTTGAAGACAACGCAGCAATTTTTCAATTTCGCGCCAGCGACCAATTAACACATTTTTAACACATAACAAGGAGTATAAATGCAATTTACTAAGGAAGTTCAAAAAACACGATCAGATGCCGTAGATAGGGCTGTAGAGTCGATTGAAAAGCAGTTTGGCAAGGGAGCCATTATGCGGCTGGGTGATGGTAAGGCCTTCGATAAAATTGATGCCCTTTCAACGGGATCGTTATCTCTTGATGTCGCATTGGGTATTGGTGGTGTTCCCGCAGGGCGCATTATCGAAATATTTGGGCCAGAGTCGAGTGGTAAAACAACTTTAGCGTTACATCTCGCGGCTGAGGCACAAAAAACCGGCGGTGTTGCGGCATTTGTAGATGCAGAGCATGCTCTCGATACGACTTATGCCAAAAAAATAGGGGTAAATATTAATGAGTTGCTGGTTTCACAACCGGATACTGGGGAGCAGGCCTTAGAAATTGTTGATATGCTGGTGCGCAGTGAGGGTGTTGATATCATTGTCATAGATTCTGTCGCTGCGTTGACCCCAAAAGCTGAGATTGAGGGTGATATGGGTGATCATCATGTGGGAACTCAGGCGCGTCTTATGTCTCAGGCTTTACGCAAATTAACGGGATCCATTTCACGCAGTAAATGTACTGTTGTTTTTATCAATCAGATTCGTATGAAGATTGGTGTTATGTTTGGCAATCCTGAAACGACGACCGGGGGTAATGCCTTGAAATTTTACTCTAGTGTGCGTTTGGATGTTAGGCGTATTGCTTCTATTAAGTCCGCTGACGAAGTCGTAGGAAATCGGGTGCGGGTAAAAGTCGTAAAAAATAAAGTTGCGGCTCCCTTTAAAGAGGCTGAGTTTGACATCCTTTTTGGCGCGGGTATATCCAAGGTCGGTGAGTTAGTTGATGTTGGGGTCGATAAGAATATTGTCAACAAAAGCGGTTCATGGTTTTCCTACAAATCCGAGCGCATTGGTCAGGGACGCGAAGCCGCAAAAGCCTATATTAAAGATCATCCTGAGATGATGCTCGAAATTGAACGTGAAATTAAGAAAGCTTTAGGCATTGATATGGCGGGTTCTGAGGAAGCGTCACCCCAGGACAAAAAATCTGGCGAAAAAAATGGCGCTAATGATGTGAGCAGCTCTGATGACGGCAAAAAAACAAAAGCGGGTGTCGGCAAAGTTGATGCAGCGGCTGCGCGTGCAGCGCTCTCATCTAAGGATACAAAGGCCCAAGCGGCGAACGCCTAATATTTTATAGTTGTTGCTTAGTACTACTCCGTTAAAGAGGCGCTAACTGTGTTGCTCGCCCAGGAAAAAAAATTATAAAAAATCAAAAAGTGTTTCCATCAGGGAGGCACTTTTTTTTCCAGAAAAAATAAAAATGGGTTAGTTTTCCGCTGCTTTCTTATTTTTTAAGACTGTTTTTAAAACTAAGGCAAAGTCCTCTTCTTCAAATGGCTTGAGGATAAATCCATCAACCGATTTTAAAAATTTTCTTTGGTCCTCTTTTTCTAAACTCTCTGTATCCCCTCCGGAAACAATATAAAAGTGGGGTTTGGGTTGGAGTCCCAAAGAATCTACCGCATTTATAAATTCCAGGCCTCCCATGACGGGCATTTTCATGTCTGTGAAGACTAAATCAAATTTTTCTCGTTTGATAAGGTCCAGGGCTTCAGCACCATTTTTAGCTTCATGAATGTCTGCTAATCCTAAATGATTTAACATTTCTAATATGATGGAACGAATGTCACTTTCATCATCCACAACAAGCACGCGTATGCTTTTATAAGCTAGTCGGGAGGTTCCTATAACTTCATTTCCCTCAAATAGCTTTGGGACTGCCATATTTTCAAGAGTCAAGAACGCCAAGGAATCGCGAAAAAAGTTAGTAACGCCAATCAGCATGTCGCGAAAGAGTTCTTCAACTTCTGAGGGTGTTTGTTGCAGAATCTTAAAATAGCTATATATATCAGCTATTTGACTAACTGCCATCCGTCGTTCAATGCGGCGATAGATTGTACTGGGTTTATACTGCGAAAAATCGTGTCTCGTTTGCTCTCTAATTAGCATTAGAATTTTTGTGATCGTGTTTTGATCTTTTTGACTTACTAAGTTATCAGCTATAGTTTGTTTGCTTGTCGCGTGATCGACATAGGCAATTAGGCTTGTGAGCATTTCTTTAGGAGGCAGAATAAAATCGACGAGACCTGTAGCAATAGCACTTTCAGGCATACTGCTGAATTCTGCAGAGTCTGGCTTTTGAGCAAGAACCGTTCCTCCTTCTCCCTTGATCGCGCGGACTCCTAGTTCACCGTCTTTTCCGCTACCAGATAGGACGATCCCAATAGCGCGTTCGTGTTGATCCTGTGCTAGAGACCTAAAGAAAAAGTCGATGGGTGAAAGGTGGCTTAATGTATCTTTGAGGGCAGATAACTTTAAACTCCCATCGATCAAAGCCAAGTTTTGGGCAGGCGGTATCACATAAACACAGTTCGGCTTTATAGACATCCCATCCTGGATTTCAAAGACCTGCATGCGTGTGCTACGTTGAATGAGATCAACAAGCATGCTTTTGTGGTCAGGTGCCAAGTGTTGAACCAAGACAAAGGCCATATTGGGATCGGATTCAGCAGGCATGCCAGAAAAAAATTCTTTAAATGCGGCGAGACCTCCCGCAGAGGCACCAATACCGACGACGTGAACCTTGGGCAGGTCTCGTTGGGTTGCATTGCTCATTAATATCTTTTCTCCATGTTTTCCAACTTTCCGGGCGCTAGGGCATTATATGCTCTTCCTCAATAAAGAAATACTGGTATTAGGGTTATAAAATCGCCTAGATCAAAGACTACGCAAAATCGATAGTTGCCCATACTCCACGATAAGGTCGACGCTAACGAAAACGCGATGGTCAGTTTTTATGTAAATAATTAATATTATTATATTTTTTGCAAAAATACGCCAGGAGATCCTTCCGGGATAAACCGTGAAGGCCGCGTCTTTGGCGCGTTCGCGCCAAGGCCTCGCTAAACCCAAAGCATTTCCTGCCGATACCACCAACATATTTTAAATATTCCTGAAATAGAAACATCCGCGGAATCAAGCAAGCTGAATGACGATGAGACGGCACCGTAACCTTTTGGTCGCTTGGAGACATCAGTCAGCTAACAGAAACAAATAAAACGACCACAAATGGGGAGAAAAAATGAGACTACTAACGTTAACATTGGGTATGACTTTACTTGCGGGATGTGGTCAGAATTCAGTGCAGGAACCTAAGCCTGGCAGTATCGAAAGCGACCCTTCGCTTTCATTAACGGGCACAACCGCCTGCGGTACGGTTTTAGCTTATATTGATGGCATCGAGGTTTTTTCAAATGGTCCTTACACGGGATCTGGCAATTCTTGCGCAGGCATGGGTGGCTACTACGGTTATCAGTACCAATGTAAAGAGTTAGTCATGCGGTATTTCATGAAAAAATTTGATTCCCCACGCGTATATTGTGATGCAAAGGACTGTCTTGAAGCATTTGGCAAATTTCCGGAGTATTTGACCTACAAGAATGGTTCTCTAACAGAACCCAGAAAAGGTGATGCTTTGGTTTTTACTGGGGGACAATGGGGACATATTGCCATGATAACAGAAGTAACCCGTAACCAAATTTACTTTGTTCAGCAAAACACATCTTCAGCCTATGGACATATTACGTATCAAAATAATTGGATGGGCAATTACGGATCACTTAAACCAAAGGGTTTTATCCGTCATAAATCCAGCACCAATACTTCAAATATTGATAAAGCTAAAGAAATTTGTAACGAGTTTGGCATTTATTCCGAGATAAATACTTGTGAACGCGGATTAGACGGAAAGGATTCATCATCTAATATTCTCTATAACTGCCAAGATAAAAAAACGACCACCTGCCGGTACCGTTGTGAAATTAATACCCTAGGCAGTCCGGACTTCTGTATTGATGAGGACGGACGAACAGAACTGGCAATTGAAAACGATCCCGCAGAAAAAATTTGTGCAGAGTTTAGCAATTTTTCGAGTGTGAACACCTGTGCACGTGGGCTAAAAAACAGCGACCCAAGCTCAAAAACGCTTTATATTTGCAAGGAAAAAAGAACAGTTGCCTGCGAAAATAACTGTGTGGTGAATATCCTTGGTAAGGATGATTATTGCGGAAACTAATCCATACCAGCGCTCAGCTTTAGTTTTACAGGTGGAAAATATGCTTTAACAAAAATCACCCGCCGAGTTAGATTCTCAGGCGGGTGGCTACTCATTACCTATCAAAAACTTTCGTGTTATCTTCTTAAAGAGTATTTTATATCTTCAAGGGAGGAGTCATGACGACTAATTTATGAGAGGGATCCAGTCTTTAAACAAAAATCCAATTCTGCCAATCAACAGACTCATTCTAGCCATGACGGTATAGCCGAATGATGCCCCAAAGGAAATCATCAGGAAATAAATGCCAATCTTAGATACGCCGCCAATAAAACCTTTGTGTTCAATTGAAAAGAAAAAGTAAATAAGGACGGCTAGAACGCCCAGCAAAATAATGAGACCATCAAAGTTGAGACTCCCTCCGGCAAATAAGGGGGTAATGGTTGGGCCAATTTGTTCGAGAATCCAGCCCGCGATATTATTAGGGATGGTTTGACCAGCACCAAAGCCCACAACAAAGGCAAAAGCAATTCTGCTCAGAACTTCTGTTCTCTTGAAAATGCGGCCTAAAAGCAAAATCCCGAGTACGGTGGGTATAATAACCCAATAGTTGCGACTGGTACCAGCAGGAGGTAAAAATAAGGTATTTATAACCTCCCTTTGCATGACATCATACCAGAACATATGAAACATGTACGCTGCTGCTGCTC
This sequence comes from Oligoflexia bacterium, assembly GCA_030432875.1. Lineage (GTDB taxonomy): Bacteria > Bdellovibrionota_B > Oligoflexia > Oligoflexales > JAGOVF01 > JAUILP01. The sequence continues at coordinate 19,627 of JAUILP010000022.1, read as the reverse complement.
CAACAAACAAATGTTCCGCAAATTTAAATAGAGCGTTGTCCTGATAAAGAAAGCTGAAAATAGCAATGGTTAAAGTGGCACTGATCATTAGGCCAATGCCTGCAGCATCAAAATTCATATGCCCTGTAGCAAGCAAAGCGACGTTAATGCCCATGATGATTAATAAAATAATACCTAAAACTAAAAGATCAAATTTTTTATTTGCGCCTTCCATTAGTTTGCTCCCTTTTTATCTTGAGCTTGTTTCAAATAGTACATGATATTGGCAAAAATAATGAATAGTATCAATATCACATGAACAACCGACTGCGGTTTCATGCCATTGATTGCCGCTCCAGGCTGATTGATTAAGGTCTCATATTCCGCAGCGCCAACCAAACCAGCGATAAGACCATTAAGCTGGCCTGTTTGTATATAGGGAAAGAAATCAGGGGCCATCACCGCAGTACTTCCACCAGCCAGTTTAAATTTGTACTTGGTTTGCCCGTATATAACCCAAACATCAATTCCCATGGTTCCGGCAGACCAATCGATAACATAATCAAAATCAGCTAGTTTATTTATGTCTCGTGTCGCCGCCATTTTTTTAGTGTCATTGCCTTTTGTATCGGTACTATAGGCACCGTGGAAATCTTGTCCTAAATTAATCACCAAAGAAGGACCACCTGCTTTATAACCCACAAAGACATAATCCTTGCCATATTCCACGCCATACATTTCTGCGGCAGAGAGTAAAATCTTCTCTGCTAGGGCGGTACCGGTATTCCAATGGTTCATGGTGACAAGCTTGATCTTTCCTTTATAGCTAAAAATGTGTTTTACCACAGCAAATGACATCGGCTCCATTTCAGCAGCTGAAGCTGGGTCAAAATCAAATGACATTAAAATGGTGCCGCCATTGGGCTGAGCGGCTATTTGCTCAATCGTATCATAGATATTTTTAACGTTTGTCGTTGGCTTGATGGGTAAGGGAAAATCGACCAAAAAAGGGACCAAAATCCCTAGAAAGATGAAGACAAAAATGATGCGTCTATCGAGGGAGTAGAGTTTATCGATTAAGGTTTTAGCTGGCATTTTTTCGTTTTCCATTATTCACCTCCTAAGTAGGAGCGTTCAATTCCAAAGATTATTCTGAGTGACGTAGATATAGAACCTAGGCAAATACCGAAGTAAAGAGCGCGTTTTACTGCAAGATTGGGGACAGCAAGCAACCACTGAGCAAATTCAGGAATACTATCAGAAATCATAGCGGCAAAGGGTGTTTTGCCAAACATGACTATGACCGCCGCAATTAACAAAATAGCAGCCTCAACTGATCTTGCTCTAAAAGTTCGGAACGCCGCACTTGCCACAAAGAAAGCCAGCATGGCAAACATAGTTGATGTTGCTGGATAGACAATATTGAGATAGATCCAATCGACTTTACCATCAGAAACGCGTGATTCGAGAAAATAGTGTCCTTCGTTATATAAGCTAAAGCCTATGGTCACGATGAAACCTATAAAAACAAAAATACTGTAACCCCAGCCCTCTGATTTGCGTTTCATTTTAGTCCAGTGTAAACGCAAAAGACTAGCAAAACCGATAAAAAGTGCAAAACCCTGAATAATTCTCAGCCAGCCGTTAAAGGTATTTAAACCATCTTGGGCGACTTGGTGAGGTATGTAATAGAGCGCGACACCAATAATACCAAAAATAAAAGCAATTGCTACAGGCAGCGTTCTTTTCCAAAACATCTATATTTTCTCCCTACATCGATTTGAGCAAATGAGTTAAAAATTCTACGCCAAAGCTTGAAAGTATACTTCCCACTATGATGAGAACAATGAGTGCCGCTTTGCCCATATCTTGGCCTTTAATACTTCCAAGAAGTTTGGGTTCTCTGGAAAGGTAAGCGCTGGCAGCATAGAGTTCTTCTCCCATCAGGGTATAGTCACAGGTGGTCACAAAAAATGGCAGCTGTGTGTAAGAATCTGTTCCGGCAATTTGGATGGCCCCTGTTGATGCTCCCGTCTCACTTAACAAAAGAGACTCGGCAAAGAAGGTTCCCATAAAGAAGTTTGCTGCGGGCTTCTCGCGGACCATCATGCCGTCGACCGCTGCCGCATAGGAAAATTGGTCCGCTGCAGTTAAACTCACATTTTCTTGAACAAAGGCATCAGGCCGACCTTCTTTAACGTAAGCTTCCTTCACGGTTTCTTGACTGACTGCCATAACGATGGGGTCATAGTTAGTCACTTTTAAGGTTGTGTCAAATTCGGCAACTTTCTGCGCGACCCGACTAAGTATGTTAATGGATGCGATCGTAGGAATTTCTGCCATGGTAGCAATGCCGTGAATAAAAAATACGGGTTTGCCCATCTCAGTAGCGCGACCAAGTGCTTCGTCAACAGCATCAAGGCCGCTGATTTTTCTAAGGAAGAGTTTTCCTGGGTTGCGCTTGGCCTTAAATATAAAGAATAAAACAAAGAAGGCAACAAAGAGCATTATGATAAAATTATTTAATTTTCGCATTGAAAAATAATTGCCATAAACTTGGGTCTTGACAACTCTAAAGGTATCCGATGAGGTTCCATCCATGCGAGAGCTGAGTTTAAAGAAGTAATCTTGACCGTTTTTTAGGCGAACCTTATCAACTTGACCGATTTCTTCTTGTGAGGGTACAGCATAGGTGTCGATATTTAGCGCATGATAATTTATGTTGTCATCAGCAAAACCATAAATACCAGGAAAATTAGTGCGGTGACTCAGTGTTGCTGGTATGGCCGCTGCTTGATACCAAGGACCATCCTGATTTTCCGCCACTTCGATGACATATTCCATATCGGCTGTTTCACCGGGAACCACGCTCCAACTGAGTGTAGCCGAATAGCCTGCATCATCAGGTGTATCCATTGCGGTAAAATCGTCCGGCAGATCAGGTACAGCATAAGCAGTTCCTAGTCCCAGAGCCATTGATAAAATGAGCAGTCTCAAAAATCCAATTAGCTTCATTTCTCCTCCATAAGAAGTATTATTCCTCTATCAGTTCTATATTGGCCCTTGGGATGATTGCTGTAACGCCATCAGCAAACTCGACCTCCAAAACACGTACCTTTGTTTCTGACTCTACGACTTGTAATCCTGATGGCAATGATTTTACGGTGCCGATTCTGCCAAAGTAGGGTTTTCTAATGACCCGAATTTGATCCCCGACTTGCATACCTAATTCTTCTTCAACATGAGTGAGGCGCTGTACTACGTGTCCCGCTTTATAGGGAATAATTATTTCAGGCCGAATAACCCCTGCTCTGATCTGCGTTGCTCCAGATATTGAAGCAATTTCCCCTTCGCGTTCTTTTAATGTCCTAAATGTTCGTTCGGCAATGGCAATTTCACCGAAACCTTCGGTGAGTAACACGGTTATGCCAAGATCTTCGTGTCCAGTAATGGCAACACCTAGGTCATAACCAAGCAGATCCCGAAGGTCGGCGTCTCTAATACCACCGACAATCAAACCTGCGAGTTTGTGCTTGATGGCAGCTTTTATAGCCTCGCTGGAGGCGAAGGAACCACCTACGACAACTTTGCCTGCTAAACTATCGTTTATTTTTTTGGGGTCTAGGACTTCCTGGGGAGTTGCCGCTAAAAAAACGAGTTCTCCGCTGGTTTCACCACCGATGCCAAAAATACCTTGTATGTATGTCGCGATAGTTTCTACTTCAACGCCTTCATTCTCTATAACGGATTGGACCTTTCCATCGATGAAGGCTTTAATATTGACAGGTAGTGGTGGCTCGCGCATGAGAACCTGTCCCGTAACATCTGATATACTTTCAATAGAGCCTGTCGAGGGTGCTAGCACACGTGTGCGCAAAAACTTAAAATATGACTTTGTTTCTGCAATGACTTCGCCCTTTTCCACGGGATCACCGGGTTTTTTGAGCATAAACTCTTCAATTTCTTTAGCCGTAATACCTAGCTGGTTTACCACGTTGATAATGGAAACGTTGCCAGGGAGATTAGTTTCCGCAACGATGTCATTGCGGTTAACCAGATCACCGACCTTTTTGAGGACTTTCCCTTTTAAGGGAAGAATTCTGCTTTTAACAATATCAGTTTCTTTCGTGACCCTAAGGCCAGGAGTATACGCATGTGCCATGATTATTTCTCCGGATAAATTCTTAAGACCGAATTCCATTCTCTAATTTTTTGTTTGCGCTCGTTTTCATCTTTGGGTAGGGAAATGGGGCGTCCACGTCCATCAAGAACGAGTCCTACCACGCCACCTTCGCACTTGGTTTGCACGACTTTACCGCGCCCTCCACCAACATCAAAAGATTTTGTGGGGGTTAGCTCAATCTCTACTTCGACACCGAGTTCTAAAGGATGCAAGATCATTTCGCCAAATTTTAGGCTTTCATTGACGATCTTGCCGCCGGGGAGGGTAACTTTATAATCTAATATTTTTTCACCGATTTTTGCGGCACCAACGGGTGCGATACAGGTTCCAATTTTGATTAAACAGTCTTTAATAAAGACTTCGGTTGCTGCTTTAGGGTTTACTTTAGCTAGCACACCTAGATGGGGCATCATAAAAATACTGTCAACGGCAATCTGGGTGACGCCTTGTGGTTGAAAGGCGTCGATCATCATAAGCATAGATTGCTGACGCCTGGGGGCGTGTGATAAAACCCCACCAGAGCCAACGAGCAAATCAAGTTTCATGAGATCAATATGACTTCCTCCGCTATCGGACTGGTCAAAAACATCAGAAATTGAGCGTACACGCTGCACCCCTTTAAGGCCGACGGCGAGCAGTTTATGCTGTTCAAAGGAGAGTCTCAAAGCCTCACGACAGAGGGCCTGTTCAACTTTAAGTTCAGCCAAGGACTGGGGAATGGTCGTTGGACGGATCATTTTGTTTTTAATCCTATCCCTTAGATCATCTTCATCCATATCGATGTCTATCCAGCGCATGATATTTGGAAGGGTCGCCTCTGCGAGGACATTGGAAATCGAGTAACTCATGCCGAGGTTGGCACTGACTGTTCTATTGAAAATTTCTCCAAAAACCGAGAAGACGTCGGTTGTGGCTCCACCAATGTCAACACCAATTACAGTAATGTTATATTGGTTGGCAATAGTGCGCATGATTTCGCCAACAGCTCCGGGAGTGGGCATTATAGCCGTATCGGTCATTTCCATGAGCTTTTTATAACCAGGAGCCTGCTGCATCACATGCTCCATAAACAAATCTTGAATTTTTTGACGCGCAGGAAACAAATTCTCTTTTTCAAGGGATGGTCGGATATTTTCTGCAATAACTAGGTCCATTTTCTCTTCAAGAACCTCTTTGATCTGTTCTCGCGCATCCACATTTCCGGCATAGAGGATGGGAAGCCGGTAACCTATGCCTAGGCGCGGTTTAGGATCCGCAGCCGCAATATACTGAGCCAATTCAACGACATGGGTAATAGTTCCCCCATCTGTCCCCCCCGAAAGAAGGATCATATCAGGTCTGAGTTGGCGAATACGTTCGATTTTTTGATGCGGTAGGCGCTTGTCATTGGAAGCAAGGACGTCCATGACGATAGCTCCGGCACCAAGGGCCGCTCTTTGCGCACTTTCTCCAGTCATGGACTTTACGGCTCCAGCTACCATCATTTGAAGGCCACCACCAGCACTAGATGTTGAAATATAAACGTCAACCCCAACCTTTTTGCCATCTTTATCTTGGGCGGGTTTAATGATAGTCTCACCATCGAGAATTTTGCGCCCAGAAAGCTCTTCGATCTCTTGTATCGAGTTTAGGACACCTTTGGTGACATCTTCAAAAGGAGCTTCCACTGTCGTGGGGGCTTCACCGCGAAAAGTTTGGCGATATTCGTTGCCGACTTTTTCAATGAGAATTGCTTTGGTCGTCGTACTACCGCAGTCCGTGGCAATAATTACGTTAATGTCTTCAGGCTTCAATTCTTTCTCCGTTGCGTTTGGATGTAGATGTTAAATCATCGATTATCTTAATGAAGGCATCGATGACGGATCTTTTTTCCATGAGATTCATAATTCGGTCATATTGGACTTTTTTGGGAATAACCATTTTCATAAAGGGTTCAAAAAAGGCGAGGACTTGGCTACCCAAAAAAGACAGGGGCTTGTACATATCTAAGAACATGATAGCAGGGGTTGAAAGGCCTCGTTTGACGATGATTGTGGCAATTTTTTCAAGAAAGGCGAGATCTTCTTCTGATAAAGAGACATTAGCAGGACCTGTAGCGAAGGCGTGCTTTAATTCCTGTTTAAATTTCACCCAGTCAATCATGCAAAAACAACCATGCTTATTAAATAAATCAATAATTTACGTTAAATTGGTGCGGCGACCTTCGTAGACGATAGAGAGGAAGATAGCAAACTTATGCGCTTAAGAAAACAAGTTTTTAAGTTGTCGAAATTTTAGCATGGTCCCGTTATTCTTGCGATGCTCGAATGAGGAGACCATGAGTTGGTATTTCTTTAGAGGATCATGTCACTTTAATTTGACTAACCTTTACTTCAATCTCATCTATTTATCATAATCCGTCAAAAATAGGAGTATCGATAGTTTTGTTGATCCATTCTAAATAATCTGGCACATTCACAATGCCGTTGTAAAGGCGCTTAGTTTTGTCCTTTACTCCATAAAAAATTAACATGGTCGCAGTAAAAATATTGATCGGTATTAGTGAGGTCCTCACGAAGTAAAACTCCTTTGTTGTTTACTCAGGTTACTGCTTAAAAAAATACAGTCGTAGCTATCGCCGGAAAGTCATTTGCAAACGTGAGGATTTGGATTTTAGGGATTTAGTTGGTCGGGGCGACTGGATTTGAACCAGCGACCACACGCCCCCCAGACGTGTGCGCTACCAGGCTGCGCTACGCCCCGACACTCAAAGGACTCTTAGAGTAACAAAGACTTAATCAAACTGTCTAGTCAATAAAAATAAAAATTAACTTACCATAACCACGTCGTTAAACTGATAAATCTTCTATGTTGAGGATGGATTCCGCAACTTTAATCCAATTCTTTTTCACCTTAACATGAATGTCTAAAAACACTTTGCAGTCAAAAAAACGCTCAAGCTCTTTACGCGCTGCTGTGCCGAGGTTTTTGATTTTTACCCCATGCTGGCCTATAATGATTTTTTTAAAGGATTCTCGGGCTACCAAAATAGTGGCGTGAACTAGGACTATTTGCGGTTTCTCTTCAATTTTATCAATGATAGCACTAGTGCCATAAGGAATTTCCTGACCTGCATATCTAAATAGCTGCTCTTTGATGAGTTCCGCAGCAATCTGCTTAGTCGTGAGATCCGTGATATCATCTTCTGAGTAAAGCCAGGGGCCCTCAGGAATGAGTGACGCTATTTTTGTTTGGAGTTTACCTAAAGTCAATTTGTTTTTACTAGAAACGGGGAAAGGTTTTAAAGAAATAAAACGACTAGTAAACTCAGGGTTCTTTTCGATAAGCGCTACCAGGGAATGCTTTATACTCATGAGGCGGTCTTTAAGGATTTCTTTTTTGAGTTTATCAGATTTGCTCGCCAGTATGAGTACGGGACCTTGCGAGCGGGTGAGAAGGTAAGAAAGAAGTTCAAAACTCGCTTGCTGATCCCGTTCAGAAATATCCATCATGAAAAAGATGACATCGGCATCTCCCAAGCTTTGCCATGCCGTAGCTTCCATCATTTTGTTAAGAAGGAGTTTTTGTGTTTTAGCGCCCTGAAGTCCTGGCATATCTAAAAATAAAAATTGGCAGTTGCCTTCAGTAACAACGCCAAGTATTTTCCGGCGGGTTGTTTGTGGTTTAGCACTGACACCGGCGATTTTGACCTTGACTAAGGCATTGAGTAGAGAACTCTTTCCAGCATTTGCCAAACCCGTTAAAGCCACAAAACCACACCGTGAATCATCATTTTGTTCAGAAGTAATAGGTGCTGGAATATCAGCGCTCAGTAGAGTATCGGTTTCTGCTTTTTTCATAAATTTTTTTTCATAAATTAGGAGCTACCATTTCTTTCTTTTTTGTGGGCAATTTTATTATTCCCAAGGTCTTTTTCCTTGAGGAGGCGACAACTGAGGACCTGCGATAATATTGAAGGTAAAGGGCAAACTGTCATGGGTATTGCTGGTAAAAACTTGCCCGAGAAGACTCAGTAAATCCGTTGATGTTATCATCCCGATTAAATGCCCTCCTGAACCTGATTTAATGACGGGGAGACATTCAATTTTATTATTTACCATGGCTAAAGCGGCTTCGCTAACAGAAGTTTCTTCTGTTGCGGTAATTATTTCGGTGATCATAATATCTTTTACGGTATCTTCATCAGAAACAATAATTTCCCCATCTTCATAGGTTGCTCTCAGTAATAAATCTCGTTCTGATATAATACCCACCAAAGCCTGACCCTCTTCGATAACAGGTAAGTGCCTAATTTGAGCTTCCTGCATAATAGTATAGGCCTCAAGCAAACTCACATCAGAGGTTATGGTATATATGTTTCGTGACATTGATTGATTTACGCGCATAAGTGTATCTCCTTTCGGCTTAATCATAATAAATTATTGAGCCTGGGGCTAGTTCTATTAGCATAGCTGAATATCTCTATTTGACTATTTTGAAAAAAATCTTCGCGACAAAAAATTATAATTTCATATAAAGAATTATCTGGGAGGATTGGGTCTTAGGGAACCTTTTCGGGCTGGATTATCTTTGAAACGCTGTAAAGTCTTGTTTATACGTCCCAGATTTTGGTACTCCGCACCCATTAAAGCTGGGTTCTTCGATGGCTGCTTGGTGCATAGAACATTTTTTTCGATATAGGCTAATAGCTTAAGAAGTTCTTCTTGGTTTTTAGACAATTCTCTTTCTATAGATTTGTAGCGCGTCTGAAGGTCTAATCCTAACTTGTGAATCTCTGGGATTAAAGCCATGCTTGTTTCGATTTTACAGAGTCGAGAAATCACGTCCCTTATTTGTAGCGACATAGTTGAAGTTTTATCGTCGCTAATAGAAAAATGTTTATTTATCCAGGAACGTACCTCCTGATTCGTCTTAAAAAGTTCTCTATGCAAGCTGCTGTTTACAGCTTTGATATATTCATAAACATAGGTACGGGTTTTATCTCCTTCACCTAGAATGACTGTGCCTACTGATTTTTCTATTTCTTGGAGGAGTGTCTCCATTTGCGCACTTAGGCGTTTATCCCAGACATCAAGGGTATTCTCAATTTTTTCGCTCAAAAGTGCAGCCTTTTGATGGGTTGCCGGAGCCCGAGTATGTTCAAGGTAGGCCACTAAATCAACTTTTCGGTACCTAGGGACTATATATCTTCCGCTTTTTACTCTTCCCACCCGTACTTCTCTGCCAGATATTTGGGAAAGGCGAGTTCTTTTGATATCTAAAAAAGCCATGGCATCTTCAGCATCTAAATAAAATTCGTCAAAAAAAGGTTCGTCGCCTTTAAGCCATACAACTAAAGGGAGGCCTTCCCCTTGATGGGATGGTACCAGTGATTTATCAGCCATGCTTTGCGTAGATTCGTTTTGTTCCATAATTAGGGCGTTCCGGGTCTCTTAAAATTTTTTTAAAAGGTGATCACATTTGTCAGTGGCTAATTTTCTCTACCGAGTATTGCCATTTACCTACTTTTTTAAAAGCAGAAAGTAATTGATCAGAGCTATAATTTTCAAAAAGTAACTGGAAGGCCATTTGATGCTCACCTTCAGAAAACTTGGTTAAGTCGAAAAATAGGGCGAGATTTACTGGGCCCTGGCCAAGAGCTAAATCTTTTCCTTTGTTAAAACGCGCTTGCGTTTCTGAAGCCCCTTTTTTCTCCTTATAAAGATGAGGCGTCACCTTTTGGCGTAAAAGACTCTGTGAAGGAACTAAAGACATATAAATCAGTTCTTTATCGGTGTTCCCTATAACCCAATAGCGGGAAGGATTTGTATCGGCATTTTTTTCATGGGAAAACAAATTTGTAAGGATTCCTGGTGTTTGATAATCGGGCATATTAGAGGTTAGGTTTAGGGTATCTGTGCTTTTGAAGGTATTAAATCCATAATAAAAGCCGCTGCCCTTATTTAGGCGTTTAGGGCCATCAACAGGATTATAAAAAATAGCCGGTAAAAAAACAGCATTGGCAAAAAATGAAATTTCTGTATACATCCCCAGTTCAAATTTGATGTTCAAGAGTTTATAGGTAAAACTCACCCTGATAATACTGCGAATTGGCCCAGATTTGTAGGCATCTAATCGGCTGTTGAGATCACGATGATTTAGATTTAGGGTAACAAAATATTTTAGATCAACTTTGACCGCCATTGTTGAGGAGTCTATTATGGGTTCAAAAAAAAATTCGCCTTTGCTATCTTTTCTTGCCACGTCTACACCACGAACGACTAAGTAATTTTTGGGGTCAAAACGGTATCTATACCGATTGGTGGTTATTTGTGCATCTTTAATATTCCAGACAACATAATTTTTAATTGAATGGGCTTGTTCAGGGGGGGTGCGGTAATAAATCCCTAAAAACACGGCTCCCGTATTTCCGTCTTCGTGGCGAAAGGCTAATTTATGGATGAGGTCAGGTTTTCTAAATCCCCAATTATCAGGCGGCGATCCCTCAATGCCCATATCAGGGCCCATAAAACTTAGCTCATCGATGCCATCAAAAATACCGTTGGCATATTGTTTGTTTAAATGACTCTCAGGGCCAAAAGGCAGGATAAAATCTCCCCAAGGATCAATTTCATCAATTTGGAAGGGAATTGCCTGCATTTGGCCTGATTTGTTTAGAGAAAACATGCGGTACTGACTCGAAGGATAGTTAATCACCGAGCGAATTTCTGAAGCTTTTATAACAATGGGCGCCGGGTGATTGAGGTCACTTTGAATCTCCTCAGCGGCATTTAAGACACCAAAACAGGAGCCCATCAATAAATAGGCTGGCGGGACCGCGAGATACCCCCATCTCAAAATCAACTGTCTGAAAATATTAGAGAAAAATATCAGCAAGATGCCAAACCCCAACCAATTCATTCAGAGAATGCGTGGAACGTGTTAAGTTGTCATTATACATATCAACAATTTTAGCTGCTCCTGATGCCTTGAGCAAGTGATAAGTCTTTTTTATTAATGATAAAAATATCTGGCGTCGGTAAAGACCATCATTAGGCCCAACTTGTTGCATAAATCAATGGATTCCTGATCGCGAATACTCCCACCGGGTTGCACGAACCGGGTAATGCCTTTTTGGCTCGCCAGCGTGACACAATCTGCAAAAGGGAAAAAAGCATCGCTGGCGAGTACGGCATTTTTAAGGTCATGGCCTAATTCCTCAGCTTTTAGAAGCCCATGCTTTAAGGCATCTATGCGACTTGTCGCCCCGGCCCCCATGGCGAGGAGCTGTTGGTTGGCGCTGATAGCAATAGCATTGGATTTTAAATTTTTTACGATTTTGAAGGCGAAGGTCATTTCATCAAGATCATTTTTACTGGGTGATTTTTGGGTAACACATCGCCAACTTTTTGGATCTATGCCAATAACCTCTGTGGCCCCCAAAATACCAAACTGGGTTTGCCGAAGAAGTAAGGGTTCTTTGGTAAGGGAACACGGATGGAAACGAAGTACCCGCAGGTTTTTTTTGCTTTTGAGTACGGTCAAAGCTTCTTCAGTAAAATCAGGAGCAATCAAACACTCGATAAATTTGTCCTTAAAAAATTGAGCCGCTTCTGCGGTCACACATTGGTTATAGCCGACCACGCTCCCAAAAGCAGAAACAGGATCGCTTGCCCAAGCTCGCTCGGTTGCCTCAAAAATGGAATTTGCGCTTAAGGCTACCCCGCACGCGTTAGTATGTTTAATAATGGCGCACACATTATCCTCGTGAAAGTCTGTCATGATGCGACAAGCGGCATCGAGATCAAGGTAATTATTGTAGGAGAGGCCTTTACCGGCATAAACATCCTCGAGCCTATATTTGCTTGCAAAAGGTGACTTTGGTGAGGGAACTTGGTAAATGGCTCCTGCTTGATGTGGGTTTTCTCCGTAGCGTAGATTTTCTTGTTTTTTTAGAGCGATCAGGACATCTTGCTCTAAACGATCGGCCTCAGGACGTGATAGAGTTAAGCCAAGATGTTCCGCGATGAGAGAGTCGTAGAGGCTCGTTGTCTTGAAGACTTTTGCTGCTAAAGCTCTTCGAGTCACGGCGCTGACGTTACCGGTTGTGCGGAGTTGTTCCTCGACAAGAGAATAGTCTGCTGGATCAATGATGGGGATCACGTGGGCATGATTTTTTGCCGCGGCTCGAAGCATCGAGGGACCGCCAATATCGATAAATTCAATGCTTTGTTCAGGCGAAAGATTTGCGTTTATCGCTTTTTCTTCAAAAGGATAAAAATTAACCGCAACTAGGTCAATGGCCTGATATTTATTCGCTATTATTTGATCGATATGATCGGTTTGGTCGCGGTCAAATAGAATGCCAGAAAAAACCTTGGGGTGCAGGGTCTTGACCCTACCAGAGAGGATTTCTTCTGCGGCCGTAAAATCTTTTATATCAGTAACCCTAAAGCCACTTTCGCGGAGAAATGCCGCTGATCCGCCTGTTGAGAGGATTTCCCAGTCCAAATCGTGAAGAACCTGGGCAAGAAGTTTTAGATTTGATTTGTCATATACAGATATTAGTGCTCTTTTAACATTTTGCGCCGAAATCATTTTTATTATTCCTCTTTTCTAGATTAAAAGATATTTTTCCACTATAATTGCTCTTTAAAATTATTTCATTAGTTATGCGTCAACAAAAATTTTTAAGGAGGTACTGTGCGTAAAACAATTATCAAATTGGGTTTGTTGGGAGTTTTTTTGGGAGCCCAGATTGCCCAAAGCCAAACGCTCTTTACCTTGAATGGTAAGGATTATAGTCAAAAAGATTTGCTTCCGGCGCTTCAGCAGGATTTTTTTGAAGCTGATGCGGAAGCCTATCAAAAAAAACGCGGCTTGATCGAAGAGGCAATTTTACAAATGTGGTTTACAGAAGAAGCTGCGAAACAAAAAACAACTGTCGAAAAAATACAGGAAAAGAATTTTGCCGTTAAAGAGCCCACCGATAAAGAAATAAAAGCCTTTTATGAAAAAAATAAAGACCGGATTCCCCCAAATTATACCTTTGATGTTATAAAGCCTCAGTTAGCGGATGTCATTAAGCGCGAAAAACAGGGCGAAAAGAAAAAAGAAATTCTGGACAAGTTATATGCAAAAGCTGCGAGTATCAAATTAGTCGAGCCAGAGGCACCGACGATGACGATCGATACTTTGGATTATCCTAGCAAGGGTGATAAAAAATCTAACATTACGGTGATAGAGTTTGCTGATTATCAGTGTCCTCATTGCAAACATGCCTTTGATGAGATGAAGACGATTTGGCCAAAAATAGCAAAAAAAGTTCAATTTTATTTCCTCGATTTTCCTATTAATCCCTCAGGAATTTCGCGAAAAGTCGCGATTGGCGCTCAGTGCGCACAGCAACAAAATAAATTTTGGGAATTTCATGAAATGGCTTTCGAAAAACAAAAAGACCTCAGTAACGATTCTGCTGTGGCCTTTGCCAAAGATTTAAAGCTCGACGAAATAAAATTCAAAGAGTGTTTTGATAACCCAGCTACAGCCCAAATTATTGATAAAGCACAAAAAATCGGCACTGACAGCGGTGTCAAAGGAACTCCCGCTGTTTTCGTAAACGGCAAAAAATTGATGATTACCTCGAGCTTTGAAGACGCGATTATGCAAGCCATCGCTAAAGAACAAAAAGGTAAAGCCTAGTATTATCAGCCTATTATTCGGCTTTTGAGTAACTTTTAAAAAGCATCGGTCTGCGGCGTTGCCACCTGCTCTCCGCTGCTTGATTTACCTCAATTAAACTGCGCTGCTGTGCTCGGCGTCGCCTTTTATCCCAGCACTTTTTGAGAAGTTAAGCTTTTGAGGATAATATCTTTTATCCGCACGCTGGCTTGACCATCACCATAAAGGGACAGCGCATAGTTGTCCCTTTTTTGCTTGTCGAAACTCGGATTGTCTAGGTATGTGCAGACTTCTTTGACTATTTTTTGGGGATCCGTACCCACTAACTTGACAACCCCAATATCAACGCCTTCGGGTCGCTCAGTATTATCACGAACAACAAGCACAGGCCTTCCAAGAGCGGGTGCTTCTTCCTGGATACCGCCCGAATCGGTTATGATCAAAGAGCTATTCATCATCAAATAAACAAATTGAAGATAGTCCTGTGGTGCGACCAGGTGGATGCTGGGATGATTTCCTAAACGTTCAAAAATAGGCTTCTTAACCTTGGGGTTTAAATGCACAGGATAAATGATCTGGACGTCTGGGCGTGCGGCAATTTGTAAGAGGGCATCACAGACATTGAGAATCCCCTCCCCAATATTTTCGCGTCTATGGGTTGTAACGAGGAGCAATTTTTTATGGGGATCAAGAAAAGAAAAATTCTGATCTAATTTTTTTTTAAGCTCCGCATTATTAGAAATACTGCCTATAACCTCTTTTAACGCATCAATGACGGTATTGCCCGTTACAAATATGCTCTCATTTGGCAGTCCTTCGGCTAGTAAATTTTCTTTTGCTTTCTCGGTCGGGGCAAAATGAAAATCTGCTATGACTCCAGCGATTCTTCTATTTATTTCCTCCGGCCACGGTGAATATTTATTGTGCGAACGAAGACCGGCTTCAACATGCCCTAGTTTAATTTTATGATAATAGGCGGCTAAACTGCTTGAAAGTGTCGTTGTGGTATCACCATGGACAAGTATTAAATCTGGGTTTTCTTTTTGAATGACTTCTCTAAGTTTATAAAGAATGTTTCCCGTAATGTCAGTTAAATCTTGACTCAATTCATAGGGGCTCTGATAGAGAACACCCACTTTAACAAATTTTTGGGAAGCGGTTTAGATTTTACTGATGCCGTTTTTACTGACTCTACGTTCACTCAGAGTCAGTTTGAAAATACTGTTTTTCCAGAGGCCTCAATGTTACCTTGATCGTTAAAAATTACCATCATCAATTATGACCATTTTCGCTCTGATGATATTTGGAAAAATTCTCAATCTACTTTTCCCTGGCTACCTATTTAATTTATTTGCTTAAAAATACCCCAAAGCCCCTAAAAATGGGGCTTGAAGAGAATGTTTAAACGTGATATTTGGTAAGCCATGGGTCGAGTTTAGATATTTTTTACTGAATCTAGTTATTCTATTTTTAAATTGCTATTGAGAAGAAATGAGTTGTTTTATGTTGCTAAGGTCTTCATCGGTTTTCTTTTTTCTTTTTTTTAATTTTGGCTGCGGTCTATTTTCTCGTGATAATTCACCTGGTACAGGCCTAAAATATGCCGTCGGAGAATCATGTTCAGACATAGCAACATGTCTAAATACCTTTCAATATTGCAGTGGTGGCGGAGAGTTTAAGGTACTCCCCTGTAGTGATCGTTGTTTAGGACAACCAACGGGAACACCGGATATTTGTATGCATGAGGGGCGTCAGATTTTCAAGTTAAGAGACATATCTTCAAGTGCTACCTCACCCGCGAGTCCTAGCAGTTCTGGGAGTGTCCAAGGAGTCCTTGATCAAGCGGTACGGGCTAGTTGTGGGCAAACTTCTGACTGTGGTGCTAGCATAAAACTTGTGGGCTCAAATGATGCCCATCAAGAGGGTTTCTGGAACAAAACAAAAATTTTACCGTCTTGGAGTGCTGTTAAGCTGTTGATGATAGCCGCTACAGTACAAAGATACATCGAATTAGGCGGGGATATTTCGAGACTCGATAGCCAACAGCTTCCTTGTGGCATGACTTTCTATCAAGGGATAGTGAGCACTTTAGTTGATTCGAGCAATACCTCTCCAGCATGTATCCTAAAATATATGGAGAATTTAAGCGGAATTTCCCATGGTATGGTCCTTGATTTTGTCGGCGGCTTCACAGATCCTAACCGCCTTGCAAATAAGAGTGTTCCGGGTTCACGCCATCCTGGGTATGAAATATGTCGCTGGGCTCCCTATGAGGATGCTAATTCCGCTGAAGCTAAGACCTACAATCTCTGGGCGACAAATATCCGCTGCAGCACGGCTAACAACGGGATGAGTCCTGAAGCCGTGGTGAGCATGCTCAATGCTATTTGGTCTGATCCTAGGTTATCTCAAACAAAACAGACCATGATACGTTATTTAGACATGAGAAACGCACAAATATTTGCAGCTTATCCAGATCTAAAATCAAAGGAATATTTGAATCACATCCTCCATAAAACAGGAAGTGTCCCTGAATACAAAGGATCATCTCGTTATTCAAACTCGGATTTTGGTGTGGTCAAATGCGGCAATGGCAATTTTTATGCTTATAGTTATTTTGATGGCCGTTGGATAGAATCTTATGCCGGAACGGCTGCACGCTTTAGGTTTTGGGAAAATCTCGTTTCCGGTCTAAAATCCGTAGGATGTTATTAACCGCTAGTGTGAAAATAAAAATTATTTTACCTGTGCTAATCTTAATTTTGCCGGTGGTACGAAAATAATCATGACGAGACTGAATATTGTGGGTTCAGTGCGAAGTGATTTTTAAAGACAAATCAGCAGTTTTAAAAATTTCTAGAAGAGCCATATACGTTTATTAACGGAGCGCTTAGGATAATGCGACGAAGTTAACCATTGAGTTTTAAAATATATGTAAAATAAGACCCAGATTGTAGATTTCATCTTTTAAATAGATTTGTGCGTCTAAAGCTTTATCACGACTATTTATGGGCTGGCGATATGTGGCATGACGTCTATGATACTCGAAGCGCAAGCCCCAATTTAGGGCATAAAAGTAGTCAATAAAGAAAGCCCGATCGATTATGCGGTAGTTGATGGAAATCTCTCGGGATTCTTCTGTACTAGATTCTATTTGCGTAGGCGCTAGGCGAAGCATTCTTTCTACAAAGACTCCGCCAAGAATCCCAAAGCGGAAAAGGGGGTTAAGGTTGTAAGTCAATGATCCCCGAAAACCAGGATATTCAATACTCATTTTATCAAAACTGATGCGAGAGTCATGAGAATAAGCATAATTCCCCCCAAATTCGCTGCCAAGAGCATAACCTAAGCCTTTATATAGGGGTAAATGAAAATCATAAGCAAATTTTGAAAGGATATTTTGTGAGGACGCTCGCAAATATTCGATATTTTTAAATTTATCAAGGTAATAAGTTCTGTCAACAAAACCGGTAAAAATATAAAAATGGTGCCCGCCTCGAAAATCTCCAATGTACTTGGTCCAGGGATGATTGGCACCATCAAGCGTTAAAAACTTTAGTGTGATAAGGGGGGTTAAATTATCAATACTTGGTATCATGTTTTGGCCAATACCATCTTCGCGAAAAGTTTCACGAATAGATTCCGGCCGCGCTATGTTTTGCAAATCTAATTTTTCAGGCTCACTGGGAAATTCTTGTGCGAAAGCCAACAATGAGGCAGTAAAAGTGCTGATGAATAAGTATAAAAAGCGAATTAAAAAATACAAAGGCACATTATTCAGGTTTGCAGTGTATTTTATCGACTTCATATCCATATTTGCATAGCTCAGCATCGCCCGGAGAAAGATTTGGCTTTATTGGTGTAGACCATAACCAGCCATTTTCCTGGTACTGCCTTTCCCCAATCATGAGCGTGACATCGAGAGGACGTTCATCGATTTGGGGATCACTCAGGTCGCAGAAGGTTCCAATCTTATCAAATCCCCGAGAACCCGTCCAATAATAGTAATCCTTGCACATGTGATTTTGTAAATAAAACTCCTGACAGTTATTGGCTGAGTAACCACCTGACATAGGAACAGAGAGTCCATGTTTCAATTTGTATTGCTCAAGCCAAAAATTATCTTCTTTTTTATCTTTATTGGGGTCCGAATAATTTCCTGACCCATCGGGGCAGATACTGCGAAAGCTGGTTAGGACAATTTCGTCTCCGGTACCGCCATAAAGACCACAAATATGAATTTTTCGGGTATGTTTTCCTACATCGCATCCCGAAACGGTTTTAATCTCGCCGGGCTTTGGCAAACTAATTTCTGTAGGCGTCGTCGGTGCTTTCGGTTTGTTTGCTTCAGCTTCTCCCTCTCCTTTGCTAGAAGTCTGACACTTTGTACTATCGGGGTTTACGGTACAAAATTCACGCATCACTTTGTCAGCGCACCACTCTGGTTTGAGCTCGGCTTCACAGGGATCAAGTTTCAAACATAGGCCTTTTTCAGTATCCTTTTCTATACAAAGACTCGCATCGGTGATGCATTGGCCTCGAAGATCCTTAAGAGCACAGTTTTCTTGGGTGGGCGTCTGCTGTGTTGTGACTGGTGCAGATTTTTTTTTCTTTTTCGGGAATAATTTGTTACAGCTTGGGGTAGAGGTTGCTAATATGACCAAGAAGCTCATAAAGGTAAGTGTGTACTTCATATTCACCTGACAAAAAAGTGAGTTTGCTTAAATGAGAACTCTTTTAATTATAGTAAAAAAATCCGAGTAAATCTTGGGAGTGTAAATAATTCTCATAGGTTAGTGTTTTGTACATTTCTATTAAACTAGAAAAATTGTAATTAAATTAGGTATTAAGAAACAAAATATTTAGGGGGTGACGGATGGCCATAAATAAAAAAATTGGTAGCACTTTTGCCGAAGCTGAGATTACGGCTAGGGCTATCCGCCGTAAAGTGAAACAAAAAATAGATATTGCCATAGTTTTAGGTTCGGGATTCGCGGATTCTACCCAGGCGGTAAAAAATCCAATCGTCATCCCCTATGAAACGCTTCCAAACCTAGTATCACCTGGAGTCAAAGGGCATTCGGGAGCCTTTATAAGTGGTACTATTGGGTCTTTAAGAGTGCTTATGCTTTCGGGAAGGTTTCATCTTTATGAGGGCTATTTGCCAAGTCAAATTGCATTTTTAATTCTAGTCTGTCATGCCCTAGGCATTAAAAAAATGCTCCTGACAAATGCGGCGGGATCGTTAAACTCACAAATTCCCCCCAGCAGCCTTTGCCTTATCTCCGATCATCTAAATTTTCCCGGTTTTATTGGTTTTAGTCCTCTTAGTTCTATAGCTGATTTTCCTCAGGAGAAGAGATTTTTAGACTGCTCAGATCTTTATACTGGGGAAATGTTTAAAAAAGCCTTAATTGTATCTCACAAGCTTAAGCTTGGTTTTCATAAAGCAATCTATGCTTACGTAGCAGGCCCTCAATTTGAGACTCCGGCAGAAGGAAATCTTTTTAGAAAAATTGGGGCTGACTTATGTGGCATGAGTACTGTGCCAGAAGCACTTGTCGCTCATGCGCTAGGCATGGATGTTTGCGCGCTATCTGGTGTCACCAATTTTATTAGCTCAAAAAAAAATATTCCCGTGCTCACTGCGAAAGGATTGAAACAAACCCCTCAACCCAAAGTAGCACATGACGAAGTTATTGCGATGGGAAAGATAATTTCCAAGCAGTTTTGTCTTTGGCTTGAGCATTTTTGCACTTCCTAATATTTACCAAAAAAAATGAAAATATAAGTTTTAATTCCCCT
>JAUILP010000021.1 GCA_030432875.1 Oligoflexia bacterium | reverse complement strand
CATCCTTGATCGGTTAGCATCATCCGTAACATGTTTCTCAAGCTTCCTTTTGTTTTTTAAAAAAGATTGTCGTGAGAAACTGTTTTGATTTCAATAGTTTAAATTAGATGTGAGTACAGGCCCTAGTAAAAAAATATTAAGACGTTTGTGGGGGGCAATTTATAGGATTTATTTTGTTTGTTAAGCAATACGCCCGCTCCCCGATCTCAGAACAGCAGAAGCCCGGTATGCTTATCAAAACAAGATGATTTTTTCTCAAAAAGAAGACCCATTGCTTGGGCAGCAATGGGTCTTCTTATTATGACTAATAAAATATCAGCTTTTCATTATGGTCTTGTGCCACAGTCAACAGTGGTGTTGCTTGTGAGATCAGCTAAATCTTCGCAGGTATCATAAAGAAGCTGGAGAGAAAGGGTGGCGTTGTGATGGCCAAAGCTGCGGTCTTCAAAGTAAGCATAACCCCAGTTGAAAATCCCTTTCAACACTCTTGTGATATCAGAGGTGTCAGTCGCGCTAGCATCTTTTGCTACCTTAGATTTGATACCTTCCATTACGCAGCGGCCATCGGTCGACCAGGTAAATCCTTTAGTAGTATCGCCGCTATTGAGCATGACCATAGCATCTTCAAGAAGGCCCGCGCATCCGTTGTCTGGATCAGCAAGAGCGGTTAAGACTGTATTCATCGCTTGAATGTGAGCTTTTCCGTTTGATCCTTTGTCAATATAAGCAAAGCCGTCTTTTAAATATCCGCCAACATCAGATCCTGAAATTTTTGCTGCTTTTGCGGAAGCATGGCATGTGAGGCAACCTGCAGGACTTGCAACATCACTTCCATGCACAGTGTTTATGATATCAAAGGAGTGACCACCAACCCGAGGTGACAAACCGGCACGAGTTTCTGGGAAACTGAAATGGCAAGTGATACAATTTGCACCATCTGCTGTGGTATGGGTAGAGTTTGCATATTCTTTTCCAGCATAAGTAGCTCCCGGTGTTCCTAACAGCATGTCGGTTTGGGGACCGTGATGGACCGCTGTTCTTTGAGAAGAAATACCACTGGACTGAACTGCAGCTAAAATTGATTCATTGGCAGTTTTACCATCGAGACGCATCATATGACACGAAGCACAAAGGCTACCTTTAGTTTTAGAATAAGTCTTACCGGATTCGAGGGTAACCTCTGTTCCATCTGCGACTGTTAGGCTAAAATCTTTAGTATCATGGGGCATATGACAGGTAAAACAGCCGATTGAAGATGGACGTGTGATCACATCAGCAGCAATTGCCTCAGCATCTGCGTATTCACCATTTTGTTTCTTAAGGAAGCCTTCGCCAGTGTGACATACTTGGCATCCACTACCGTTAGCATAGAAGGAATCTGTTCCCTCAAATTCTTGTCCAATGACTTGAGTATCACCATTAGCATCAACATAGGTTATGTCTTTGACAAATCCCTGTGCATGGACTGATTCTTCCCAGCCTGCCTTCGCCCACAAAACTTTTTTACCGACTTCACTTGTGCCTGTATGGCAGGTAAAACAGCCATTTTCAGCATCAAACGCCTCGGTTTTGGTTGTTGTTTTTTCGCAGCCCAGTTGCGAAATAGCCGCAATGAGCAAGACACTGTAAACACCTTTAAACATCCTCATCATAAACACTCCCCTCCTAAAAATTTTAAAAAAAAAACACGAATTTAAAAAAAAAACTTTTTTTAAGACGCCTAACACCCTTTCTTATCAAATTTTAATAAAATTAATTATGCTCTATTATAGGCTGCATTTTTTTTGTTAGTCAAGCACTTACAACTTGTTATAAAAATATTTTGCCGCCAAAAATAGATTTAATTAATGTTGATATTTAGTATCAACAAGGGAGCGGTGAAATTGCCAATTTACCATGGTGGCTCTAACCCAAGCTTGGACTGAGTTCTGATTATTTTAGTGGAAAAATTATTGCTGTTAAATTTATAAAATGTTCATTAAGAAACTTAACCTGTACACATTTTCGATTTATTTTTTTCCAAAAAATGGCTGACTGGCTAAGTTGTTTTTTTGAAAATACCAAATTTTATTTCAGAGCCTATGCGATATTCTAATGGATTATTTTAGGCGAAAAGTTTCTGATGAGCCGTGATCCGGGTTTGACATCTTGAATACTTTTATGCGTGGGATATAGGAGACCCCCAATTTATTCAGTTTGTAATTCCGCGCTGATTTGCATAATCTTAATGTTCAGACTTTTAGTGATTGCTACCGTCCTTTGATTTTAAGGCTGTAGGAATGAGCTGTTCTGAAACAGAGAGAATATTTCCTAACCTCCATTTTTTAAGGAAAAAAGCTTATGACTGCCATAACCCATGTATTTGCGCGTGAGATTTTGGATTCAAGAGGAAACCCCACAGTTGAGGTCGAGGTTTTAGCCGCATCTGGCCAGCAAGCACGCGCGGCGGTGCCCTCAGGAGCCTCCACAGGTGAGGGCGAAGCCGTTGAACTCAGAGATCAAGAAAAAGAACGCTACCTCGGTAAAGGGGTGCGCAAAGCAGTGCAAAACGTCTTACAAAAAATCGCACCACAAGTTGTTGGCCTAGACGTTGGCGATCAAGCGGTGATTGACCAAACTATGATTGACCTTGACGGCACTAAAAATAAATCTCATTTGGGGGCCAATGCCATACTGGGTGTTTCTATGGCTGCGGCACGCGTCGCCGCGGCAGAAGCGGGACTTCCCTTGTACCGTTATCTTGGTGGCGGTCTCGCTAGGCGCATGCCTGTGCCGATGATGAATATCATCAATGGCGGCGAACATGCGGACAACTCTCTTGACTTCCAAGAATTTATGATCCTTCCGGTTGGAGCGCCGAACTTTAAGGAAGGACTTCGCATGGGAGCGGAAGTCTTTCACACCTTGAAAAAAATCCTTAAGAAAAAAAATCTTTCTACTGGTATTGGTGATGAAGGCGGTTTTGCTCCAAACCTCGGCTCAAATAGTGATGCCCTCGCTTTTGTTTGTGAAGCGATTGAAGCCGCAGGGTACAAACTCGGTTCCCAGGTTGCTCTTGGCCTGGATGTCGCGGCATCGTCCTTCTATCGTGACGGCAAATACCATTTGGCTGGCGAAAACAGAACGCTCTCCAGCAATGAAATGGTAAGTTTTTTAAGTGAACTGTCTTTAAAATATCCTATTGTCACCATCGAAGATGGTCTAGCTGAGCATGACTGGGAAGGCTTCGCCAAGCTTACCGCTGAGGTGGGCAGCAAGATTCAAATTGTGGGAGATGATTTGTTTGTCACCAATACAGAATTTTTGCAAAAAGGCATCGAACTTAAAGCCGCTAATGCCATATTGATCAAGCTCAATCAAATCGGAACGTTGAGTGAAACTTTTTCCGCTATCGAAATGGCGCGGAATGCGGGGTTTAACGCGGTAATTTCTCATAGGTCCGGCGAAACGGAAGATACCTTTATCGCTGATTTGGCAGTAGCATCTCAGGTTGGACAAATAAAAACCGGTTCACTCTGCCGAACTGACCGCGTGGCAAAATACAACCAGCTTCTGCGTATCGAAGAGGATTTGGGCAAAAGCGCTTCTTACTATTGGGGCTAGATTATTTTAGGTCTTGTGACGAAAAAATTTTTAGTGGCCAGACAAAGGTTTTTGCTTTTGTTTGGCCTTTCCTTTTTTATTTTCTTGGGAGCGAGATGTTTTAACGACAACGAATCTGACGTGGGTCAAAAAAACACGCGCGCAGCTAAAGAATGGGCTAATGCGTTTCAATTTGACACTAAAATTGGATCTCAGGATCTTGAGGCTTTTACCCTCTCACCCCATCCCTTTGGCAGCAGACGACAAAATGAACTCAGCGCATATCTGATGGCGCGCTTAAAGGATATGGGGGCCAAAGCTTCCGTTCAGGAATTTACAAGCCTCGTGCCTAACCGTGACTACACACCCGGAAGCATGCGTCCTATAACCCTTAATAAAAATGGCGCAAATATTTTAGGTTATATTGAATCCTCCCCTCAGGCGCAGTGTCTTGTTATTTTTGCTTCGCATTATGATTCTAAAGAATTACCAGGCCAAAGATATGTGGGCGCCAATGACAGTGCGTCGTCGTCAATACTGCTTTTGCAGATGGTGAGTTTTTTGGTCAAAAATAAAAATAATCTTGCGGGTAAACTCCCCTGCAATATCGGTTTTGTCTGGTTTGACGGCGAGGAGGCAGTGCTCAGTAACTGGGATGATGGGATAAAGTCTCACCCATCAAAGCTGCGCGACAATACATATGGCAGCCGTTTCCTTGCTGGTAAACTCGGCCCATGTCAAAAAAATTTCGAACGTCAGGGGCCTCAGACCTGTTTTGATGTGCCTATTTGGAAAGATGCGGGACCTCTTAAAGCCCTTATTCTTTTAGATATGATCGGGAGCCCGGACGTGAGCCTAACCCGGGACAGAAATAGTAGTCCAGAACTGATGAAGCTGGTTGAAAAGGGTCTTAAAGAATTTGGTAACTTTATACCCCTTAGTCAGCGAGAACAGAATATTGAAGATGATCATATTGCGTTTTGCCAAAAAGGTATTTTATGTCTTGACCTCATTGATTTTAACCATTTAGATCACTGGCATCAACCAAGTGATACGGCGGAAACGCTTTCATTTGAAAGTATAGAAAAAATAGGTAAAATCGCGCTTTTTTTGGCATTGTCCCAATAGCTTTAAGAGAGTTTTTTCTGATGGTAAGTTATTCATTATCTCTTTCCTCCGATAAACTTATTACATGATAACCTTTTTAGAGGTTAATGCCATTACGGTACTCAGGCATTGAGTGTTTTGGCGTTTGATCATCTTAATTGTTTTTGCAAGAGGAGAACGCATTAAAATGAGTATTCATAGGTTAGATTTTTCATCTTTAGTCATTGAATGGACTCAGGATGGTGAACTGATAAAAATGAGTTTTAAAGGCGACATAGACGAAACCTTTAAGGGCGAATCCATAGAAATCCCAGCCGCCCCCAAATACCTTATCAATGCCCACAGCTTAAATAATTTCAATTCTTGCGGCATAAGAGAATGGACCCTTTTTATAAACTCTTTGCACAAAAAAGGTGCGATTAGCTTTGAAAAATGTTCGGTCAATTTTATTGATCAGGTGAACATGGTTCCAGAATCTCTCGGGGAAGGTAATATCCTTTCCTTTTACGCGCCTTACTACTGTGCAAGCCACGGGGAGATCGATATCCTTCTCGAAAAAAGACATATTGAAGAAATCAAATCGCGTCACGAGGCTCCGCAAATAGCCTGTGAAAAATGTAAACAGGCCCTTGAGTTTGATGCGCTTGAAGAGAGTTTTTTTCTTTTTCTTAGGACAGATGAAGAAGACCTATCCCACGCATCTTAAAGAGAGGTTTGCTCATGGCTATGGACGTATTACAATCGGCAGCTCTTAACTCACTGGTGAAGGAAGTTCTCCCTAAGCTTCAAGAGCATCTCGCCGTGCTTGCAATGATGACTTCTGAGGAGCGTGAGATTAATGCCGAGACGTCTTATTTTCTAAAAGAAGCTTTGCAGCTTCTGGGAATGCTCAGTCAGTGGAGTAGCTCATCCATAGAAAAAGCGAGTGCAGGAGAGGCAAAAGACCTCAGTACCAATCAAGACGATATGGATGAGATAGGTGACGAGGAGGCCAAGGCTATGCTTGCCTTGATGGATGAACCTGCCGCTTCAGATCACCTTCCTGAAAAAGAAGGTGAAAAAGAAATGAGTGATGCAGAAGCCAGGGCTATGCTTGGTTTGATGGATGAGCCAATCTCAGCAGAAAAAATGCCTCAGCTGGAAAGTGAATCCATGAGCGATGCCGAAGCGAAGGCAATGCTTAGTCTCATGGATGCGCCTGCAGAAAAGCCCGATGTTTCCTCAGCAGCAGCCAATAAAGTTGAGGAAATAAATGACGATGAGGCGCGCCGTCTCCTCGCTTTGATGGACAGTCCCTCTGAAAATTTGCCTCCCCCGACGTCAGAAGATAAAACCCCTGCCAAAATCAAAGCTGAAATCAAAGTTGAAATCAAAGGGGAAGTTGAGGTGGAAGGTGAAGTTGAAGTTGAAGATGTTCCTGAGTGGATTGAAAATGAATTTAGCAATGATCAGGATATGATTAGAGACTTCATTACCAATACCGATGATCTTATGGAAACCTTAGACCGTACGATTTTGGCTTTGGAAAATGACCCATCCGACAAAGAAACAATCGAAGAAATATTTCGTGCGGCTCACACCCTCAAAGGTGCAGCAGGAATGTTTGGCTACTCAGCTATTGAGGCGGTGATGCACAAAATGGAAAATCTTTTTGATCTGATTCGTAAAGGCAAAATGCATGCATCATCAGAGATCGTGGATGTTGTTTTTCAGGGCTTAGATACTTTGCGGATTCTTTTGACTGCCGTAAAATCACAAACCAAATCTGGGCATGATATAAAACCTATTGTGAGGGCCCTGATCAATGTTGCCGAAGGGAGAAAAGCAAATTTAGGTGAAAAAGGTGCCGAGTCAAAAACTAATTCTCAAGCTAAAGTTTCTGGGGAATCGGATGATGCCGCTTTGAATAAAATAATGTCGGCTCTGAGTGGCGGTAGTGCCAAAGCCCCAGGCTCAGCAAAAGCCGAAGGTTCAGCAAAAGTCGAAGCCGTACCCGTTAAAGCAGCCGAAATTGCTAAGCCAGGCGCGTCTAAGCCCAAGAAACAAGAATCGCAAAAAGACAATACCATTCGGGTTGATCTAGAAAGACTTGATATGTTGGTGAGTCTTGTCGGTGAACTCGTGACTGATAGAACCAGATTTAGTGTGGTCGAAGAGGATTTGCGGTCTCATTTTTCACAGTTATCGCTTACGGCAGATATGACCGAAACGGTTCAGCTTTTTAGCAGGCATATGAACGAAGTTCAAGACATCATCATGAAGATTCGTATGGTTCCAATTGGTAACGAATTTAATAAATTTCCTCGAGTTGTACGCGATCTTTCGAGGCAGCTCAGTAAAAAAATTGAATTGAAAATTATTGGCGAAGACACGGAACTCGATAAAACTTTGGTGGAACAAATAGGCGATCCGCTTATTCATCTTATTAGAAATGCTTGCGATCACGGGGTGGAAACACCTGAGGATCGCCTAGCATCCGGCAAGTCTGAAGGTGGTGTCATAACACTTGCTGCCCGGCAAGAGGGCAACAATATAGTCATTACGATCCAAGATGATGGCAAAGGGATGGACCCGCAAAAACTTAAACAAAAAGCTATTGAAAAAGGTGTAATCTCGGCCTCTCAAAATCTTACAGATGGTGAAATATTTAATTTGATTTTTGAAGCAGGTTTTTCCACGGCTGAAAAAATCACAAATGTATCTGGGCGTGGTGTGGGTATGGATGTGGTGCGCAAGCAAATTTCTAAACTGAAAGGGACAATTGCCGTTGATAGTACTTTGGGCAAGGGGAGTATTATCACCATTTCACTGCCGCTGACACTCGCTATAGTACAAAGCCTTCTGATCAAATGTCGTGATGAAATTTATGCCATCCCCTTAAGTAGTGTGGTGGAATCTATCCGCATTAGCCCCAAAGATATTCAAAGAGTAGGGGATATGCCCGTGGTAAAAAGAATGGGGAAAGTTTTGCCCCTAGTGGATCTGTCTGCAACGTTAGATCTTAGTCGCAAAAAAAATGATTTTTGGTACGACCATGTGCCAAGGGGAAAAGAAGGCAACCGGAGGCGTAAAGACCGACAGGCCGATAGGGTTCGCGAAAGGCTTTTTGTGGTTGTCGTGGGAGCAGGCGAAAAAAGATTTGGCATTATCGTTGATAGCTTGATGAATCAGCAAGAAATGGTAATCAAACCGATGGGGTCATTGCTTAAAGAATTGCCTTGTGTCGCCGGTGGTGCCGTTTTAGGAACGGGGCAAGTGGTGCTTGTGCTTGATGTGGGTGATTTAGAATCTTATGTGCGCAATTTGCAGCGTACGGTTGCAGCATAATGAACGCGATTTAGATAAGGAAAAACTATGGATAGCTTTCCCCAGCTTACGGATTTTCAGGATCTTGATTTTAATAATTCATCCCAAGGGCTTTTTGTTATCCGCAAAGAGCTGGACAGTGCAAAAAGTGAGCAAGTTTATGGGGATCGGTTTCAATTTATGGGTTTTTTGGTTGCCGATAAAGAGGTTCTTATCGATATTGCGGTCGTAAATGAAATCATCATGATGCCGCCCATAACCTATGTTCCTAATGCCCATAATTATATTGAGGGCGTCATTAATCTTAGAGGCAATATTATCCCCGTAATTAATTTGCGTAAGGTCATGGATGAAAAGCCAGGAGAAATCACGCATGCTTGCCGAATTATTATTACCAAATTTAGGAACGAACTTGTTGGCATGATTGTGGATGCTATTACCTATGTTTTTTCCGTATCCCCTGATGACATAGAACAACATACAATTTCTCTCAAAAGCACCTCATCAGAAATTTTGACAAATATTTGCAAAATCAAAGATCGTCTCCTCGGGGTTATTGAAATTGAAAAACTGGTCCTAAAAATCAAACCTGAAATAGATGTGGTACCAGGAACAGAACATGCAGCATAAAATTATTCAGCAAACATGTAAAGCTAGCATTAGCGCCAAACTTTGACGGGATTTTTGATTTTTATCTGAGAGGCTTTCGCTCGTATGCGCGATATTTCGCCATGAGCATTGACCACGAGATTCCTTATGCGATCGCGGAAGATTTCTGGGTCTTCGTCTGGTTGCATATATTCGAGAGGTAGGACTTTTATCACTATATTGGCATCTTGTGGAAACAGAGATCCTTTACGAATGAGTTCCCCGGCGCCACTTAGGGCAATCGGGAGTATGGGGACATCACATGCCGAGGCCAATTTAAAAGCACCAATTTTAAAATCACCAATGATGCCTGGGGTTCTTGAGCGTGTACCTTCGGGGAAAAACAACATAGGTACTCCGCGTTTTAACCACTGAGCGCTGAGATCCATCGCTAGCGCAGCGGACTCTTTATTGCCTCGTTTTATGGCTATATAACCACATTCATGCATAGCCTGTCCAAATAAGGGGACATTAAAATTTTCTATTTTGCTGAGCCATTTAAACTGCATTCCGAGAAGATAGAGCATCCAAATATCAGCCAGGCTTTCATGGTTTGCAATTATGACGTATGGTTGATCGGTCTTTGGTATATTGTGGTTGCCAATAATAGAAATATTCCATCCTGGCATATAATTGACAATGGTTTTGGCCCATAGGGTGGCAAAGTTATGTTCGATTTCCCTATTGTCACTTTGCACAAACTTAAGGCGACGCAAAAAACCTGTGAGGATAACCAGAGCGCAAAATATAATGGTCGTTAAGACTGAAAAAACATAAAAATATATGATTTTGAGATAGGCCACGATAGTCTCTTTAAAAAAATCGTTTTAAGAATTCATCACACCAAAAACATGATTTGCTATAAAAGATGCTAAAGACACTTTATCGTGAAACTCATGTGTTGTCAGCCCAAGATTTTCCTGACATGTCTCAAAGGTACGGGCAACATGACGGTCAAGAGAAACATCTTCAATGTTATTGATGACGAGCATACTGAGTTTATACCGCGAACAATATTCCCGTGCCAGATTCTCCCAGGTCTCGGGAGGGGTCATTTTCTTTGAAACCAATTTAAAGGCAACTTTTGCCGGACCCTTTGGATTGAGAAAAGAGATAATTTTCCCCGTTTTTTTCAAAGCAAAACTTAGGCCAGATTCACCAGATGCTAGCTTACCCGAAATTTTTTGTTCCGGTTCATAGTCAAGAATAGCTGCTGCCATAACCAATCCTTCTGCCCCTTCTTGCATGCACGTTTTACAGGAGGAATCCATTTCGGCATAGGTTTCAGCCCGGATGAGTTTAGAGTAACTTTGGGGAAGCTTTTCGCATTGACCCGCGATGACCCACGTAGCCGCACCTAAACGGTAAAGCTCTTCCGCAATAAGTGAACCTAAAGCACCCGTCGAATAATTACCCAAATAGCGCACATCATCCAAATAAGCTTTTGTCCCCCCAAGAGTGATGACGATGGTTTTTTCCTGAATCTTTTTCGCATTGATGCCGTGAGCAATAATATCAGCAAGAGCTTTGGGTTCGGGGAATTTATATTTTCCCTCTTCTCTTCTTGGCGTCAGCACGGTGGTGAAAGGTTTGATAACTTCCAGTGTTTTTTGCCATAAAGGACTGTCATAAAGACTGGCATGCATAGTCGGAAGTACAAAAACAGGCTTTTTTTGTCCCAAGGCCGACTGTATTAGGGCAAGCCCCGGAGTTGAAGATAACCCGCCAGCAAGTGAGGCGATAGTATTGGCACTCGCAGGAGCGACCACCACGGCATCGTGAATACTGATGTGGGTATTTAATCCGCTAAAACCCGTCGTGACAGGGTTATTTGCCGCCCACTCAAGAGCCATAGGGGTAACAAATTGCTCGCCTCCAGGACTTAAAACGGGAAAAACCTGGGCACCAAGGCGTCTGAGGCTGCGAATAAAAAGAGGTGCCTGCAGGGCTGCAATCGAGCCACTAATCACAACATCTAAAGTTACCCCAGCTAATGCGTTTGAAGTTAAAGAAACATGCAAATCAGACGGGTATTCTAAAGCCATAAATGTAGCGACCCATAAATGTCTAACTAACGAGATTTTATTTGAGACTTTTCATTGGCATTGGGCTTATCGAGGATAAGGCTTTTCGGTGTTGATCCGCTAAGGCGGATTTTATTTTTACGGAGCTTTCCCATCTTCGCTTTATTCATTAATCGTCTTTTTTTGGTATGTTTTGTTGGGGACGCCATGATAATATCCTTTGTTATCAAAATTTTCTTGAGAATTCACCACATTGCTGGGTTATAGAATAGAAGGTGAAATTTAATAAAAATTGCGAAAAACAGCAAGGAGAAAATGAAATCGGGGTGTATATTCTGAGGCGGTTCTTCACGGTGTTTTTGCACCGCTTGAAAAAAAATGCTATAAAAATAGTCTATTATAGTTTATGGCATAAGATTTGCTTAGATGCCATCACTAAGTTTTAGGGTAGCTTACCATGAACAAATTTAAAGAAAGGTCCTTATTATGGCTCAACTCACGACAAAATTGATCAAAAATGCTTTGGTTTTACTCCCATTGACCCTGCACTTTAGCCATGTTCTTGCAGATGAAACGGATAACTGGGGGCCTAATTATACCCCCCCGAAAACACCGGCACTTCATGAACCCAGTGAACTTGATAAAAGAAACGATCCCACGATGGGCAAGGTTTATTTGGGCCTCATTGGTGGGTTTGGTCAAGCACGGTCAACAGAAAAGGGTAGTACCGCAGGAGCGGGTTATGTGGGTGGTGTAGACGTCGGCTTTATTCAAAATACGACAAA
Source organism: Oligoflexia bacterium (assembly GCA_030432875.1). Taxonomy (GTDB): domain Bacteria; phylum Bdellovibrionota_B; class Oligoflexia; order Oligoflexales; family JAGOVF01; genus JAUILP01. The sequence goes on along the minus strand of JAUILP010000021.1, from coordinate 36,701 downwards.
CTTTACGCGCTATAGTTTTGGCTTAGAGGGTTTAGTAGGGAATCTCGGTTTCAAAGATGATGGGACTACTGTAGATGCCTCCCTAAACTACGCTCTTATCTTTAAGGGTACTTATGGCTACCGTCTCGGTAGTTCCCTCATGGGTGAAGCAAAAGCAGGGATTGGTTTTGGTAGCGCAGATTTTGAATCTAAAAATGATGAAGTTACCGTCAAAAATGAAGAAGCGGCCACCGGTATGATTTATGTCCTAGGATACGATGTCATCGTTCCCATGAGTACGAATTTAGAATTATTGGCAGGATTTAGCTGGACACATTATTCTTTTGATTTGGGCAAGGTTAAAGCGACTTTGGCTGATGGCTCAGTTTTTGTCGATACTCCAGATGGAAATACTCTCATCAACCAACCCAAAGTTGAGCTTGGCTTTAGGTATCTTCTCTAGAGGATGGGGCCATTTTTTGGGCCCCTCCCCCTCAAGTTTGCTGATGGGAAAGCCTCACTAAGGGGCATAGGTCAGCTCGGCGCTGTTTAAAAAACGCTGGTAAAAAAATACCAGCGTAAACAATAAAAGCGCAAAATACTGGAAATCAGTGGGTATTTCTAAACTTAGCGGTCCGACCTGAAAACAAGACTGAGTTTAGGCAAAAGAAAAGGAGTTGGCATATTCAAGGTTTATTTATTCAGGAGCTGAAGATGATAACTCAATTTCCGGTTGAGTCATCGACTCGGTAACACCATCTTCAGCGCGGATTACGGTATTGCGCCATTTGATACGTGCGGTGATATTGATATCTTTACTATCGGTGACCGCGAGGTCTTCCGCGAGCGTATAATCAGTTTGATCCAGTGAAATTTCATGATCATTTTTAACCGTAGTTCCACCAGTAACACTGCTATTGACGACAAGTGTCACGCCCGAAAGAGTTTTTGCGAGGTACTCGGTCAAGTCTGCACGAAAAACTATTTGAGGGTTTTCCACAATTTTTAACTGGCCTAGATCGGCATCCAACAAATTATAGCTTTCCGCGGTATCCCTTATAGAGATGATGATTTGTTCTAAATTATAAATTTGCCATTTTGGATCCTGATTGCCTTGCGCATCAGTTGGTGCTTCATATACACCAAGCATACGAACGATAAGTTCGGTTTTTTTATCCACCGTGGTCATTGCTGAGCATGAGAATAAAAATCCCATGAGAATAAAAATAATCTTAGATCTGTAAGGAATCAACTTTTCTTCCCTTTCTTCTTTCTTTAAGGCTTCGGTCAGATGGAGGAAAAACTTAATTTTTTTGATCTAGTGCTGTAGGTGACTATGCTAAAGTCATTGACTCTCGCTTTAAAACGACTATTTTTCTAACGCATGAGAGAGCTACATAACCACCAAAAAGAGCTCAAAAAACTGATGTAGTTTTGAAAAAAATCAATTTTTATATATTTCATCTTAGTACTCTTTTTTGGTTGAGTGCGAGTATTTCGCTGTAGCTTGTCGTCTGCTAACGATACGTTATTACTTCTCATCAAGCTTTCGCCTATATTTTTTTGTATCATTTTTTAAATGTTTTTACCGATAGATCTCAGTAGGCAACACCGATAAGACATGAAAGAGTGAGCAGGCTCCAATCTCTTGCCCTTAAGGGAAAAACCTACGTTCTCTGTATTTGGGATACACTTTGCGTGTTATGTGTGAGGTGTGGCCTTAAAAAAATGCGGTTTTGAGCTATGAGACGTCTTGTTGACTTCAAACATCAATTTTTTACAGACAGGCAGAGTTCATATGAAAAAAAATATTTTATTATGCTTCATTCTCAATATTTTCCTCACGACATGTGGGCAGTTCAGTACCGCAAAAAAAAATAATGACGTGGGAACTTCTGACTATCCTACAAATAGTCGACTTCCTTCGGACTGGGATGGCAAAGAAGATCGCGTGGAAGATGTGAGTATAACTGGGGAGGGCCATATCCCGTGAAAATAGCAATTTTTTTATTTTTTTTATTCCTTATGTCTTGCATGAAAAATGACAAAACATCATTTATTGCCCCAGAACTTAGGGGAATACTTGCCCTAGATTATGCTGAGTTGGGCATAGATCAAATGAATTTATGGCACGAGCTTAGCGGGTCACATCTTTGGGTAAAAGATATTTCTCGTTTTAATACAGCGGTACAGCAGGATTCATTTTATCTCGTGAGTTTTAAGGATAAGAGTGAATTATTTGACCTGGTTTCGGCATCAGATTCGTTAGTGCTAAGGGACATCAGTCTGGGTGATGACGGTGTTGCCATCTTAAAAAATCCTAAAGAACAAGAAATTTTGGCGTTAGCAGCCGCATCGCATACTCAGAAAAGTCAAAGTTTACCTTGCGGAGCCACGGTTAAATTAATGCCTCTAAGGGCCACCCGCACTATAGAATATGTTCCACCAATTTATGATGAGAGTATTTATCTTGATGAGGTGCAAAAATTACTGAACCAAACAAGTAAAGACAAACTAATTGAGCATATTTCTTTTTTTGAAGCTATGGGAACGAGGTTTCATGCTGCAGCCAATCAGGAAGAGGTGTCTGCGCGGGTTTTAGAAAGGATTAGATCCCTGACGCTGAATATTCCCTCAGAAGTCAAGAGTATTTCTGAGGTTGAGCATGTGGGCTCGTATCAAAAAAGTATTGTGGTCACTTTACTTGGCAGCCAAAAACCTGATGAAAAAGTGATTTTTGGAGCGCATCTGGATTCCATAAATTCTCATATTTCCAGTCACGACGGTCCAGCTCCTGGTGCTGATGATGATGCCAGTGGGTTAGCGACACTTCTAGAAATGCTGCGTATCATCAATGACCTAGGAGGACAGTTTGAGAGAACCCTTGAATTTCATGCCTACGCAGCCGAAGAAATTGGCTTAATTGGTAGCGGAGAACTCGCGGCGCAGTATCAAAATGAAGGTGTTAAGGTAGCGGGTATGATGCAATTTGATATGACAGCCTATAGTTCAGAACCTGGAAAAAATACTATTTTTTTGGTAGATAACAATACGAGTCCTTTTTTACGACGCGCGACTAAAGATCTCCTACATCGATATTTGGGCGGCGATTTTGTAGAAAAAAAACTCCCTTCAGGAAAGTCGGATTATTTTAGCTGGGATTATCAGGGCTATCCAGCAGTTTTCCCCTTTGAAGATCCCGAGGCATATAATCCGCTACTCCATTCAGCAATGGACACCTCTCTTGAAAATAATAACTTAGTTTTGGCCGAGCGGTTTGTGGGGCTTGGTTTAGCATTTGCGGGGCATTTTGCTGGCATTATCTCCGGAAAAAACGATTATGAAAATACATTTGCTGAGGAAGACTTGAACGGAGACATTAAAATATTTCTAAAAAAGTCAGGTAATACCAGTAACTATGAACTTTTTGTCGCCACGGACAAAGACACTGAACACGCCGAATATTGTTTAGCAGAGGATGATAAAAACACCTGTAGCCCGACGAGTGAAAGAAAAATCATGGTGAACATTGATCAAACGGCAAGTCGCAGATTTTTTGCCGGGGAGTTGTCTAGTGCCGTACTGTCATTAGATACCAATCAGCGGATTTTGCTGTTCGCCTATGATAATGAAGATAAACTTTTACGTCGCCGCTATTTTTCGCTACAAAGACCTTGAAATCCATTAAAATTATTTGCGACTTTCGCCATAAAAGCTTTCTTTGGGAAGGCCAAAAATTTTGGCTATCTTTTTTAAGCTGCGGGGGCTTATTCTCTCTTCGTCGGCAACATTTTTTAAGGCACTGATTAACTTTTTTTGCTCAAAATCTAGTGACAAACTGTTCTCCTCGGCGCTATGCAGATGGAGAGCGACGGCTAATTCGCCTTTTATACTCTCTTTTTGGGAAAAAATTTCGCAAATTTCCTGAGGAGTGCCAAAAAGAATTTCTTCATATAACTTTGTCAGCTCTCTGCCAACCGCAATTTGGGCGTCGGGATAAATTCTGGCAATGTGTTCTAAGGCCCCTAGTATCCGCTTAGGGGACTCATAAAAAATAATCGTAACCGGGCGGAGGTTTTGCCACTGAGAAATAGTCTCGATGAGGTTTGATGTTTTAATGGGCAAAAAACCGATGGCAAGAAAAGGTAATGGTGGCAACCCTGAAGCACTCAGAAGAGCGGTGACAGCGCAGGGTCCGGGAACAGGAATTACGGGAACTTTTTGCCTCTGTGCCTTATGGACGAGGCCGAATCCAGGGTCAGAGATGCAAGGGGTACCAGAATCACAAACTAAGCCTATCGCTTGGCCTTCGAGGGCAATCTTATTGAGCAGCAGATCGGACAGGGTCGATTCTTTTTCATCATGAATACTTAAGAGTCGTTTTTGGGTTATGCCAAAATGGGTCAAAAGTGCGCGTGTTCTGCGCGTGTCTTCGCAGGCAATAAGATCGAGTTCTTTGAGGATTTCTTGTGCCCTTGGAGAAAAATCACCCAGATTTCCAATAGGAGTCGCTATAATATATAGTGCTGGACTTAAGGTCATAAGGGATTTGCCACCATAAATGCCTTATACTACAGAATAAGAGTTCCTAAGTCATGTACAAACCAGAATATTCAGTCAAGAGTGTGCGGGGGGGAGAAACGCTTTGGCGTTTTTTGGCTGAATTATGGAAGCTCACCATGGGTCTCCCGTGCTCTGAGATCAGGGAGCGGGGGCATAAGTAACTAATTCCCCAAAATTTATAAAACATTATGTCCATTTTTGTAAATCTTTTACCGCGTTCGGCGATACAATAGACTAGTCTAATGTTATCATTTAATTGCGGTAAATATTTTATTTTGGGTGGTTTTTTATGAGATTACGCGTAAGTCAATTTGGTGCCTGGATAATTGCCTTAGCAATTTCTGGTTCTTTGCACGTGGGCTTATTTGTTTTTAGTTATATGAAAGCCAAAAACGGCACTCCCATTCCTCCACATGACGCTCATCAATCCGCGCAGCTTAGTGGCGAAGACCATGAGACATCGTCCCCTGAGGGCAGTAGTGACCACGGTGCTAGCGCGCATGACGCTCATGCTGAATCCCCTGTGGCTGAGGAACATGGCAGCGTAGGGGGCGGGCAAGGCCATAACAAAGCAGAGGAACACGGATCTACCACTTCAGCAGAAGAAGAACATAAAATAGACCCAGTTGAAGCTAGCGCTGATTCTAGTCACAAAGAAAATAAGCTGACCTCTGCAAATCATCATCCTCACTGGGCTTACTCAGGAAATGAGGGGCCGGGAAGATGGAGTGAACTAGACGAAAATTATGCTATTTGCGCTTCTGGCGAAAAACAATCTCCCATCAATTTAGAATTCGCAGCTGAAAGTGAAGATTTACATTCACTTCAGTTTAACTATAAAAAAACCTTCGGCTTCGTAATCAATAACGGGCATACCATTCAAATCAATCTAGATCCGGGCAATGTGCTTACTTTGCCAGACCACGAGCAATATGATCTTTTACAGATTCATTTTCATTCACCCAGTGAGCACAAAGAAGATAATATTCCTTATCCCTTAGAAGCACACTTAGTTCATAAAAATAAGGCGGGTGGACTAGCGGTTGTTGGCGTGTTTTTTGAGGAAGGCAAAACAAATCAGGTGCTAAAGGATATTTTTGAGCATTTGCCACAGTCACCAAATGATCGGCAGCGTGAGGTCTCCATCTCTCCAATGCAGCTTTTACCTGTAGCTAGGTCTTTTTATCACTATGAAGGCTCTTTGACCACCCCTCCCTGTAGCGAAGGGGTTAAGTGGTTTGTTATGGCAAAGCCCTTGATGATATCGGGCAGGCAAATCGAAAATTTTGTTTCACTTATCGGCGAAAATGCTCGTCCAGCACAACCTTTGCGGGGTAGAAAAATTCTTGTGCATTATGAATAAAAATAAAAATTGCAAAGCAACCTTAGCCGTATACTCAGTTTGAACTAGACGTATTATATTGTTGTATAGGTAGAATTATGAATGAAAAAAATCACAATAAGAATACTAATGGAAAAATTATTTCCTTAAAAGATAAAATGAGCTTAGAGGGAGAAGAGAGGAAAAATAATCCCACCCCTAATTTGGGAAAACCGATAACTCATTTGCGGCAGTGGGCTTCGAAAAATAAAAAAAATCCTGAACTGATGGAAAAACGCACAAGCTTTTGGCATATTGTTCAGTTAATCGCCCTTCTCGGTTTGACGGCGGTCCTTATGAAAACCTGTAGCGGTTAGCCTAACGTGATTCGCGGGACCTTGATAACCCTGTGTGACGCATCTGGGTGGGGGTGATGGGCGTACCAGCCTTCTAGTCTTTATAGGTCGGAACGTGGGAGTATCAGGTATCAGAATTTTGGTTTGATTTTATCAGATCAAAGATAAGATGATCCTTTTTGGCAGTATTGCACTGTTTACAGGCAACCACCAGGTTGTTTTTTGTGCTTTTTCCCCCACTGCTCAGTGGGTGGATGTGATCCATAGTCGCTTCACCTTTGCTTGGCTTTTTCCCACAATAATAGCAGCTGTCTCGCTCTAACTTGCGGAGCCACCAATTAGTTTTTCTAAGTCGCCTTGCTTCTGCTTTTTCTTTTTTAATAGCAGCATCGCTTGAAAGATCCACAAAAAATTGTTTTGTATGCATAAGAAAAAAACGCAATCAAATATCTTTTTTGGCAAATATAAAGATAGTTAAGGTGATAAAAATAGCCATCATGTTTAAAGCATAAATCCATAACCAAAGCAATAAGTTATTACTCACATTTCCCGACAAATGGAGGGCGTCCATGAGGTTATATTGCTGCAAATTCCAGAATTTAGCGAAAAATTCCACAATATATCGCTGACTCACCGAGGCATTTGCTGGTAGCCCTCGCGAGAGGGTTTGACTCATGAGGCCAATGCCAAATAAAATAAAACTCGTCATAACGGTAACGGTTGTCTGGGTAAATGAGCTAAAAAGTAGACTGAGAGCAGCGATAAGCAGCGATGGGACCGTCAATGTAAAAAATACCAAAAGGTGTGGCATATTTAATCCGGGTAATTGATTTCCGAGGAGAAAAATTTGCCAAATCGCTAAAAAAATCAAAGTTGATGCCATGATACTGACACACAGACCTAAAAAGCGACCAATGAGATAAACGCTGCGACTTTGTACTAAGGCGAGAACGCCCTCAACAGAACCATCAGCATTATCTAGTATTTTGCTTGAGAGAATAATGCTTATTAAAGAGCTCATGAGCATCAAATAAAACCCACCAAAATCATAAAGAACTTCGGTCATATTTTGCATGGTCCATTCGGATATAACGTGGCATAAAGCAATCCCTAAAAAATGGGTTAGAGCTAATGCGTAAAATATTTTTTCACGAAAATTCATCAAAAAGGATTGGTATATAAGGGATAAAAGTGTCTTCATAGCATTAAGCCTCTACCTTAAAATATTCCATAAGATCAGCATCGCGAATGTCATTTTTTTGCTCGAAAGTTAGTACGATATGATGGCCTTCCTGGGCCCAATTGAGCCACGTTATGGCATGGTTATAGTCTTCAAAAACTAAGTGAGCGGTAAATCCTTGCATGGTAAGGCGGCGCCAGAGTGGCATTTTTAGCTCATTAATATTTCGGTAAAGCTCGGCTTCTGGAATGCCCGATAGCTTTAAATGAAAAAGTCCTTCAACTTTGCCATCACCAGTAGGGTTTTGTGCTTCGCTTTTTGGGAAAACTAAGGCGCCTTTTTTCAAGATGCAAATTTCATCACATATAGATTCAATGGCCCAAATTTCGTGCGTACATAGGATAATAGAAATCCCGAGGTTTTTTTTCTGTAAAATCCAATTTTCCATTTGTATTCGGCCCCAGGGATCGAGGCCCGAAAAAGGTTCATCGAGAATAATAAGTTCGGGATCATGGATTGTGGCGAGCCCCCAAGACAATCTTCGACCAAGACCCTTGGAAAGTTTTCCCGCAAGTTTATGGCGATGTGGCTCTAAACCTGTCTCTTTAAGCAGGGCAGTTATACGATTTTTTTTTGCGGTTGCATTCAAGTCAGGTCGAAGGACCTGAAGTTGAAAGGCAAGAGCCTCATTCACTGTGATGTTTTTTAGGTTTTTGTTGATTTCCGGCATGTAGCCTAGTTTAAGGAGATCCTTTTTACGCAGGAGTTTGTTTTTAAAAAAAATACTTCCCGCGTTTGGGGTGATGAGCTGAAAAATTGACTTTATGGCTGTTGTTTTGCCCGCCCCATTATGTCCGAGTAAACCATGACAAATACCTCTTTTAAATTGGACAGAAACATGATCGAGAGCGACCTGGGGTTTTTTGAAAATATCATTTTTATAAATTTTAGTTAAATCTTTTAACTCAAGTATAACGGAATTATTTGCGGTATCCATAGGCATTTTCCTTGTTTTACTGGCGATTTCCGGTTTCATTTTCCTGAAGGATTTTTGCTTTTATGCTTTCTTTTAAGACATCAAGTTCCTCGGGTGATAACTCAATTTTTCTCGCGAGTTTATTTATATAACTACCCATAAATTCTGGAGTGTCGGGTTTTTCGCTGGCAATGATAAAATAAGGTAACGCTTTAGCCGTGTCATGCCAAATGGCATTATATTTCTCAGCCAAATAAAGGGGGAGTAACCAGTTCGTCGGGATATATTTCATCCCTATATTTATAAATTCCTCGCATAAGGCGATGTTTTTTTCTGTCTCAATGACTTTGTCACAGGCTAAAATGTAAAATCCAGGAATACTAATGCCCGTGTACATGAGAAAGCTTAGAGTCTTTGCTACTGTTTCCGTTTTATGATCCGAGAAGTTCGTATCTTGTAGGTATTGTAGGCCATACATCATGCTAAAATGTCGTAATATAGTGGGATTTCCCAGGGAAAAGATGGGAGCTAGCGCCGCATCGAAATTTGCTAAAAAGAAATTTTCTGTTTTCGTTTGCCCCGCAGCAATTTTGCTAAAATTCTGCTGAAGACGAGGAGCAGCGCAGACAAAGCCCAGGAGCAAAAGCGCCAAAATAATATTTTTTATTTTGAAGAGTGCCATAGTCAAATTTCATCACGGAACAAGTAGGTGAATAATAAGATAACCGCAAACTTTCTGCAAAGTTGTTAACAGCAGTAAAACAATGATGGGTGATAAATCTATGGGCAAATCGAGTTTGCGGCTTAGCGGTTTGAACGGTCGATATAAAGGTTCTGTGAGTTTGCCAATAGTGCGTACTAGGGGGTTATAAGGGTCGGCCCCCACCCAACTCACAATGACTGATAAAATAACCAAAAGGATCGCAATTTGAAAAACAAGATCCGACATATAAATGAGAATTTTCGCAAGTGTTCCCGGCATCAAATATCTCCACAAATTTTTTAGGAAAAGAAACCTATTAAGTGTAACAAAAATAAATCATTATATAAAGTTAAACCAATGAATGAAAATTATTTTGTGGGCTCTATTTTAGCATATTTTTTTTTTCGCGCTCACCAAAAATGGTTGAGCCAATTCTGATGCAGTCACTGCCTGCTTTAATTGCCGCTTCAAAGTCATTAGACATTCCTAAGGACAGCAGGCCATCACCGATCTGAAGTGCCATATCTTTTAAGGGATGATAGGCGAATGGAATTCCCTTGTCGTCTAAGTCGAGTTCCTCTATTGGGGGCGGTAGTGTCATCAGGCCTAAGAGTTTAAGTTCGGGAAAATCATTTTTTATAGTTTGGGCTAAACTCCGGGCCTGTTCAAAAGATATTCCTGATTTGGTTTCTTCCTGGCCAGTTTTTATAGAGATTGATACGGGAAAAGGAGTTTTTTGGTATTCGGTAGCATATTTTGCAATAAGACGCACGTGTTTCTCGCTGGTCACTGTTTGAATCTCAGCAGCATAGCGTACTATGTGAGAGATTTTATTTGACTGTAGGGTGCCAATAAAAATCCATTTTATGGGGGCGCTAGAGAGACAGCGGGCCTTTTGCTCAAGTTCCTGCGCGTAGTTTTCACCAAATTCACGGTAACCGAGACTTTGCACCTCTAGGATTGCTGATTCATCTTGGCCTTTGCTTACACATATAAGGCGTATATGACGTTCGGGGTTTTGTGACTTTAACAACGCTTGCAGGATTTTTTTTTGCAGCTGCGAAATTCGTTCGGAAAGTGATCGGTTCATAATAGTTATTAATCGTTAACGGTTTTTGACCCTATTTTAGGGGTTAAACGTTCATCTTCTAGGTTAGGCTCCAATTTTTCAAGGGGAATTTCAACAATTTCTGGTGGAGTCGTCCCGCTTGGCGCGACTTTTGCAGAAAGAGAGCTGGCTTCTGTCGGCGCAGGAGAATTCTGACTGGGTATAGGGGGGCCAAGGGGTTCTGATGTTAAGGAATTAGGTTGATTTTGGCTATTTATGTTTCCCCCTATGCTTGGCGTAGTGCCGGAACCGGAAAGCACTTGCGGGGGTTTGTGCGTCGGCATTCCCGATGGCATGACCATGGGATACTGAAGTGGGGTATAATGATCAACTAAGTGCACCTGATAATGTGAGGCTTGCACAATGATATTTCCTTTGGGGTCAATAAACATGTCAACTTTTTTTAAATGCTGATTGCGCACATTGGAAATATCAGTGCCGTTAAGAAAAATGCTCTTACTGTAAGCGCTGCCAAAACTTGGTAGCAAGGAAACGGTAAAAACGATTTTGACAAAAAACTTTGGAGAAAGGTGGTGCATATTATTGATTCCAGTGTAAAATAATTGCTAAGTAAAAAATTTGGAAGTGCCATTAGATTTATTTTTGAATTCGCAATTTTATTATAACATATTTGCCGTCAAATCCTGGGATCTTGTGTGGTGCTAGGGGCAAGTAATAAAAAATATAGGAGATTAGATCTTGAATTTGAGAAATATCAAAAAAAGAACCTTCAGTCTGTGTGTTACCGTCAGCAGTCTTTTTCCTTTATGGCATTGTACGCCAGCGTTTCAAGGGGAATATGACGATCCTAATAAGAGGGAAATTGTTGATGACAAATGGAATGAATCTGACGCTAAGAAAACAGCAGAAATTATGGTCAATGGCGCTTTAAAGAAACCGTGGTTAGAAATTTTTCGTCGGCAGCATAATGACACCCGTCCTGTTGTTATCGTCGATGAAGTTGAAAACAGAACGGATGAGCATATCGATACCAAAGCGTTAACTGAGGCCATTCAAGATGAATTGATCAATAGTGGTCAGGTTCGTTTTGTCGATAAAGAAAAACGTCAAAAAATCCTTGATGAAATTAAATACCAAAATAGCGGAGCTGTGAGCGGAGCCAGTGCAAAAAAATCAGGCCGTCAAACAGGAGCTGATTATTTTCTCTCTGGCGCTATGTCAAATAGCGTTCATACGCAGGAAGGGCTAAAAACCGTCTATTATCAAGTGAACCTAAAACTGACAGATTTGGAAACAAGCGAGATTGTTTGGAGTCAAAAAAACGAGATTAAAAAACGTTTTAATCGCTCCGGTTCTGGTTGGTAAAGGGTTTTATGCGTATTCACACGTGGTATTATTACAAAAAAATTGTATTTCCTGCGGTGTGGTTTTCCTTGTTTTACGTGCTTTTTGGGTGTGCCTCATACACCCAAAGCACCGAAGAAATGCGGCAGCAGTTTCAGCATGGCTCTTATGAAGAAGCCATCGAAGCCTTAAACAAGTCTGACATCAAACCAGACAATCGTCACAGGCTGCTCTTTTTTTTAGAAAAGGCCATGATTCTTGATCGCATGGATGATTTAAAGGCTTCACGCAAGTATTTGCTGCAAGCAGATAAAGTGGCGGATGAGCTATATACTACAAGTATTTCTAAATCTGTCGCGACTCTTCTTTATAATGAGTCGGCGAGTGATTATTCTGGTGAGGATTATGAGATCGTTGCTATCCATACCATGCTCGCGTTATCCTTTATAGAAGATGATGATTTAGCTGCAGCAACTGTCCAGGCGAGAAAAATCAACAACAAGCTTCATGAAATCAATCAACGCCATGGGGATAGTTCCAATAAATATAAAACGGATGCCTTTTCCCTGATGCTTTCGGGCATTATATTCGAAGCACGCGGCAATATTGACGACGCAATTATCGATTATAAAAAGGCGCTTGATTTATACGCCGGGACCTATAAAGATTTCTATCAAGGAAGAGTTCCCGAGTTATTAGTCACGAGTTTAGCGCGGCTTTATGCCAAGCGTGGGCGAAATGATAGTTTAAAAGAGCTTGAAAAATCCTACCCTAAGATTGTTGATCCTGCTGAAAACCAGGATTCAGCACGGGAAGAGTTGGGCTCTCTCGTCGTGGTTCATGAACTTGGGCATATTGCCTACAAAGTAGCCGAAGAGCATATTCTGCCCATTAGCGGTCAAGTTGTCCGTTTTTCTTTTCCGGTAATTAGAGAATCCCGTTATTATTCTTCAGGAAAGACAGGTGTTAGCCTTGATTCTGAATCTGCGGCAAAAGGAAAAAAAGACCGGAATGGTTTTTTCAGTGCTGAAAATTTTCAGGATATGAATGCAATTGCCAAGCAAACTTTAGAGGACCGTATGGGGCGCATGCTTCTTAAGCAAGGGGCGCGTCTTCTTATTAAGGGCCAGATGAATTATCAGGCCGAAAAAAAATTCGGCACCCTCGGCGGCTTAGTCGCCAATGCCGTTACAGCGGCTACGGAAACAGCAGATACGAGAGGTTGGACATTACTCCCTGGTGCTTTCAATATATCCCGCGTTGATTTGCCGCCGGGCACCTATAAAATCAGTATTAAAAACGAGGGCAGGACTGCCTTGGTTAAGGAAGTGGTGATCAAAGGGGGCAAGATCGAAATTCTTAGGGCCAAGTAGTTTGGGTAGAAAATAACCTAGTATTAATAGAACTCAGGCGCAAAACAGAGTCTCGCGCCTGAGTTAAAGATCACATAAGAAGTTTTTTTAAGGACCCTTAAGTCCTAACGAATAGGCATTACTAAAGACATCTTCGTGGGCACAAAAACTCCACTGCGTGTTTTGGCAGCCGGGAGTCATATCAGCGTCATACCTAAAAGTGATGCCTGTATAAATGGGGTTATAAGTGCCAAGGCTGTTAAGTCTGACAATTTCCGCGTAGGCCTTTTTCAAATATTCGGGATCCTGTCCCCACATAGAACCCGTATCAGAGTGAGGGCCAAGTTCACAAATAATAATGGGTTTACCAGGAAATTTTTTTGATATCAGGTCAATATGGCTCAAAAATGCTGCCCAGAGATCATCAGAGCTTTTTTCGTCTGGGAAGCTGGCACTTCGGGTTTTTCCTTGCACACAAAAGGCATCAGCATAGCTACCAGCTTCGTCTAAAATGGCATTTTGATAGGGAATTGAATTGCCAGCTAATGGCGCGATCGGAGCCATAATGACTTTTGCATTTGTCGTATTAGCTTTAAGGTCTGTCGCGGCTTTTTTAAAAAACTCGGCATATTGCTGTGAAGTTAGGTTATCAATATTGGGTTCATTCCCGACCACAAAGCCCCAAACATTGGACGTGCCTTGAATTTTTGCCACGAATTGACTTTTAATGGCATCGTAGTCAGGGGGATTGGAAAGGTAGGGCGCAGTGTCCCCTGTTTCATCCCTCAATCTTGGGGTGCTGTAATCGAGTCTCACAATAACACGTTTGTTACTAAAAGATGGATGTGAGTATAATGGGACGACGCCATGGTCAGTTGGTACCTGGTTAATATTGCCCGCTTGATGATAAAAAATGAGATCCATCACGTATCCGCCGTTTGGCATAAGATGTTCGGCCCCTCTGTCAAAAATACCGTAAATGGGATAGCCGTCACCCTTTTCACCACCGCCACCAGATTGTTGGTTTCCGCCACCACCAGCTGTCTGACCGTTATTTCCTCCGCCATTCGCTGCAGTACATTCATTTTGGCTGGGAAAAGAATCGGGACAGCGAGCATAGCCTAATCCTTGTTCTCCCGAAGCCTCACAAGTACATGTTGTTGGTCCCTGGGCACATGACTGGCCCTTGACATAGCGATTTTCTGTCCATGATTGTCCAATAGCATGCTTTCCGCCACGGGTGTCGGTACAGTCTTTTGAGGTTACATCACCTCCCGAAGGGGGATGGACATCGCTTTTCATCTTTTTTGGCTTATTGCAAGATACCGATACCAAGGTGAAAACTAGGGTAAAACTTAAGAAATTAAAGAATTTTCGCCGCATAAACCTCTCCGCTTGTTATGGGAAAATATCGTTCCCCAGTCTTATCGGTATTATGAGGTGATTTCTTTAATGTTGGGGGGAATAAAATTTTAAGACTCTGATTATTATAGTTTTTTGCTGAAGTTCATTAGGGGATTTTTGCGCGTAAAAATTTATCGAGACCCGCATTCTCGGCATTTTTAGAGTGGAACGATGCAAAAATCATCATTTGTCATCTGTCCTGGACCTTCAGATTCAACGCAGTTAACACAGGATGCCGACGCGGTGTAGGTCTTGATCTCAAGAGGCTTATTCGGATCTAGAGCTAAATCAAAAGTGAGGATATTTCCGGTGATTTTTGAAATGTACACCTCTTTATTTCCCAGGGGTACAACCTTGTTATCACTATCCTTGCCAAGCGCATCAGCATGAAATTTTACCCAAACCGTAGCTTGGAGGGGAAATGTATTGCGGTAGCCCTTTTGATCGCAATCTAATTCGGCGCCTAAAGCATAAGGTGCCAAAATTAACAAAAACAATTTTAGCTTGGCGTGGTATATAACCTGTAGCATTTTTATCAAAAAATTCATTTTTTCTTCTCATTCTCGAGTGTTTTTTTTCTAAAACCAAGGATCTGCCTGTACTCCGGCAACTCTTTTTATCGGAATAGCTCATTTATACTTAAAAGTTTTTTGTAAAAATTTAGGGATAAAACTGCCAACGACCTGATACCTGACGGCTTTTTTAAAGCGACCCAATACTAACCATAACCATTTTGTCGCTTTAGTGAAATTTGCCTTGCGTTCTCAGAATAAAAAATAAAAAATGAGAGATGTTGATTTCTCCACAATTTACCGAGAGTTTGCCATGCGAAAAACTTCGACATTTACGTTTTTGAAGCCGATTTTTTTGTACATCGTTTCATTATTCTTTGCTTTTAATGCCTTAGCAGCAGTCATCGATACATCTGGCAGCAATGAAAAACGTGAAGAAAATGGAAAGCCTTTTGCTACCCAATTGGGCTATTCCACAGCGCCATTTGTTATTGATGCTATATGGCTCCGAAAAGGCATTCCTCTGTTGTCTTGTTTTGATGAATACGTGGCTTGGTATAATAGATCTATTTTCAAAGAAGAAATGACAAACAGACAGCTTGCTGAGAACCGGGTTATTATTGGGGAACAGGAGTTAGAAGCGTTTCTCTTGTATAATGAGCATGCTGAAAATAAAGTTTGCAGAGACTACGCCACAGATATTCCCATGATGATGATGGTCGCTCATTATTCTGGGCGACAGATATTTAATAACAGGGAATTTAAGTATGCGATCGCAAAATACCATCGACACTTATTAAGGTATCAGGCATCTTATGTCCTGATTCCCTCGGTGGGGTATGTTGTAGAAAACGTTACTGGACCGGATTTTGTCTCCCTCGATTTACAGGTTGGGCAAAATCTATTTGCCTATGAAGCTTTGCGGAAAAAAAGTGGGGAAAAATCTCAATCAAATTATTTATATGATTCTTGGGATAAGGTAAAAGCTGGTAATTGGATGACACCTTATAAGATAGAAGATTTTGGATCAGTGGCCCACTTGTCCCCGGAGTCGTTATTTGATGCGCTGCAGAGTCAATTTCGTTTAAACCCCATTTTTCGCTTAAATCCGATTTTTCGCTTAAACCCTATTTTTGATTTTACGCAGAGTGGTGATGAGGCTATAGGTCAATTTATTGTCAATGCATCCCAAGTTCTGACAGAGCATGGCTTGAGTATTAATGGGAATGCGATTGCGGATTTTTATAAAAATGTCACCGATACAAAATTTGTGGAATCAATTCTATTAGGTAAGCTGACTTTTATAGATGATACCACCCATAAATCAATGGATGTTTATACTTTAGTTGTCGTTGATAAAAACGCAGTTGCCCATATGTTTTACACTAATCCGATGTGTCTTTCGCACGATATGTAGGCTCTGTGTCTTTATGTGGGGAGTGGGTAGTTAACTGAAAAATCTAGTAATTCCCAGTCTTTACCTGGGTATTTTGTAAATATTAGCCTTTCTTTGCTTACCGGGTGTTCAAACTGCAGGCTAAAAGCATGAAGGGCAATCTTGTGATCAAAAGCGAATTGCGCGCCATATTTCAAGTCCCCAACAATAGGCCAACCCCGAGAGCTAAGTTGTACACGAATTTGATGGCTTCTTCCTGTGCCAAGAAGGACTTCAAGTAGGGCACGATTATTTTTTTGAGCCAGCCAATAAGCTTTTAAATAGGCCTTTTTGGCCCCTAAATCGAGAGAGCTTGCGAGGGTAACCTTGTTATCGCTTTTATTTTTGCTTAAAAAATCTTCTAAAACAATCGTCCTTTCTGGTGGAGCGGGCTTGTGTATTTCAACTATCGCCAGATATTTTTTAACTATTGTCCGTTTTTTAAAGGCATCATTCATGCGCTGCGCCGCTTTGCTGCTTTTGGCAAACATAACTAGCCCTGAAGTCGGGCGATCGATAAAGTGCAGGGGAACCAGGTAGCCCTTGCGATTGTTTAATTTATTGCTTTGCTCCTGCTGCTCCCGAGCCCAGTTAAGGAGAGATTTATCACCACTTTCATCAGCGGCAACTGGAAGACGTGCTGGTTTATTAAGTATGATAAGGTGGTGGTCCTCAAAGACGACTTCAATTTTTGCATATATTTCACTTAGGTTCATAACGACTCAGTTAGAGTAAGTTAACTAGTCGCTGGCGCGAAACAGAGTTTCGCGCCAGCGAACGTGTCCCGAGCACAGCGAGAGATCTCTTAAAATCAGATACTTAGCAAGGAGATCCTACAGGGTTTCACCCTTCAGGACACGTCTTTTTCTCACTTTTGCGCCAAAGACTAACTAATAAATAGTCTCAGGATCTTAAGCTTCAAGGTGTTTATGAAGACAAAGAGCCAATGAGAAATTTTCTCTTAGCAATTCATCCATACCATGCATAAGTAATTTACGCCATAAAGCCTTTTTTTTCCTTCCTTCTCGATATGTTAATGTGGCGAGAGCAAGCTATAAGATTCACAAAAGAATTTTTTTATATTTAAACTAAAAATAAAGCTATTTTTTTGTCACATCATTTTTAAATTTAGGATAGAAATAGAACCTTAAGAAACTCGTTCCCGCATTGCAGAAAATGTAACCTATTATAGCATACATCAATTCATCGGTCGGTCATGGGTGAGAGAAATTTCGGGCGAGATTACCCCGCTTAAAGGAGTTTGTCGTGCAAGTCGATCACAAAGAAACCCTAAATGCCAAGCAAATATCGCGCTGGCTCACCTGGATTTTGGTTTTAGTGATTGTTATGATAGCCCTTGGCGCAATCACCCGTCTTACCCGTTCTGGTTTGTCCATCGTAGAATGGAAGCCAATCATTGGAATTTTACCGCCTTTAAATCATAGCGAATGGCAGCAAGAGTTTAGTCTCTATCAGAACTTTCCTGAGTACAAAAAACTTAATTATGATATGACGTTAGATGATTTTAAGGGGATTTATTTTTGGGAATATATTCATAGGTTGCTGGGACGAATCATCGGCCTCGTCATATTTTTGCCTTTGGTGGTCTTTATTGGGCAACGAAAAATTTCAGGTCGCACCGCCAACCGAATTTTTTGGCTTTTAATTTTAGGGGGCCTTCAGGGATATATAGGCTGGATTATGGTAAAGAGTGGTCTGGAAGATCACCCTCATGTGAGTCACTATAAGCTTGCGATGCATTTGGGAATGGCAATGCTGGTTATCATGTATCTCGTATATTTAATTAATTCCTTAAAATCGGTTTTACCTCAGCAAAGCTTATTTAAAAAGGAGAGCGGCATTGGTGCTATCGTCACGAGTTGGAGCATCGTTTTTTTTGTACAGCTACAAATTTTTTACGGGGCGTTAGTCGCCGGACTAAAGGCAGGATATTCTTACAGCACTTTTCCTTTGATGAATGGGCAGTGGATTCCCGATGGTGTCTGGAACCTCAGTCCCTTGTGGATTAATTTTTTTGAAAATCATGCGCTTGTCCAGTGGATTCACCGCGTGCTTGGCATTGGCTTGGCCCTGCTTATTTTTATATTTGCGGCGGTTATAGAATTTAGCTCTTATGATTTTGAAATCAAAAAAATCGTGCGTTTGTTAGGGGTTCTTATTAGCGTACAAGTTACGTTAGGTATTTTAACCTTAATCTTTATGGTCCCGGTTAGCGTTGCTACGATTCATCAAATTTTTGGTGTGTTTACGCTGATTGTTTCTTTTTATCTCGCACTGCAGTTAACGCCGACGCGAACCACGCACTTTAATTATTTATATAAATCATAATTTATATCGGGGCAGGGCCTTGATTTTCCGCAAAACTAGCCTAAAAAGACGTATGGGGATGGCTGTGCATTGTAGCTTGCGTCAGGCATGCGAATTTATCGTTGACTTAAAGGGGTATAATGTACCAAACTTTCTACATAATATGGATATGTATCATTTTTTGTTTTAAGGAGACCTCGAGTGATTAAACACGCAAAGGCATCTTTGGTTGCTATTTTTCTTACAATGTCTTTAGGCGCTGGGAATATTTTCGCCTCTGACACGATTAAAATAGGTATAGCAGGACCTCACACTGGCAATAACGCGGCTTTTGGTGAGCAATTATGGCATGGTAGCGAAAAAGCTGCTGCAGATATCAATAAAGCGGGTGGCATCAATGGAAAAAAAATTGAACTTGTAAAGGGAGATGATGCTTGTGAGCCTAAACAGGCGGTAAATGTCGCAAACAGGCTGGTTGAGAAGGATAATGTCGTTGCTGTAATAGGACATTTTTGTTCATCCTCAACCATCCCTGCTTCAGAAATATACAATGAAGCAGGGGTCCTTATGATCACGCCAGCTTCCACCAATCCTCAGGTCACCGACCGTAAACTTCGAACAATTCTCAGAACCTGTGGTCGCGATGATCAACAAGGAGCCATAGCCGCCGATTTTTTAATGGATGATTTAAAGCTGAGTAAGGTTGCGGTCCTTCATGATAAAGATACCTACGGCAAGGGTTTAGCTGATGCCTTTAAAGCTAGACTAAAGGAGAGAAACCCCAAATTTAAAGAAGTCCTTTATGAGGGATTGACGCGAGGAGAAAAAGATTTTCGGGCGCTTGTTACAAAGATTAAATCAGTTGGAGCTGAAGCCGTTTATTTTGGTGGACTGCAATCTGAAGCGGGACCGCTAGTTAGGCAAATGCGTGAACTGGGTATTGACGCTCCTTTTATTTCTGGAGATGGCATTGTCTCCTCTGATTTTGTAACCGCCGCTGGGGGCGCTAATGCCACCCAAGGTGTGTATATGACCTTTAGTGCGGAAGCGCGCAATATTAGTGCGGGAAAAAAAGTTGTAGAGGAGTTTCGTACCGCAATGAAATATGAGCCTGAGGGATATACGTTGTATTCGTATGCCACAATGGAGGCGATTGCAGCCGCACTTAAAAACAACAAAAAACATGATGGCAAAACCCTGGCAACATGGTTGGAAAACAATCCCGTAGATACGGTTGTTGGTACACTTGCTTGGGACAAAAAAGGCGATTTGAAAAAATCCAACTATGTCATCTATCGCTGGGATAAACAGGGAAAATATGCAGAGCTTGATAAAAAAGGTATGACGCAAAAGTGATGAACGCTTTTGATCTTTATATAATTGGGCAGCAGCTCATCAATGGTTTAGTTCTCGGCGCGACATACGGCCTGATTGCTATTGGTTATTCCATGGTGTACGGCATCATTGGCATGATCAATTTCGCACATGGCGAAATCTATATGGTCTCAGCCTATGTGACGGCTTTAGTGATAGCGCTGATAGCCTATTTTGGGGGTCTCCCTGTAGGTGCGGCCATTATGATAGCTTTGCTTTTTACGATGCTCATTACGGCTATTCTTGGGTGGCTTATAGAACGGGTGGCATACCGCCCTCTCAAAAACTCATTTCGCTTAGCGCCTCTAATTTCGGCAATAGGTGTTTCTTTAATACTACAAAATTTTATTCAGTTAGCACAAGGTGCCCGCAATCAGGCTATGCCTACTTTACTAGAAGGCGTTTTGCGTATTGGTGGCGAAGAACAGTTTATGCAAATATCCTATCATCAATTGTTGATACTCGTTGCCGCTTTGGTAAGCATGCTTAGTCTCAACACTCTTATTGGCAAAACAAAATTTGGTCGCTCTTGTCGCGCTACTCAGCAAGATCCTGTGATGGCAGAAATTCTCGGCATTAATACCCAAAAAGTTATAAGTTTGGTTTTTGTTATTGGTGCGGTTTTTGCAGCAATTGCAGGTACTTTTGTCACCATGAATTATGGATCCTTTGATTTTTACATCGGATTTGTCACTGGCATCAAAGCTTTTACTGCTGCGGTACTTGGTGGCATTGGCTCACTACCTGGGGCCATGCTTGGCGGGCTTCTAGTCGGTATTGCTGAGTCTTTTTTCTCGGGCTTTGTCAATACGGATTATAAAGATGTTTTTGCCTTTGGCATCTTAGTTCTTATCTTGATCATTAAGCCGAGTGGGCTTTTAGGTCATCCTGAAGTTGAAAAGGTTTAGTTTTGTGAGCCATATACCATTTAAAAAGTGTGTAAAAGATTTCCTCGCAACCTTTTTGCTTGCCTGCGCAATTTTTTATCCTCTAATGGGATTTGTTCTTAACGGGTTTGAGCTTGAAATTAAGCCATACCGGCCACTTGTGCCTGCCCTGAGTATGGCCGTTATACGGACATTTTTTCTTTATGGACTTCAGCCTTTTCTCCAAAATCAATGGCAAAAGTCTGGGGCACAAAGGGTTGAAAAAAAAGAAAAGACTGCGCTTCTTGCCATTGTCATTCTGATTGCCACAATTTGCTTTACCTTGATGGTGCCTTTTCTTTTTAGTAATTATTGGCTCAATGTTGGGATACTGTGTCTTATTTATATTCTCCTCGCTCTCGGCTTAAACATCGTTGTTGGGTATGCTGGTTTGCTGGATCTTGGCTTTGTCGGATTTTATGCCGTGGGAGCTTATACGTTTGGTATCCTTTCCAGCTATACGGGCCTGGGGTTTTGGTCTGTTCTTCCGCTGGCTGCGCTTGTCGCCGCTGGCTTTGGGATTCTTCTGGGTTTCCCTGTTTTGCGTATGCATGGTGATTATTTAGCTATTGTCACATTGGGTTTTGGTGAGATTATTCGCCTGATTCTTAATAACTGGACTGAACTTACTGGCGGTCCCAATGGTATGCGCATTCCGCCACTAACCTTTTTTGGCATTGAATTTACGCGTAGGTCTAAGTATGGGGGGCCGCTTTTTCATGAATTATTTTCTCTGGAATATAGCAGTGCAACCAGATTTCAATTACTTTACCTCGTGATTTTGGCGTTTACTTGTTTAGTCGCCTATATTTCATGGCGTCTGCCCAAAATAGCCATTGGGCGCTCCTTACTTGCTCTCCGTGAAGATGAAATTGCCTGCCGTTCGCTTGGGATAAATCATGTGGGAACAAAGCTTATGGCTTTTGCAAGTGGGGCTTCTATTGCTGGGGTAGCAGGTGTTTTTTTCGGTGCGCAGCAACGCTTTATAAATCCAACGTCTTTTACTTTTTTTGAATCGGCATTAATACTCGCTATAGTAGTGCTCGGCGGTTTAGGGTCCACAGTAGGTGTGATCATTGCTGCTGTTGTTATGACGGCTTTGCCTGAGCTACTTCGTGATTTTTCTGAGTACCGTGTTCTCCTCTTTGGTTTGCTCATGGTTATTATGATGATTGCCAAACCTCAGGGACTTGTGCGGCAAAAATATTCACAGTACACCTTTGAATAATGGAGAAAAGTGCGCAAAAATGGCACAAAAAAGAGAAGAAAAAATATTATCTGTCACGAATTTGCAGGTTTCTTTTGGGGGAATTCGTGCCTTGGACGGCGTAGATTTTTCTATTTTGGAAGGCTCTATTAGTGCTCTTATCGGTCCAAATGGCGCGGGTAAGACTACAGTATTTAACTGTCTAACAGGTTTTTACCGTCCTAGTGGTGGAAGCATAAATTTTAAAAATTCGCAGGGCCATTCTCTTAATTTGGCTGCTCTGTTTGGATCACTTCCTTTTAGCTGGAACCGTGATCAACTAAGCACATATTTTAAATATTTACCTAATAAATTTTTCGGAGGCACGCATCTGGTAACCCGTGCGGGCATTGGGAGAACGTTCCAAAATATTCGCCTTTTTAAGGAGCTTAGTGTCACCGAAAATTTGCTGATTGCCATGCATAGAGATTTTCGGGGGACCCTCATAAAGGGACTTTTTTTCCCAAAAATATACCAGCAAAATGAAAAGAAACAGCTGAGCAAAGCAAAATACTGGCTTGAACGCGTGGGCCTGCTTAGTCTTGCCAATGAGCGGGCAGGTGATTTGCCTTATGGACTGCAACGAAAGTTAGAAATTGCAAGAACTATGTGCGTTAATCCGCGGCTAATCTGCTTGGATGAGCCTGCTGCAGGTCTTAATCCTGCAGAGACAGAAGAGCTTAGTTCTCTCATTTTATCTTTAAAAGAGATTGATAAAGTGACCGTGCTTCTGATTGAGCATGATATGTCCCTTGTTATGAATATCTGTGAGCAAATTGTCGTACTCAATTATGGGCAAGTGATTGCCAAGGGAACTCCAGAAGAAATTAAGAATAATCCTAAAGTCATTAGTGCTTACCTCGGCACGGAGAACGTATGAATAAGCCCACAACAAAACGTATGCTAACCCTGTCACAAATATGCAGTGGCTACGGGATGGTAAATGTTTTAAAAAGCGTAAATCTCCACATTGATAAAGGTGAAATCGTCACCCTTATAGGCAGTAATGGTGCTGGTAAGACAACTTTACTGATGACGATTTTTGGCACGCCAAGAGCAGCGTCCGGTGAGATTATTTTTAATGAATCTGATATTGGAACTCTTCCCACTTATAAGATTGGCTCCTTGGGTATCGCTTTAGTACCAGAGGGTAGGCGCATATTTCCTAAGATGTCTGTGGAAGAAAACCTTAGGATCGGGGCTGTTGCTTGTGGGGTAGGAACTTTGTCAAACAGCGAGCTTGATCATATCTATGATCTGTTTCCCATTCTTGGCTCACGCCGCAGACAGCGAGCGGGAACTTTATCTGGAGGAGAGCAACAAATGCTCGCCATTGGGAGAGCTCTTATGGCAAAACCGCAACTCCTCCTTTTAGATGAACCCAGTTTAGGCTTAGCGCCGATTATTGTGCAGCAAATTTTTGACATCATTAAAAAAATTCGCCAGGAAGGCACGACGATTTTTCTTGTGGAGCAAAATGCTCATCAAGCGCTTAATGTCGCTGATCGAGCTTATGTACTCGCGCATGGAGAGATTGTTTTGGAAGGGGAGAGTGAAGCCCTCAAAAATGACCCGCATGTGCGCGGAGCCTACCTCGGGCAATATTAAATAAAACATATTGTTGCGTCGATTTGTGGACTTCTATATTATACTTAAATACCTTTTTGCCAGCCTTTAAGGCGCGATGCCAGAGTGGCCTAATGGGGCGGATTGCAAATCCGTTTATCTCCGGTTCGAATCCGGATCGCGCCTCCAAATTTCTCTATAAATATGGATGGATATAACTCTCTGTTTTAACGTGATTAACTGCTTTTTACCACTTTTATTTAAATAATTGTCCCAATAAATCAAGTTTATTTTCATCTGTGGCCCAATAAGATAAATATTGAGATAAATAATCTATGTCATACCAGGGATTTATAAAGAGATATCTAGCGAGTTATCTTTTCTTAGTTTGATTCATGTGCCCTATTTGCAGGCTTTTGAGTTACAAAGTCCGCCTAAATCCATTTCATAATTGGTTAAAGCAGCAAAAAGACTGAGCCTAGAAACTTTTGCATTTATCTCAAATTTCGCTTAAATAAATTCATGAAGACTTGGCTCAGAAGCATTATCAGCTGGAGCCCACGTTCTTAAATTCCGAATTACTGGCAATAGAGGGAATTAGATGAAGCTGAACCCCGAAATGTTCGCAGCAAATGAGGCTTGGATTATCACGCGCCTCGATACGCTGATGTTCGTCAAAGATGAGCCAGCCGACATTGATACACTCCGTCCTGCTAAAGGGCACATTTTACCTATATAACAGTTTTTACTCTACCCATTCGTATTATCTGTGTCTGAAAATAGGAGGAAGGTTAAAGGCCATTTTTTTCGTTTCTAAGTACCAGCTAAATTTGGCTGCGTCAAGATTATAGGCGGTGTCTGACTATCAGAAGATCAATTATTATTTGCAAGGTGATAAAACCCCTAATTGCCTCTATAAAACATGAGAAGCTAACGTATATTATCTGAATATATATATATATATATATATATATATATATATTGAGATGATAGGGCGTTTAGCGTCTTAACGGGATCTCTTCAAGCTTTTTTACTCAAACTAGCGGCAATGTAGATACTCGTACCTTTCTTTCATTTATTACACCTAAAAATTTATTTGCAATATGTTGCCAAGTTGAATTATTTGTTTCCAAAATTTGGTGGTAAGTTGAGGTTATATTTACGGTGCAAAAATATATTATTTTTCGTCTTCCTCAGCCTCTCCCAGCTTATCTGTCAAGCTAATTATGCCAGCAAAATGTCTTTAAATTTGCGAGATGCAAAGATGGATTTTCATCGTGCAAACTTGATTGCATTTGAGATCTCTATGCCGATTGACTAACGGTTTAGGGTTTTATATACATGTACACTAGCAGCTGGCATTTTACCCACGCTAAACTCGAATAGATTGGAGGAGGGAGGGCAAAAAAACACAAGGAAGAGGGGGTGATATTCTCAGTATGTCACACGGAAAAAATAAGGGGCTCGCCCTATAACGATGTTGCAGCAACAACATTGTTAATTTATCGGGCGAGAATGCTAAGTGCTAGCTTTTCCCTTATATGTCAAGCGAATTCATAGCGCAATTTAAAATTAGGGCGCGTGCACTTTGGCCATCTATTAAGTTGCTCAGAAGGGATCAAAAATATGTGGGATTTTAAAATATTTGATGTTTTTAGCTGTTTTATCCTGAAACGAAAGCTGATTTTAGCGGGAATAGTCGTTTCATATATGCTTTCACGCCCTATAATGGGTGGAGTTGTTAAGGGGGTGATGACGGTAGATTATGCTAGGGGACAATATTCACTATATTCGTTTCTTCAAAATGAAACGGGTTTTAAAGATTTTTGGTTAGGGCTCAGCGATGATGATCGAAGCCGCTTAATAGATATAAAAGGTTATCCGAGTTTAGACAAAAATTCCTTTTTGTATGATGCACCGGTTAACATGCCCAAAAAAAACAATGCTTTTTCACTGTCTCCTCAAGGAAATATCATAGCGGCAGCAAGTCTTGTCTTTGAATCTTTGAAAACATATGAAAATTACGCAAGCTCTCATGACTATGAGTTTCTTGCTCGTTATTTAAAGTCTATTGCCGAAGACGAAGATTCGGGCGGTACTATGGCAGGTAGCCAAAAATATTTTAGGGATATTATGCAAAGCTTGCCTCCAAAACTATTGAGCGATTTTATGCTCCAAATATTTAAAGCAAGTAGCCTCGTCGGAGCTCCTATTGATGTGGATGACGGAAATGTCACCAATTTGGCACTGCTGATAAATCAACTCCTGAGTCGCTCAGCTGTTCAGCTCCAAGTACCTATTGGTCGCGGTTTTGCTCAGGAAGATGCCGATCTTTTAAGTCGTGCTGCTTTGGTTTTTACGGAATTAAATTTGATGATGACTCATCACACAGAGGGCGAATGGGAGCTTGTTCCCGCTGAGGTAGATTTTTTAAGTCTCTCTACCGAAGGCTATAACGAATCGTACGTAAAAAGACTTTTACAAATCAATCTTTTGGCAAAAGCAAAGGTAGATAAGGAAGTCATTAGAGGACTAAAGTTTACTCTTCCTGAGGTTGGTGCTACGATGACCCTTGAACTCCCCTATTTTACAGCTCTGGGTTGGGGGCTTGATCCTTCACTTAACATCGATGAACAACTAAAAAACATAAATTTCACTTATCAATTGCCTGGAAAATTTCAGCAAGTTAAAAGAATTCCTGTGTCCTTGGACGGAAAGCTTGAGTGTAATTTCAAGGCTTCCGTGGTCGCTCATATGGCTTTAAAAATTGGCAAAGATGCAGATGGAGTGATTTTAGATGATAGTGGTATTCTATTTGATGATCGCACGGGTGATAAATTTGCTACTTGTGAGCTCTTTGTCGCATTGGAAAATGATTCTCACTATTCTCTAACTGATGGTAATGGAACATTAAATATTGGCGATCCTGCTTTATTCATGGCGCTAGGAGTGCCAAATCAATACTCTTCAGAAACAGTGAAGACCATTAATAGGTTGCAGGGGCAAATTACTCTAAAGACGAGAGAATTTATGAGTAAATATGGCAAAAAATTTGAGGCGGCAAAATCACTTAAAGACGCCTATATGGATGCCGCTATGAAGGATCTGGATATATTTATGGTGATGCCGCTTCCAGAAGTGATGCGTACCAAAGAGAAATTTGAGCATTTTGGGCTTTGTTATCATGAAATTGTCCAAAAATGTCGCTATGAATCGCGAGGCGGGATGTTTGGCGCCATGACTATTCGGCATAAATGCTGGAGTGAAACAGAGAACCAGTGTAATGAATATTGGCGCTGGGTAGAGACTTACTATTCAGAAAGCGTGCCTCAGTACTATTTTAAGAACCTCAATTTCGAGAGAACATTTGAGGGGGGGGAAGAATATTCGTTCACAGCAGATACTTTTCTGAAACTGGTGATCACAGCTTCTAATAAAGTCTGTCTTAGTAATCGGGAAAGCATAAAATCTAGAACACCATGTAACCTTGATGAGCAAAAAGTTGACCAGTTAATGCGGCAGCAAGACAACTTTATCGAGCAGGGGTTAGGGGTCTCATCTATAGAAGGCGTTGATAAATTTGATGCTCCGATAGAGAGTGTGCCGCAATTAAAGCCGTATAGTTTATAGTCGTCCTTTAATTTTTTATATCTTGGTGGCGTTGATAATCACGGTAGTCATGGCTTAACATTAACCAGAAGCTCCAAAACATAAGTCGGCAAAGGGGTTCGGGGCATGGTGTGGCGATTATTGACCAGGGTGAATGTTATGGTTAAATTAAGTTATAAAATCAGTTGTTTATTGCTATTTCTCTTAAGGTTTTAGTCATATGACAAATGTGATCATTATCTAAATTACTCGATGATTTTAGAGAGATAGAGGGTGCGAAGGACTGGTTTTTACGAGTACTATTATGGGTTGACCTCATTACAGATTGTTGTTACCTTCTAGGTGTCTAAGTACGAACATGTTTAAATAGCTCTAAGAAGGAACATGCTTTAATGGGTAATAAAACGGATTCTAGTAGCGGGACTTTGCTGCAAGAATTGCAAGCAAGAGTGGATGCTTGGATTGTAGCAAGTCCGCAAACACGAAATTTAGCAGTGTTAGCACGAAGGTTAAATTATACAGACTCGACTGTACGCCGGATGCTGAGTGGTGAGTGCAAACTCAGCTTTGAAGCAGTTTCTCTTATGCTTCAGGAAGTCTGTAATAGTCGCCAAGCCATGCATGATATCTTGGCTAAGCATTACCCTGATATTTTAGGGAGACTGCTACCCAAAGGAGAATATGACCAAGTGGAGAGGAAGAATGACTCCGATTTTCCTGATTTAAACCGCTTTGCGGAAGCTCTTAAAGACGGTTTGGGGTTCAAAATATGGACCTTAGCGCTGTCAGAGCAGTTTAGTCTTGATTATGTTAAAGGTGAACTCGGAAATCAGGGATTTCGGACCTGCGAAAAGCTCATAGATGAAGGGTTATTGGAAATTAATTCTGGCGGAAATATTTCAGTGTCACGTCAACATCGTTGTCTTGAACTCAATCTTAGATTGTCTTCTGTGATATATAATAATTCAGTCGATCATGCAGAGAAGGCAGAACATCAGTCATTTTTCAACAATGTTTTTTGGGTCGACTATAATACCTTTAAGGAAGTGTATCGTTTGTCAGTTGAATACCAAGAAAATATGAATAAAATTGGGATGGATAGTAGCAAAGCCCGAGGTTGTATCCCAATTGCTGTAAATCAGCTATTAACGAGGTTAGATACGTCTGATATTGATTACTCCACGGTAAAGGAGTTAGCAAAATGAAAAATATTAAAGCATGGCTAAAGTTTATTCTTTTAGTGTTATTTAGCTACAGCGTGTGTCTTGCTGGACCTGGTTTTACTGGCGGTGGGGGTAACCCTCCTCCAGCCAATCAGTTACAAGCACTAGAGCAATTTAGTACGCTACTTTCTCAGTACGCGACCGATGATAACTCGGTAGTCATTGTTCCAGACGAAGTTTGGGTAAATCTTGTACCTACTCTTGGGATCAATTGGGACCAGGTAGATTTTAGTCAGTGGCCTTCTTTACAAAAACCATCATGGCAAACTGAAGGTCTGCTTATTAATTCGGGAGCTACCGCGATAGAAATGACGGATACCTACAATGATTTGCGTTACTGGGTTATCAGTCAGTCCCAAGGTTCTTATGCGGACCAAATAAAAGCAGTTATAGAAACCCAACGCGGTGCAGGTGAGAGTGGATACTTTAAGATGCCTAATGCTGAGGAGTTTTTTTCTAATTACATCGTCAGCCCGGTAAATAACCCATAAGAAAATAAAAAATATTAATTTATCATTATAACCTCTAAGGATAGCCTTGGAGGTTTTTTGTTTTTCACCGTGTCGTGATTTCTTCTTTTTTGTGCCTTGGTATTCATTGCTTCCCGACGATCTGTCAAGCGAAATTTTACCCGCAAAATATGTTTAGTTTGCAGGATGCAAATACTGATTTTCATCGTGCAAACTTAAGTGCATTCAGGCTATATATCGCGGTTGACTAAGCAACGGGGCTTTTATATACATGTAGTCAAGAAGAGGACATTTCATTTTACTTAGACAAAATGCTAAACATAAAAAAAAGTGGAAAGGAGGAACACAAAAAAACAGGGCAGGGGATCTTTCTTATCAAGGTGCCACGAGGAAATATTAAGGGCTCGCCCTTTAACGATGTTGCAGCAACAACATCGCTAATTGACCGGGCGAGAATGCTAAGTGCTAGCTTTTCCCTTATATCTCAGGCGAATTCATAGTGCAAATTAAAATTGGGGCCGCATGCACTACGGCAGTCGTTTAAATTAATAAAAAGGGATCAAAACTATGTGGAAATTTAAATTATTTAATGATTATATGAGGTTTAAGGTGGTGAAGCGCCTAGCTTTAGCTGGAATAACCGCTTTATGTGTGCTTTCAGCACCTATCATAGCTGGTGTCAAAGGGTCGATGACGATAGATTTTGCTGGGGGACAGTATTCATTATACTCGTTTCTTCAAAATGAACCTGGTTTTGAGGATTTTTGGTTAGAATTAAGCGCAGATGATCACAGTCGCTTAATGGATATCAAAGGCTATCCTAGTTTAGACGGATTATCTTTTTTTTATGATGCTCCGGTTAACCTGCCTTACAAAACCAATGCGTTTACGACAGTCACTCGGGGAAATGTTATTGAGTCTGCAAGTATCGTTTTTGAAGCATTAAGATCTTACCAGCAAATTACAGACTCTACTGAAAAAGCATTTCTTGCCAATTACCTTAAGTCTATTGCCTCCGCGGAAGGTGCAGATAGTTCTCTCCCAGGTAATCAGAAATATATTAGAGATATTATTCAAAGCTTGCCGCCACAATTGGTAAAAAATTTAATGACGCATCTTTTTATTGCCAGTAGCCTCGTCGGAGCTCCAATGGACATGGTTGATGGAGGGGGGGCAAATTTATCACAGTTTATATACCAGCTCCTAAGCCGATCAGCAGTTCAGCTGCAAATCCCCATAGGCCGTGGTTTTACTCACGAAGATGTGGCTCTTTTGAGTCGGGTGAATATGGTTTTCAAAAATAAAAATTGGATATTGAACCGTACTCCAGGGGAGTGGGAACTTATACCAGCTGATATAGATTTGTTAAGTCTAGCTTCCGGCACTGATTTTGAATCGGTTGCAAAAAAGTTGTCGCAACTCAATCTTTATGCAAATTCAAAGGTAGATAATGACGTCGTTAGGGGACTACATTTTAAACTTCCAGATGCTGGTGCCACCGTTATAATAGAGCTTCCTTATTTTACTGTCCTCGGTTGGGGGCTAGATCCATCTGCTGATATCGCGGCGCAGCTTAAGACCTTAAAATTTATTTATCACTTGCCAGGTAAATTTCAACAAGTTAAAAAAATACCCCTGTCTTTGGACGGAAATCTTGAGTGTAATTTCAAAGCATCCGTTATAGCCCATCAGGTTTTTAAAATGGAAAAAGACGTTGATGGGGTGATTACAAATAATAGTGACGCTCTATTTGATGATCCAACGGATACAAAATCGGTGGCTTCATGTGAGCTTTTTGTCGCAGTGGAAAATGACACCCACTATGCTCTCACAGACGGTAATGGCAACTTAAAGATCGGCGATCCTAAATTGCTTACCGCCTTACGAGTCCCAGACCTATACTCTCCAGAAGCAGAAAAGGCCATAAATAGATTGCAGCACCAGATTAGCCAAAAAACTGAAGAGTATATTGGGGGATATGTCACGAGATTTGAGGCAGCTAAATCACTCAAGGATGCTTATCTTGATGCAGCTATGAAGGATGTGAATAGATTTATGGAGATGCCAGTTCCGGAAGTCATGCGAACTAAAGAAACTTTCGAGAATTTTCAGCATTGTTACGATGAAACTACCAAAAATTGTAAATATGTCGCTTCATCAGGTTTTTTGGGTAAAATGACCGTTCGTCATAAATGCTGGGATGAAACAGAAAACAAGTGTGATAATTATTGGCACTGGGTTGAGACTTATTATACAGAAAAGGTACCCCAGTACTATTTTAAAAACGCGAATTTTAGCAAGATATTTGATGAGAAAACTCCATACTCTTTTTCCGCAAATACTTATATAGAGCTGGTTATCTCCGCATCTAATAAGGTATGTCTTAGTAATAATGAAAGCATAAAAGCAAGCACACCTTGTGATCTTGATGAGCAAAAAATTAATCAATTGCAAAAGCAACAAGATAACTATACCGAGCAAGGGCTAGGTGTTTCTTCTTTTGACGAAGTCGCTAAATTTGATGCTCCCATAGATGGTTTAACGGCTTTGCAAACACAGTCTCTAAGCACTTTTTAATTGAGTTTTTATTTACAGAAGGATTGCACTATGAAAATTGATTTATTATTTGGAAGAAGTCTTGGAAATATGACCTCGCTCATCTTAACTATAGCCGCGTTAAATCTTGGAATGGGCAGTGCCTTAAGCGCACCAAACCAAAGCCTAAATCTCAGTATCAATACGGTAGAAAAAAATAAAGACAAAATAATCTACAACATTGAAATAGGTTTAGGTGATCGCACCTCGGCTGAAGAGTCCTCCACAAGCTTAGAATCAAAGATGAGTCGAGACTTTGAAAAAATAATGAATCAATTTGATAGTACCAAAGGCGAGGGTTTAACTAAGGGTTTTGATTTTACCTCATCAGCATGGACCGTATCACTTCTTAAAAAGGGTGAGAAAGTAGAAACGCATTTTCCAAGTTGGGACTCTTTCCGCGAAATCGGTGGTTTTTTCAGGAATTACTATAATGCTCAGTTGTTGCTTCCTAAAGATGAACGCGAATCGAGTGATTTTCTTTTAGAGCATCATAAGTTTATGCACTTTTTAAAGGGCGATAGTGTTCAGTTCGATCGCTTTCTTTTTTGTATCATCGCGGCACCAAATGTTTTGCTCAATATACCCGATTTACAAATTAGCACTGTGCCCAATTTTTTAGCCGCCATGGACGGTTTTGATGCTAAAAGGTATTGTAATACCGCTTACTTGCCTTCGGCCATTTTGGTTGAGGACAATATTCGTGCACCTGAAGATCAAAACCTCACCCCGAGTGAAAAACGTAAGGACCTTACGCTATTTGATCCAGGAAAAAAATATTATCCTTACTACTATTTGTCTCGTTCTATATGTAAGTTAAATTCGTGGGATGGTGCTGATGTTCTAGCATTTGATGATCTGATTGATGCCCAATGGGCTGACGAAATTCCTAAAGATTTTGATGCTGATAAAACACCTATTTTTATCCTATATAGAAGTTTGAGCGAACAGTGCAATGACTTCGTCGCTTCGCATATCCTTTCTCATATGGACGAGATATTAGACTGGTACGCAAAAAATTGGCACCGCATAGTTCCTGCCAACAAATATCAAAAGGGATTTATTGAAGATCTTCTCCGCAGACAAAAGGACTCTATTTTTATGACTCCCGAAGAAATGAATGCGCAAATTAAAAGGGGTCTTGAGGGTTCTGCATCGTTAGCGAAT
The DNA here is from genome assembly GCA_030432875.1 of Oligoflexia bacterium. Lineage (GTDB taxonomy): Bacteria > Bdellovibrionota_B > Oligoflexia > Oligoflexales > JAGOVF01 > JAUILP01. The sequence goes on along the minus strand of JAUILP010000021.1, from coordinate 4,003 downwards.
GGATTTACCCAGTCACAATTAGACTACAAAAGCCTTAATCAGTCGCTATTAAGCCAGTATAGCACCAAGTTCCCCAATGAAATGAATCCTGAGACCCAGATCTTATCGCTTTTTGTGGGTCAGCTCGGCAGTAGTTCTTGGGCAAAAGAAATTATCGCTAATAACGGAGACCTCGCTTATCATTTGCGCCTGTTAACGAAAACTCTGACCAAAACATGTGACGACGAGTTCACCACGGATTATAAGGGATGCCTTATGGGTGGAACTACGGCAATCATGTTTGGAAAAAGCACTTTCACCATGAGCGTAAAATTTGACGGTGAACCATTATTTACCAAGTACCGTTTAATCGACGAGTAAACCACTCTCCCCTATAGGAAGGAAAATTTATGCGAAAGAGATCCCTTTTTAAGGGAGTGTGGACTCCCTACGTCCTGGTGGCATTAATGATCACAGTAGTCATGGGATATTACTATGGGCGCACAGGCACCAAGTTTCAAAGTAATAGAAAAATAGTGGTGCCTGTTGTCGCTAACAAGGCTAGTACTGATCCCCAACCCCTGAACAACACGCACCCTGAAATGCGCAAAGAGGTGAAAGATCTGAAACTTCCCCCTCGCTTGAGCTCAGCGCAGCAGGCCCGTATTGAAAAGGCAAAAATGATAAAGCGTGAAGTAAAAGCCAGGATTGAATTGCTTCGAGAAGTAAGCGAGGTGCTAACGAGTAGCAACACTCTGCTTGAGAAAATTGACATTGAGCGTAAGGCATTATTAAAGGGAGACAATTCCCATCAGCGTTTGCGCGATTTATCGCCAGATGAACTTAGAACTTTAGAAGATCTGAGTGAACAAGAAACTATGGTTACTCAAAAAAAATTCGCTCAGATTATGCGAATTAAAAACAAAATTTAAAGGAGAATTTATGTATAAGATATTATGTGCCATTATGGCTTTATTTCCTGTTTCCTCGGTTTATGGCCGAGGCGCTCTCCTCCCCATGGAGTATTATTCACCACAAAATTCGGTGTCTTCCGAAGGGAGCCGTATCCTAATGGGGACAGAGCCTGAAATCAATGCACAGGGAGAATTTGCTATTAATCCCAGTTCTGTGCTTTTTGTCGCACCGCATAGTTCCCGAGTTTCAGCATCGGGTTTTCAAAAGTATATCACGGCAAATTGCGGCGTCGTGGAAAATGAGCTGAGCATTGAAAAAGTGTCTTCTGATATCCTCTTAAGAATTATCGGTGAGCTTGATTATTGGTCAATGGAATTAGTTTCTCAGAGGGACGAATTGATCAAGGCTAGAGAGGCATGTTCTCAGGCCAAGAAAAGTGGTAGTGCTGATCTCAGTGCTTGTGATTACCGCCGCGCACTGAGCGAGATGATGCAAGAGACGGCTGAAATGATTGGCCCTTGGGAAATGATGGCTACCGATATTGCCGACAAATCAAATACGCGTCTTGAAGCCTTGGGCCGAACGCCAGGAGGGTATATTGCCGTGAATGCCAATCTCTATGATTCTCAGGAAATCGAAAATGTAAAAAGAGCTAACCGTGGCTATGATGTGCGTACAGTTCCTTTTAGCGATATTGTCTTTCATTTTTCTCCTGCAGCGGATGATATCAACGCAAATCTTAGCCGCCGTACGACTCTCGGCTATTATCTCGCCGGAGAATCAAGTGCTCAGCCCACGGCATCAGGAAGCACCCAAGCAGTTACGGCCCTAAAAACTGGCGCTGCCGTAGATCTCGGCGTTACCTTGTCACGGATTGGCGCTTGTCAGAAAGATTTTCTTCGTACCGGCAGTTTTGTTTATAAGTTTCCCGCTTATGGTTATCTCAATGGCTTTGCCAAATACAATAAATGGCAAGTTTATGAGCGCATCGAGCAGAATCAAAGTAAGGGCGGATTTCTCAGTACAAAAACCGTACACTCACTGTTTGAAGATATGAAAAGCGATAAGAGTTTTCAGTTTAGTGTGGTCAGCGATGGCATCGTGGACGCGGATGAAATGAAAGAGCGCATTCAAGCGCGCTTACTTGCCGAGATGATCAATGAATATATGGAGGTTCAGCTTATTGCCTCTCCTCGATCTGCCACGTCCCTACCCAATCCCCCTCAAAATGGAGCGGATTATATGGGCGATGCCTTGCTTAAAAACTGCCCTCATGTTTATTGCATGATCGGAGGACTGAGTCTTAAATCACTCTCTGCTATTGCCGGAAAAAGCACCAGCCGCGACGAATTCAAAAAGTCGATTAATGTCAGTACTACAGAGTCATGGAATTATACCACGCGTTATGAAGCCTATGATTCATCAACGACTTTGATTTCTCTAAAGCTGTAACTGATGTGAAAATTGATCCTTGAGTTGCAGGAGTACCTTTAACTCAAGGGTTCCTTTTCTTAAATATTTACCATAAAGGCTTATATAATGAAAAATCTAATATCTATCTTGGTTATTTTTTCAATGGCGAATTGTGGTGCAGATCATTCTGGGAGTGAAGCCCAATCTCAAGATGATAATTCTACCGTTAAACTCGAGAGTCAGCGTGGAAATATCACCCCTTTGCCCGCGGCTGTTCCCAGTGTCTCAGTAAACCAAGAATTCTGCCTGTCAACTCATGCAAGTTTAACTGAATTGATCAATGATCCTCAGTTTATTCAGATGCTGTTGATCTTAGCAAAAAATGAAGAAGCCCAGGAAAAAATAAAGATAGAACAGGCGATTCGTAGCAATAGTTTGTTATGTTCCGGAATTAACCTCCAAAAGAAAGGATAAAACCCATGAAAAGAAGCAATATTTTATTATTACCAATGATATTGGTCGCAGGCACACTGATATGTTTTTTATGGGGCAACCCTGAAAAAACTGATTCCACGAGCAAGGTGAGTGAACATCAAACAAAACCCAAGGTTTTTGAGGCGGGGAAAGAAAGCGTAGAGACCGTATCAGTGGATCCCGCACCCGCAGAAGAAAAGTTAAGTCCTGCGCTCACTAAAACCTATACCATTAGTGAGGCCATAGAAAAAATCGAAAAGGATTTTCCCAAAGCCCATGACAATAAAACTGTGGCCTTTACCGAGCCGCCCAAAAAACGCTTGGTAAAAACCGCCTCTGGTGCCGAAATTATAGAACTCACGTATCAAAATGGGGGCAAACTTTATCTGCCTAATCTTCCCAGTTACGATCCCTTGGAAGGAACCTATATACCAGCTATGACGGCTGAAGAAAGCGAATAGGCCGCACCATGAAAACGCCTCTCTTTGTCATTGCTTTGAATATCTTTATTTTGTTCCCATATTGGCAGTTGCAAGCTCAATCTGGTGATAGTGACCGCTTTGATAGGTTAATAAATATACTCATAGCAAAACAAAACTTGACTTTATGCCAGTGGGAAAAAAACAGAGGATCATTTGAAGGAGGCCTGTATTACCGCAGATTAGCCCCGAGTTGTGCAAATTATTTTGTCTCAGCTCCCGAGCTCACGGGTTTTTTTATCGGTTTGGTGGGCGGTCCTTTAGACCAGGACAATATCTTTCGGGGATGTTTTGAGCTGGGTTGGCAGCTGGGTTTTTTGAAAAGCCACCAAGATCAGTGGCAACCCTGTAGTGAGGAACTCGGTAATAAAATCTCTGGTGCCTGGCAGCAAACATTAATGCGCTGTCAAGCAGAAGGCCAAGATGTTCACCGGGATCTTGGTGCGCTTCTTGTTAAAATCAATGAAGGAAAAGATCAACTGTCATCTGATGAACTTTCTCTCATTAGGTTTATGGGTTTTGCCCTACTCAAAACGTCTCGTTACAGTCAAACGTGGAACTGGATTTTATCAAAACATCGCGAAGCCATTCTGAACCTATCGTGTCAGGTGGTATTTATGGAGAATTTATAATGAGGGCGCCAAGCAAAGCGCATAACTGCCAGCTGGTGAAAATCCAGCGCACGCAACGGTTAGCCACCAGCGTGGAACTGAATTCCGCACTTAGAGGATGGTAACACGCTA
>JAUILP010000191.1 GCA_030432875.1 Oligoflexia bacterium | reverse complement strand
GAGGCCTAGATTTAAAAACATCATACCCATTCAAAATCATATATAACTCGTGCGATGATAGAATATGTTTTTCATTATTTGGCTTTGGCATTTTAAATTTTTCTTTTTCAAGGCGTTTATACCAGAGAGCAAATCCACTGAGATCAAAATAGAGAATTTTAATGGCACAGCGATTTCTTGCGACAAAAACAAAAAGCCCCTCCTCTAACGGGTTTAACTCTAACTCATATTTTACTATCTGCACGAGGCCATTAATAGATTTGCGAAAATCTATTCGGCTATTATATAGAAATATTTTGCTGAAACTTCGCAAGTCTCTCATAGTATCATCTCCTAAATTTTTTGAATCAAAGATGAAATCAAGGACTTTACCAAGGCATTGTTACAGTCGATTTCTGCTGACATAATACCAGATGATCTTAATTTAACGCTAAAAACGCATGATGATTGGTTCTCTATAACCCCTGAAGATATGTCGATGGGAATATATTTCGGTTTTTTGAGGTTAAGTGCCTTGCTTTGGCGGGAATCCCGGTATATTAAGTGCTTGTAATTGATGCCCTGGTCTCGGTAATATTCTGCCTTACTCCCTTTATACGTTTTAATATTCTGAATATGATACGCCCAGTCCACCTCTTCTTTTTGATTCATGTTCATCTCCCTTAAAAAAATATTTAAAAGAGATCATATTCAATTATTTTAAAAAGTCTTAGGTGTCGTTGGGCTTACGCTTACATTGATCTTTGAAATTTCTTCCCAATACTCAAGTTCACTTAGTCCACAGTAATCTTCTGAGGATGGTTGGGTTATCTTTTCACAGATGGCTTCCCGCAAATAATTGATGAGATTTAGGATTTGCACGAGATCATTATCACTGATGCTGTACTTTGTTTGATGCTTTTTCAGGGTTTTGCTCCTTGTAAGAGTTCTGATGCTGCAAGACGAATATGCTCAGCCTGCACTAATTCGGTTTTATCAATTACTGCGGCAATTAGCCCACCTCTAGCAAGATTGTTGACAGCTCTAAGACCTCCACCAGATCCTCGAAAAATAGCCGTCATAGCGCTATCACTGAATACTTGTTTTTTCACTCCTGCTATTTTCAGATGGTGCAGGATATACTCGTTCATTTGTTCTGGAGTAATGGCATTTAGATGACTCCTGGCAATGACCCTGGAAGCTAAGGGGGCAGAACTACGGTAAGTTAGCTTATCAATGAGGCTGCTACTCCCAATAAGGGCAATGGATAATAAATTTTGGGAATCATGATCAAATTTCGTCAGCGTGTGAAGCTCCTCAAAAACCTCGGTTCGCAGGAGGTTGGCTTCGTCAATGACGAGCACTACACGCTGTTTTTTCGCGGTAACAATATCCTTCAAAGCACTACGAAAACTCTTTGCCAAAAAAGCCCTGCTTGCCGCTTTGACCTCCAAATCCAAGGCCCAGCAGATTTGTTTATAAAATTCATTGATGGAAGCACTGCAGGCGACTACCTGCAAAACAGT
>JAUILP010000190.1 GCA_030432875.1 Oligoflexia bacterium | reverse complement strand
GATGAAAATTTGAATAAAATCAATATTAATACGGCAAAAAGATCTCTTCTTATGTGTTTAATTCCTGAGGCAAGAGATATTTGTGGCGAAAAATTTGCTCGTGATGATCAGGAACGGCATAAAAATAAGGAAAACCGCAGTGATACTGGCGATATACCGTCTATTTTAAAAGATATGATGTGTTATGAGCCGGAAAAAGATGGTTCTAAGAAAGATCAGTGGTTTAGTAAAAAATCCGATGTTTTCAATATCAAAGTATCGGCTTCGTCTGAAGGTGAAGACCGAATTTTGCACCTAGTTATCCAACGAAAGGTTCCTTCTAAAGAAAGTAAGCAAAAATACGATCCTGACGAATCGGCCTATCGCTTGCTTTATTGGCGTATGATGTGAGGGAGGTTTGGGTCTTTAAAAAAAATGAGTTAAAATGACATTAGGTCATTAAAATTATTAAAGGAAATATTTTGTGCAAAAAGTCATAGGTCTTGATATTGGTAGTTATTCGATCAAAATCGTAGAAATTCTTAATTCATTTAGCTCCTACGAAATAGTCAATTTTTATGAAAATGTTATCCCTGATTTTGACAAGCTGCCAGCGGATATCTTGATACCTTATGTCATGGAGCAACTTTTTCAAGAAAATGATTTAAAGGTTGATCGCATAATCACGGCTATGCCAGGACAGTTTGTGTCGAGCCGCATCATGTCCTTTAATTTTACTGACACGAGAAAAATAGAAAAGGCGGTTCTTGCAGAAGTTGAAGATGTCGTTCCTTACGACTTAGAAGACATGATTGTTGATCACCAAATCCTTGGGCAGGTTGGCACTAGCACCATGGCAATGGCGGTGATGACGCGAAAGGTTTTTCTTAAAAGCTTTCTTGAGCATTTACATCACATCGATATTGATCCAAAACTAGTCGATGTTGATAGTTTGTCCTTTTACAACTTAAATCCCTACCTTGGGCTGGAGCCGGGAGAGTGCGGTGCTATCATTGATGTCGGACATGAAAAAATTTCGGTATGTATCGTTCAAGATCAAGTCCTGCGTATGTTTCGCTCCATTAATTTGGGCGGGAGATATTTGACCGAATTTCTCAGCCGAGATTTAGAAATTTCCTACGCCCAAGCGCAACGAGTAAAACATAGAATCAGTTATGTCCTATGCTCAAGCGATGAAGGTGAACAGCTGAGTCCCGAAGATAGAATGATTGCTCAACGAATAACCGTTGCTTGTAGTGCTATGGTCAAAGAGCTGGGACGAACATTTTATTCATTCAAAAAATGGGAAAAAAGCCCCATAAAAAAGATTTTTTTGTCTGGAGGAACCTCTAAGCTTAAAAATCTAGATAAATATTTTATGGATAATTTAGAGATCCCCGTAACTTTGAGTAGACTTGATGATTCAGCATTAAAAATAAATAATGATTTAAAAGAGAATCTGCCCATCATGGCTCAAGGAATATCCATCGGTATGCGGGCAATTTCCTCTATAAAGAGGCATAGCTCTA
>JAUILP010000113.1 GCA_030432875.1 Oligoflexia bacterium | reverse complement strand
TTTGAGGCAAAACTCCATAAAATGGCAGAAGCAATCTATAAAAATGCCAATGCTGCCGGTCAACCCGGTGGCGACGCAGGTAGTGCCGGTCCCAATGGCGGCAGTGCGCAAAAGACAGATGATGGTGATGTTGTAGATGCAGAGTATGAAGAAGGGGATGCGAACAAGTCCTAGTTTTAGATAGGCCTTATAGTGTTTTCTAAATAGATCTAGTACAAAAGTTCATTACAAAAAAATCCCTCTCGCCCAAAAACCGAGAGGGATTTTTTTATTTCGCAACATAATGGGCTTTTTCTGGGCAAGCCCTTAAACCTTGTCCGGAGTCTTTCTCTGACATAATCTCTATCCAAAAATCCCATTGGTAGTCGCCAGCGTCAAGCTGAGCTGTGCTGAAAAATAAACCCACGCCTTTTTTATCGGCATTCGGACCATCCACTTTCGGGACAGTCTTGTTTGGCCAGTTCTGTTTTTGTTGAAACTTAAGAGGATCTAGCACCAGTTGGGGATAAAATCCTTTGCCAATGAGCGCCTCAGCAAGTTCAAAATTCATTTTAAGTATACGGTCTTTCTCCTTAAAAATTAGCGTAAAAACGCAGATACCATCACCGTTAGCAGGGCAAAAATCTGCCGTGATAGCATCTTTATCCTTTGCAAGCAAAGATCCATATTCAATCATTTTCTGTGCTTTGATTTCGAAGTTTTTAGGTGAAAGCCACGTATAAAAAATACCGCTGGTATCACGTAAATATTTTTTTGCACTAATAGGCAGACTGACTTTCATAGGAATAAAAACGGTGTTTGGGAAAAAAAATGCATCTACCAGCAGATTTAGGTTCACCTTAAAAAATAAAACACTTAAATAAAAATCAATCGAAGCGTGCAGACCCGTATTTAAAATATGGGTAGCATACATATGCGAGCCGATATCTGATTTGTCAAAAAGCAGCGAAAAGAAGTTTTTAACGTCGGCAAAAATAAAAAGACTGGAATTAAAAGCCAGCGGAACTTTGCTCCCCCCTAAAAAATAATCAATCTCGGTAAAAAGCATATAATTGGCGCTGTCGATGGCGTAAAGATAATGGGGACTGGTAATGGTATGCTTCTGTTTATCATAGACGACTTTTTGCTGCCAAAATAAAGGTCCATGTGGCGTTCGCCTAGGCTCACCGCAGTTCTGGGCATAGATAAAATTCTGGTCCCTCTCAGGGGGGCCGCCAACAGTCCATTCCAAGCTTTGAGCAGCACACAGGAGGTGAGTCCGTGTGAGTTTTTTGAACTCATTTTTCTTAAGATTATCGTTTCCTCCCAGAATTATGCGCCTTTTCCCATCTTGATGTAGGCCGGGACGCTGCGAAGTTAGAATGCCATCACCGCCTATATACATGATATCATAATCAAAATAATGAATCACTCCGCTGGCGTCGCGTCCATAAAAGAGCCAGCCATCTAGGTTTTGGGGTAACTGGGGCTGTAATAATGAATCTTCGATAAAAATAGGGCAAGAATAGCCCCTTGGTATTAGGAGAAAAAAAAGGTAGAACAAAGCGAGCTTTTTTTGCAGCGACAGCATGGGAATCCGATCAAATAACGAATCTCGGGCATTTTGATTTCAGAGTGTTCCCCTTCGGCGCTGAAAATTGAGCAAAAAAACAATTTATGAGCCTGCGGGTAAAAATCAGACGCCAACAATCTTCATAAAATCTATGGATGACTTTTTTATTATGACGCAAAAGCCTTATATTTTAAATGATTTTGATTACGAGTTACCAAGCCATCTCATCGCCCAAGAGCCAACCGAAGAACGTAGTGCATCACGCCTTCTTGTTCGTGGTACCGATGGATCTATAACCCATAGTCATATTAGCCAACTCAGTAGTATTCTTCCTGCAAAAAGCCTGATCATTTATAATGCGTCAAAAGTTATCCCAAGCCGCATATTTGCTCGTCTACAAAGCTCTGGCCACGAAGCCGAGTTTCTATTTTTAACCCCTCCTCAAGGAGCTCCCTATGCCAAAATTCGGGCGTTGGGCAAACCGATAAAAAAAATGAAGCTGGGAGGAACCGTTGAATTTGCCCAAGCACCTTTTACCGCGACGATCACAGAAATTCCACCAGATGTTTTGAACAATGGTATCGCATTAACTTTTTCTGCTCCTGCTGAAGAGATTCAAAAATTCATCACGGAGCAAGGATTTGCGCCTTTACCTCCTTACATCAAAAGAACCCGGCAGAGCCACCCAAAATCAAACGACCTCCTGCGTTATCAAACGGTTTACGCCCGAGAGCCTGGCTCTATTGCGGCGCCTACTGCTGGCCTTCATTTTACCGCTGATTTGATGGATGAATTAAAACAGCGGGGCACTGATTTTGCCGAAGTCATTTTGCACGTTGGCATGGGGACATTCAAACCCGTCACAACCGCCAATATCACTGAACATAATATGCACAGCGAACAGTTTATGCTTCCGCATCAAACCTTAGAAAAAATAATCGCTGCTATGGAACAAAATATTCCGGTCATAGGGGTGGGAACCACAACACTAAGAACTCTGGAAAGCCTTTACCGTTTAGCTGAGCACAAAATAGAAAATTTATCAAACCTGGCGGACAAATGGCACGGGACTGATTTATTTATTTATCCGAGGCAAAACCAAAGATATGAGCCCTGGTGCCTATCCGCGCTCATGACCAATTTTCACCAACCGAAATCGACACTTTTTATGCTCATTGCAGCACTTCTTGGTGTCTGTGAAGCACACGCTATGTATCAATGTGCTATCAGGGAAAATTACCGCTTTTTTAGTTATGGTGACTCAAGTATCTTATGGTTGAAATGATTTTTTTTGTAGAAAGACCTAACCATGCAAAAACCTAAGTCGTTTGTTTTACCGTCTCATTATCCTACCGAAACCCAGGCCATACTTTTTTGGTTTGAAGAAATCGCTAAAATTCCCCGCAAATCAAAACACGAAGAGTCTATAAAAACCTGGCTCAAATCCTTCGCCAAGGACAGAAAGCTAGAATTTAAAGAAGACAAAGCGGGCAATCTTTTGATCATGAAACCAGGAACACCTGGCCAGGAAAACTCAGCCCCAGTGATTATTCAGGGACATTTAGACATGGTTTGCGAAAAAATTCCTGGATCTACCCATGATTTTCTACGCGATCCCATTAAACTCAAATACCATGATGGCTGGCTCATGGCTGATGGGACTTCCCTAGGAGCTGACAACGGGATCGCGATTGCTTATATGTTATACCTACTCGATTCCAGCGGATTAAAGCATCCCCCACTCGAATGCCTCATGACCATCGATGAAGAAACCGGATTAACCGGGGCTCTGGGGCTAGAACAGGGATTTCTGACGGGAAAAACCCTAATTAATGTTGACTCAGAAGAAATGGGCGTTTTTATCGCGGGCTGTGCTGGGGGAACAACATCACACATAAAAATCCCTATTGAACGTGAAGAGAGCTATGCTCATCAAGGGATGTCATACTTCTCTTTGAAAATCAGCGGCCTCAGCGGCGGCCATTCGGGAATTGATATTCACCGTGGCAAAGGCAATGCTATAAAAATTTTGATGAGGCTTTTATCTAAGCTTAGCAAATCAGTGACTATAAAAGTTTTTTCCATCGAAGGAGGCACCGCTCATAATGCCATTGCTCGAGAAGCCTTTGCCGACATAGCCATTGCCCAAAATGAATGCTCCATATTTAAGGATGTTTGTGCTCGCTGGGAGGTTTTAGTAAAAAAAGAATTTCAGATGACAGACAGTCATTTGGCGGTGGAGTATGTGGAAATAGCAGCACCAGTTTCTCCTTCTAAGCCCCTAACCCTTAAGTCGCGCGATAAGGTGTTTAACTTTAGCCTTTGCCTCACCCACGGCCCCATCTATTATGCTGCGGGCTTCCCGCACCTCGTCGAGACTTCCGCAAACTTTGCCACGATTACGGTAGACCAAGACCACGTGTCAATTCTTTCTAGCCAAAGAAGTGCCATAAAGAGCCGCCTTGAAGAGGTTTCGGCCCAATGCGCGGCATTAGTGCATTTGGTCGAGGGCTCACTAGAAACTGCCGATGGCTATCCGCCATGGGAACCGCAATTTGATGCGCCACTGCTAAAACTTTGTACCCAAATTTATGAGGAAATTTTTGCAAAAAAGGCTAAAGTTGAGGTGATTCATGCAGGATTAGAGACTGGCGTTATTGGTGAAAAATATCCCGGTCTTGCCATGATATCATTCGGACCTACTATATTGGGGGCACATTCACCCGATGAAAAAATGTGCGTGGCTGACATTGGTAGTATCTGGAAATTGATTCGTACCTTACTACAAAAGCTGTAATGCCTAAATTTGGGCCTTCACTTGTTTAGATTCCATAATTTTGATGAGAAGCTGCATATCTTCAAGTTTTTGTCTAAGATTTTGCACTTCCATATCACGGTTTTTAAGCTGCTCTTGCTGAGCTAGAATTTTTTGTTCAAACTCACCCTGAATGTGTCTTTTTTCACGGTCTAGACGCCCAAGGGTATCCCTGGTCAAAGAAATCATATTTTCTATTTTATGGGAAAGCTGAGAGAAAATCTGCGCATCAGCCTGTGCCGTGATTTGCGTCGCTGAATTATTATAATTATAGGGGTTTGGACGTGAAGGAAGCGATGTTGCTCCTGCAGAAGTATTTTGAAACTCATGAGCTTCGCCATTTGCCGTTAAAAGCACGCCATTATAATAGGGCGATTTATGCTGCTCAGAAAGCTCAATATTAGGGCGACTTCTTTGCTCAACGCCACGGTGCTCCCATAAGGAATTTTGAGAAGTTGCGCTTTGATTTGGAGAAATGCTTATTTGCCGGGGAATCAACCGCGGAATTTGTGGTTCCACTGCAGGCGTGCGAGGAGTCTGCTCTTCATTTTCGGGTTCGGCAACAATCCCCGTTTTTCGTTGGGGTATAAATTTTCCAGCGTCCGTCATTTTTACGGGGATGTAATATTTGCCTTCCCTTAATACCGCATGGATTTTTCCGGATTTAATTCGGCGGCGAATCGTCATGTCTGAAATGCTAAAGGTTCGAGCATATTCTACGATAGACATCCACTGATCTGACATATTGACTCTCCCTAGGGTAAAATATAGAGATAAAAGCCTGTCCACTCTAACCTGCTACCTGACTCTTGCTTCTACTATATTATCACCCTTAGTTCCCGAGAGAAAAGTCCGTCAATTCCTTGACCTTCAAGGGGTGTAGGTAGGAATTTTTTACCTAATGGTCGTCACCAACACACCGTCATTTATCGCCACATCAATACATTTTCCTTTAGCATTATCACCATTTACAATCAACAACTGGGCAATTTCATTTTCAACCAATTGTTCAAGTTTGCGTTTTAGGGGGCGGGCACCGTAAAACTTAGTGTCCACTTGTTTAATCAGAAAGTCTTTTGCTTCATCATTAAATGTTAGTTTAATTGACATATCTTTAAGCCTATTTTCCAAATCGATGACCAGCAAATCCATAATTTGGTGAAGTTCTTTTTCTTCAAGGCGGCTAAATATAATGATGTCATCTAGCCGGTTAATAAATTCGGGCCTTAGATAATTTTTCACCTGCTTCATAATTTCATTTTTTTCTTCCTGCAAACTGAGACCTTCTTCACTCTGAGCACCAAGACCTAGAGGTCGTTTTTTCTCGGTCAATACTTCAGAGCCGAGATTAGAAGTTCCGATGATAATACAGTTTTGAAAACTTACCCGCTGACCCTCGGCGTCAGTGAGCCAGCCCTCATCGAGGACCTGTAACAAAAGATTATAGATATCAGGATGAGCTTTTTCAAATTCGTCTAGGAGCACGATCGAGTAGGGTTGCTGACGAACACGCTCGGTTAATTGACCTCCTTCGCCGTAGCCCACATAGCCGGGAGGTGAGCCTATCAATCGTGACGCGGTATGCCTCTCCATGTATTCGGACATATCCAGGCGTATAATGCGGGACTCATCATCAAGAACTTCGGCGGCTAAGGCTTTAGCGAGTTCAGTTTTTCCAACGCCCGTGGGACCAAAAAATAAAAATGATGCGATGGGAGCGCCTTTTTTTCTGAGCCCAGATCGGTTTCGTCTAATGGCATTGGCTACAGCGCTAATGGCTCTATCTTGACCCACCACCCTTTTTCGCAGGCGACTCTCTAACTGCTGGAGTTTTTCTGCTTCTTCAGACACCATTTTTTGTATAGGAATCCCCGTCATGCGGTGAAGTATAGAGGCAATATCGTCCACATCGACCAGGCGATCTTGTGGCTTTGAGGCTTTGGCAAGGTCTTCTCTTTTTGCATTAATCTTTCCTTCCACATCAGCAAGCCGCATTTGAATGCGCGCCATTTTTTCAAAATCCTGATCATGGAAAGCTTGCGCTTTTGCCGCCAACAACTCGTTTCGATCAGATTCCCAGGACTTGAATTCCGGGGGAACATAAAAAAGTTTCAATCTTTTTTTAGATCCTGCCTCATCGAGTAAATCAATGGCTTTATCAGGAAGAAACCGGTCCATGAGGTAGCGGTCGCTGAGGATTGCCGCAGCCTCTATTGCCTCGTCGCTATATTTTATTTCATGATGAGATTCGTAACGGTTTTTTAATCCCTGCAAAATTTGGATCGTTTCAGACACCGTTGGTTGGCGGACTTTGACCGGTTGAAAACGGCGTTCTAAGGCTTTGTCTTTTTCGATGTACTGTTTATATTCCTTAATCGTTGTAGCGCCAATGCAGCGTAAAACGCCTTTGGCGAGTTCAGGCTTTAGCATATTCGAGGCATCTAAACCACCACCAGACCTCCCAGCTCCCACCACGGTATGTATCTCATCAATAAACAGTATAATATCGCCACCAGCGGCGATCACTTCGTCTTTAATCGTTTTGAGGCGCTCTTCAAATTCGCCTTGCATCTTTGCACCTGCGATTAAGGACCCCATTTCTAAGGAAACCACTTTTTTATTGAGAAGATAATCGGGTACATCGCCTTCAACGATGCGCTGCGCCAGCCCCTCAACAATGACTGTTTTACCAACACCGGGTTCACCAATCAATATGGGATTGTTTTTTTTTCTACGCGAAAGGATTTCGATAACCCGCTCAATTTCTTCACCGCGACCTACGACGGGATCCAGACTGTTTTTACGCGCCATTGCGGTGACATCAGTTGTGTATTGCTCCATCATGCTGAGACGTGATTCGCTATCTTGCTGGGTGATTTTTGTATTGCCGCGAATTTTTTTGAGAGCCTCTTTAACCGCATCATAATTGATGCCGAACTGTTTCAGGAGTTTATGAGTAGAAGGGATGCCGGGATCAAAGCAAGCTAAAAAAATCGCACCCGTAGAAATAAACGTATCTTCTAGCCCTTGTCGCTCTTTATCCGCGCTTTCAAATAAAAGAGAAACTTCTTCGGTTATTTTTATAGCGGCATTGGGACCCATTTCTACCGGCGGAAGTTTGGCGACATTTGCCATCACGACATCAATAATATGACGGCGGATGTCACTAGGAGGAGACTCAAGCTTAAGCTCATCGAGAATTTTTAAAACAATGGAATCTTTTTGATCCATGAGCGCCACCAATATGAGGTCGGGCGTTAAAACACCTTTACGTACATTGGCAAGTTCCATAATGGATCTTTGTAAAAGCTCTGCAACTTTATGTGTCGAATTTTTAAGAAGTCTTTGAGGCACGATACAATACCCTTCTGTATTTTTTTATTCTATTATAAATGAAAACACACACCGAACAACAGAGAACATCGAACGGTTTTTTAACGCAAAAACAAATGTAAGTCGGAAATTGTTTACGGCAAGTGTTTTGCCTTTAGAAGAAAATCTTTTTAGGCCCCTAATGGATAATATAGATGTTAAGGATCAAATATTTCAAGAGGCTTAGGGTATTCTGGTCTTTTCGTGATCTAATCACAGAAGACTTACTATCTTTCTTTTCTACGAAATTGGGTAAATATGTTATAATCACGAGTACATTTTTCAAAAACTTAGACGCGGTAATCGATACTTAACAACCATCGACTAAAGTCGATGGGTTAATAAAGGGACTGAAAGTCCCACCTAATACCGGCTAAAGCCGGTTAACTATCGATTTCAAAGTTTGGATTTTCTTTAGCT
>JAUILP010000112.1 GCA_030432875.1 Oligoflexia bacterium | reverse complement strand
TTGCTGCAATTCATTAATAAACCAAAAAACTTTTATATGGATGATGAAGAACGTCGGACTTGGATGCTCTCCTATCTTGAAAAAAGTCAAATTATTGGGATTCACTGTGAGCAATTGGGTGAGGGAATAAAAAAATTCTATGATGATGTGCGCAAAAGTTTTGTCAATATTTTGTTAAAGACGAAAAACAGTGAATCAACCTCGGTCCTTCTCGATCAGCTAGTTGAAAGCGAAGGATTTATGCAAAGTCATTACACGGAAGTCTTAAAAGAACTTGAGTATCGCTTTACAAGCGATAAAGATGGGTTATTTGGTGGTAACTGCGGTCTTATGCTGGGAAAGTTATTCATGAAATCCCGTTATGGTATTTTTTTGAACACTAAGAAAGGGGAGCCAACGGATGCCCCCATCATAAAGCGTCTAACCTTCTACCGTATCACTAATAAAATGTCCATGGACTACTTGCTCTCTATGCGGACGCCAGCGGCGCTGAGCTCGTTGAGTCGATTTATGGGTATTAAAGACGATGATTTGCGCCAAACAATCCTTGCTATTATTGATGGCATGGCGGAGATGCCGAGAGAGACTTTGTCCGCTCTATCCATTCATGTACGTCATCAATCCGCTGGATGTGATAGCAGTCGTACTTCTTCTTGTGCCGAGACTAGGTACCTTGAGGAATTTGAAGTATCGCCAAGTCCCTATATAGAAGTTCGTGAGTTGGCCTATAAAAAATTATTTTGGATTTATAGAAACACAAAACATCAGAGAATGTCAGGCGAAATAGATCATAAACAAGATGCTGTTTTAGATAGAATCCATAATAATATCGCGCCTAATATGTTGGAAAGTAATAGAACGTCTATTCCATGGATTCCAGTATTATATGATGAGGCCATGCAATTTTTCCATAAGGTTATCGATATAGAAGGTGATCAAATCTTATTGGGGTATGGTATGCATCTTTTCATTTCCCCGATTATTTCTTTTGGACAATTATGTAAACTCGATCAGAAGTCATATAAGAAGACCCTAGAATGGAAACTTGGGTTTTTACAGCTTTTAAGGCGACTTCCCGATCCTGAACTCATCACCTGGGTCGACGAATATTTTATTCGATGCCCAAATTATTATTATGATTATGGTGAACTAGCCTCTAAGGTCATTGATCTATTAGGGATTGTTGAACCTCAAGTACTTTTGCGAGATTTGGCCACGCACAATGATGCAAGTGGAAGAGCTGATGTTTTGCTGGCGATGTTAGCTAAAATTCTCCCGCCTGATGCTGCTGATAAAAACCGATGTGACTATTTAGCGGAAACAAAATACTTTGATTCTAGGCGCGTTGCTGATTTGAAGGTTTTGGCTGATGTTAAGGATCCCATAGTTTTACCTTGGTTGGACACACTGGTACATGAGTGTCCTGAGCTAAAATCGAGCAATCCTGATCTTAGTGTGGCCTTAGAAAAAACTCTGATGAGTTTGCCTTAAGCATCGCCATAATTTAATATGCAAAAACTGCCTCTATTACTTATTACCGCTCAGATCAGAAGAATTTTTAGAGTTAGAAAATCTCTAACAGATTCAAAATGCGTTAAAAATAGGCACATCATAATATAAGAGTTAATACTTGCTATGTGGGCAAATAGGGGTAAAATAGGGCTGCGCAAGCGATTAAGCATAGGGAGAGTCCAGTAAAAAACATAAGGAGACCCATAAAAAATTAAGCATCTGCGCTACACTCGAGAGTAAGGGAATATCTTTATGAAAAAAATTCTACTCATTATGCTGCAAATTTTGGTTTCTGTTGAAGGTTTTGCTAACGAAAAATTGGTTATTATTTCACCTCATCGCAAGTCGATCCAAGAAGAATTCATCCCTAAATTTGAAAAATATTACCTAAAAAATTTTAATAAAAAAATTAATGTCGATTGGCTAGACCAAGGGGGTTCAGCAGATGATATTCGATTTTTGAAAGCCAAATATACCAAAGATCCGGCCACTTCAGGTATTGATGTTTTTTGGGGTGGTGGGTCATCGACCTTTATGGAACTTTTGACGGCAGGGCTTTTAGTAAAAACAGAACTTCCTCCAGAGCTTTTGCAGCAAATCCCAAAATTAGTTGGGGGAATCCCTCAGTATGACGAAAGCCAAACCTGGTATGGGACGGCATTATCTTCATTTGGCATCTTCTATAGCAAAAAAATGCTTCGCTATTTAAAGTTGCCGGAGCCTTCCACTTGGCGTGACCTGGGTGAATTTAGGTATTTTAATAATATTTTGCAAACAGATCCCCGTAGGTCTGGCACCGCAACCACTCTGAATAATATAATATTACAGAGCGATGGTTGGGAAAAGGGCTGGGAGAAGCTTATCCGCATGGGGGGAAATACCAATCATTTTTCACACTCAAGCTCTGACCCCATCAAAGGCGTTGTGAGTAGCAATGCTCCTATCGGTTTAGCGATAGATTTTTATGCCCTAGCAAAAATTGCGTCTGTAGGTGCTCAAAATCTTGGCTTCGTCCTACCAAAAGGCGAAACCATACTTGATTCTGATCCGATAGCTTTGTTAAAGGGTGCTCCGCATGCTACGAGTGCTAAGCGCTTTATAGAATGGGTTCTTAGCACTGAAGCGCAGCAGCTCCTTGTTCTGCCAAAAGGGGCGAAGGGTGGACCCACGAAAACAACCCTAGGACGAATGTCGGTAAATTCAAAAGTTTATAGCTTAACTGAAGGAAGGCGCATCAGTGCCTTTAACCCATTTTTAGAACAAAAATTTCTAGCTTTGGATATCCATAAGGTGGCAATAACCAATCGCATCTTAGGGGATCTTCTTGGTGCTATGATTATCGATACCCACAAAGAACTCAAGGCAGCATGGAAAGCCATAAATCAAAGTGTTGAGCGGCCACAACCTGAGTCTCTTAAAGCTCTTGCCGCCATGCCCCTAAGTGAAAAAGAATTTACGCTCCTAGCCGCTCAGTGGCACGACGAAGTCCTACGCAATAAAACCATCAATGCCTGGGTTGATTTTGCGCGAAAAAAATATAAGGCATTGGCAAAAAATAATAGCGGCTAAAAAGAAAACCAAATCTAAAGAGGGAGTCATGCAGGTAACCTGCGAAAAAATTGTTAAAATATACGGAGCCCAAACCACGGCTGTTCACAGTCTCGATTTAGAAATCGCGTCTGGCTCGATGCATTTTCTTTTAGGGCCATCGGGCTGTGGAAAAACCACAATATTAAGGATGCTCGCGGGTCTAGAAAAGCCTAGCTCTGGGAAAATATTTTTTGATGGTCAGGAGGTAACTGAAAAAAGTTCTGCCGAGCGTCACATCGGTATGGTATTTCAAAATTATGCCTTATGGCCTCACATGACTGTTTGGGAAAATATTGCTTATGGTCTCAAGCTTCGTAAACTCAGCAAGGAACAAATAAATAAAAGCATAGAAGATGTTCTGGATATGACCCAGCTCACGCGCTATGCAAAGCGTTTCCCCGGTCAACTTTCAGGTGGGCAGCAGCAGCGTGTGGCTTTGGCTCGTTCTTTAGCAATAAGACCAGGAGTTCTCCTCCTAGATGAACCTCTTTCTAATCTTGATGCTAAACTCAGGCATGAAATGCGCGAAAACATCACCAAAATCTACATGAGTACGGGAATCACCATGATCTATGTTACGCATGATCAAAAGGAAGCTCTATCCATGGCTAGTTCCATCAGCGTTATGCATGGTGGTCATTTGATTCAAACGGGAACCCCTAGAGATCTCTATAATCACCCACAAAATCCCTTTATTGCTGGATTTATAGGGGACACAAATTTGGTGGGTGGAACAGTGACGGCGCATGAAAAAACTTTGGTCGTGGTCAAATCTTCCTTAGGGAGTTTGTTTGGTCGCACTCCCGGTGAGGCTTTAGCACCAAGTACTGGCGACGAGGTTGTCCTAAGCATACGCCCCGAAGCTTTTGTTCTTCTTGGCAAAGATGAACAAAGGGGACAAAACACTTTCTCGGCACAGGTTACTCGGATAACCTACCTAGGCGACATGGAGCAAATCGAATTCATAACTGGTGATCAAACAAAATTTCGCATAAATCTTTTTCATCGCCAACAACAGGAAATAAAAATTGGGGACCTTTGTCATCTATACCTTGATCCAAGGGATGTCGTGATCCTACCTCCTCAAAATAGTCTTGGCCTTGAGACCTAAAATGATAAAAATTCCCCTAAAAAATGGCCCTAACTCAGAAAGGAAAAAAACATCTGGCCTGATGATGAGCAGAATCATTGGCTATATCACCATGGCCTTGATGATGGCGCTACTCTTGTTTTTTCTTGTGATCCCCATAGGAAACATTATTGTAAAGGCTTTTTATAATGGCGAAGCCTTTACCCTCCAGTACTTTCAACTCTTATTTGCCAGCAGTTTACAAACCGAATCTTTAATAAATAGCCTTTGGATTGGGTGCAGCACAGTTATTTTCGCTACTTTACTCACCGTTCCTTTAGCGCTTATCAATGTGTGTTATGAGTATCCAGGCAAGGGGCTCATGAGTGGCTTATTGCTGGTTCCCTTAGTTATGCCGCCTTTTGTGGGAGCCATCGGATTTCAGCGTTTTTTTGCCAAACTTGGTACGGTTAATCTCCTCCTACTGGATTGGGGTGTCATTACCAAACCTATAGACTGGCTTGCTGAGGCCAATATGCTGTGGGTTGTGGTGATATTAGAAGTGCTCCATCTTTATCCGATACTTTACCTTAACATAAGCGCTGCGCTCGCTAACGTGGACCCGAGTATGGAAGAAATGGCCGAAATTTCTGGTGCTGGGCGTTTTCGCATTTTTAAAGATATTGCCTGGCCTTTGGCGCGACCAGGATATTTTGCCGGGGTGATTATTGTTTTTATCTGGGCCTTTACGGACCTGGGCACTCCTTTATTGGTAGGATTCAACGAAACTATTCCAGTGCGCATTTTTAATATGGTGACGGACATCAATGAAAATCCCGTTGGATTTGCCTTGGTTTTTGTTGTTATTGTTCTCACAATTCTGCTTTTTTTGATCTCAAAAAAAATGCTCGGGAAACATAATTACCAAATGATGGCGAAGGGGCACGTGACAAAACGCAGTGGCCAACCTCACTTGGGCATAGTGCTAGGTATTTATGCTTTAATTGGTGGCGTAGTTTTTTTTGCTCTTATCCCCCACATCAGCGTATTTCTTACGAGTATAAGTGGCGATTGGTTTATGACGCCCCTTCCTACTTCCTTGACTTCTGAGCATTATGTGGCTGTTTTTAATCAGGAGCTATCTTTAATAGGGATTAAAAACAGCTTTATTTTTGCAGGATTTTCTACTTTTATTGATTTTTTGCTGGGAGTTCTCATTGCCTATGTCGTTACGCGCAAACTGATTCCGCTAGCTGGGTGGCTTGATAGTCTTGTAATGATACCGCTGGCCTTGCCGGGCATCGTTTTAGCTTTTGGGTATGTTGTGACCTATTCTAATACTTTTCTTGATCCTATGAACAATCCTGTGCCCCTGCTTATAATCGCTTATGCTATTCGGCGACTCCCTTATATGGTTCGTGCAGCCTCTGCAGGTTTAGAGCAGTTGAGTGTCAGTCTTGAGGAGGCGAGTGAAACATTTGGCGCATCACGGATTTATACCTTACGAAAAATAACCATTCCTTTGGTTACAGCCAATCTTATAGCAGGATCGCTGCTCTGTTTTAGCTATGCCATGCTAGATGTTTCTGATAGCCTGATTCTTGCTATGAAAGACCGTTTTTATCCGATAACAAAGGCGATTTATGCTTTGTTTTTGGAGCATGGTACAGGAGAATTTACGGCAAGCGCATTGGGGATGATAGCTATGGGCATTCTCAGTTTATCTATTATTGGATCATCGCTCCTACTTGGTAAAAAAATGGGTGAAATTTTTAGATCTTAAAATATTTACCCATTGTATTTTGTGATTAAACTAAAGGAATATAATGCTAAACCTTTATTGAATCTAGGGACTACAGATGGATATTGACGCAGCAAAAGCTGAAGTCTTAAGGATATGCGCACATCTGCATGGTCTAGGAATGCTCGCAGCAGCAGATGGTAACGTTAGCTACCGCCTAAATGATCAGTGTATATTGATCACACCAGCAGGACGAAATAAGCGGTTAATTGCTGCTCGTGATCTCGCGGTTTTGACGCTTGAAAATAGTATCATCTCCGGTTCGCCGTCCTCGGAACGCTTGATGCATTTGAAAGTTTACGCAACGTGTGCTGAAGCCAAAGTGGTCGTACACGCCCATCCAATTAACGCTATTGCCTGGTCAATAGCAAAACCAAAATTAAACGAGTTACCCATACGGTCCATGCCTGAAGCAATTTTAGGGGTTGGAGCCATTCCTATTGTGCCATACGCGCGCCCTGGTACAGAAGCTCTAGCTCAAGGGCTTGAAAAAATCGCTCCCATGCATAAGGCATTGATCTTAGCGCGCCATGGTGCCTTAAGCTGGGGAAACTCAGCTGAGGAAGCCATTAACGGTATGGAACGCCTAGAGCATGTGGCAAAAGTATTAGCTGTGGCAGCTAGCTTAGGACCGCTTTCAGAATTACCCGAGGATGAAATCAATTCTTTGCTAAAGCTGCGGCAGAAAATGGGATCGCGAAGTCTATAAGGAGAAACAGGATGCAGGTTGAGGGGAAACACTACCGGACCATTTGGCTAAAAGACGCTGAGCCTCATATCGTACAAATTATCGATCAGACGGTCCTACCGCATCGTTTTGTCATTATCGATTTGCACAGTGTCGAGGAAATTGCTCATGCCATTAAATCTATGCAGGTACGTGGTGCTGGCTTAATCGGGGCTACTGCTGCTTACGGGATGTACTTAGCCGCAATAGAAGCGATTTCTAAAGGCAAAAACTATGAAGTTTTGACCAAATCAGCGAGCCTCCTGCGCTCTACCCGTCCTACTGCCGTCAATTTAGCTTGGGCGGTTAACAAAATGTTGCAAGCGCTTGAGGAAAACTGGGGTCAGCCGGATTTTATCACGTGCGCACGTCAAAGTGCTCACGCCATAGCCGATGAAGATGCCGCAGCTTGCCAGCAAATAGCAAGCTATGGCAAAGAATTGCTGTGCGACATATACATCAGAAAAGGCGAAAAACCTCTAAATATCCTCACCCATTGCAATGCAGGTTGGTTAGCCTTTGTCGATTATGGTACCGCTTTATCACCAATTTATAGCGCGTTTGACGCGGGAATACCTGTGCATGTCTGGGTTGATGAAACCCGCCCTAGTAACCAGGGGGCACGGTTGACAGCCTGGGAGCTAAAGCAGCAAGGCGTGCCGCACACCATAATTGCAGATAATGTCGGCGGGCATCTGATGCAACATGGTCAAGTTGACCTCGTTATCGTGGGAGCCGATCGCATTACCCGAACAGGTGATACCGCAAACAAGATTGGAACATATTTAAAAGCGCTTGCCGCAAAGGACTGCTCAGTTCCCTTTTTTGTCGCCGCGACAATAGCCACACTTGATGGTAGCCTAACGGATGGCATTAAGAAAATCCCCATCGAGGAACGCCATGCTGATGAGGTTAGCTCGATTGAAGGCTGGGCGGAAGATAAATTGACCACGGTGCGCTTAACGCCTCAAGGTAGTCCCGCCAAGAATTTTGGCTTCGATGTGACTCCACATCGTCTTATTACGGGGGTTATTACGGAGAGAGGGATATTTAAGCCTGAGGATTTGACGGCTCTTATGGTTTAGGATAGAACGGTTTGACACTGAGTTTTCTGAGTTAGCCGCTTGTCTTTTTTTTTTGGCATCGCTAATATTAGGCAAAAAAAAGGATGAAATATTTAGGCTTATTTTTCAAATAAAAAGGTACTGTAGTGATAAAAGAGAATGAAAATTCATCAATGTCAGTAGAGAACATAGAACTTGTCCTCCCTGTTGTTGGGATGAGCTGCGCTAATTGTGCGGCAAATATTGAGCGCGGTGTTGGAAAAATGCCGGGTATTACCCTAGCGCAGGTTAATTTTTCGGGAGAAACTTTACGGGTAAAACTGCGGTCAAAAACCACTAATGTGGCAAAAATCAGGAAAAAAGTCACGGATCTAGGTTTTAAAATACCGATTCTTGTCAGGAGTTTTTCTCTTCCTGTTCTAGACTCG
>JAUILP010000111.1 GCA_030432875.1 Oligoflexia bacterium | reverse complement strand
CGTGTTTTTTGCCCCGTGACGGCAGCCTACCATGCATCCCCCACACAAAGTACAGCCACTTCTCTCGGGACCTTGACCCCTAAAATAGGGATCCGGAACTTTTTTATCCGGTGTCCCAAAATAAATACCCACACGTGTCGGATGAAAGCTATCGGCAACGCCCAAATCTAAGGCTGTTTTTCTTAGAGCTTCTTCTCCTTCCTCTAAATGGGGATTTTCAGTTACGCCAAGCATTTTTTCAGCCGTTTCATAATAAGGATCAAGTTCATCAGCTAGGTTAACCTTTGCGGGATTTAAGCCCCAAGCAGGGGAGGAAAAAACCTCTCTGCGGGGACGGAGCAGCGTATTAGCATAAATTAAGCTCCCACCCCCAACACCCACACCGTGCAGAACCAGTATCCCCTTTAGGAAGCTGAGCTTTTGGGGGCCGAACCATTTAATGAGAGGCATCCAAAAGAATTTATGAACCAACCAATTAGTGGTAGGGAAATCTTCGTCGGCAAAGTCACGTCCTTTTTCAATTATAGCGACTTTATACCCTTTTTGGGCTAAACGCATGGCACTAATACTGCCACCAAAACCGCTTCCAATTATGACAAAATCGTAAAGGAAATCCGCTGACTTGTGTTTCATATTTCTAAAGTCTTTCCATTAATTTTTATAAGTAAAAAATTGTGCAAACCAATTCTTGACCAAATTTCTGCAACTTTATTAAAACTTGACTTTTTTTGGCGCGAAATACTAGCTTTTTTTAATAAATTAAAACAGACGCGACCGCAGGTAAAAAGTTCATTTAAAAATTTTTTATTAGACGCTACACTTGGTGTTGCAGAAGCAGCAGAAAATTTTTTAAAGGAATCCCTATGAAGATGCCCCAAATATCGCCAAATCTAGATTTTTTATGGTTAGAAGACTCCTTGACTGAGGAACAAAACCTTTTGCAAAAAACCGTGCGAAGCTTCGTCGATAAAGAGGTTAAACCTCTAATAAAGGATGCCTATCGCAATGAAGAATTCCCCATCCATATCATTCCACGTATTGGCGAATTAGGTGTTCTTGGGCCAAACCTGAGCGGCTATGGCCTCCCAGGACTCGATAATATATCTTATGGGCTTATTATGCGAGAGCTGGAACGCTGTGACTCTGGGCTTAGAAGTTTTGCTTCTGTGCAGGGAGCCTTAGTGATGTATCCTATACATGCCTTTGGTTCTGAAGAACAAAAAACACATTGGCTCCCCTTACTCGCATCTGGAAAAGCCGTGGGATGTTTTGGACTAACCGAAGAAAATGGCGGCAGCGATCCAGGAGCGATGAAAACGAAAGCGGAATTTCGAGGCGGCAAATGGGTTATAAACGGATCAAAAATGTGGATAACCAACGGTAATTTAGCTGATGTAGCGGTTGTTTGGGCAAAAACGGATCAAGGTATGCGGGGATTTTTAGTCCCCACCAAAACCAAGGGATTTTTAGTCAAAAAAATGGAAGGGAAACTCTCACTTAGGGCTTCGGTTACCAGTGAACTCTATTTTGATCAAGTCGAACTACCAGAGTCTGCTATTTTGCCTAAGGCTGACGGCTTAAAATCTCCACTCTCATGCCTGACCCAAGCGCGTTATGGTATTGCTTGGGGTGTTTTAGGGGCAGCAGAAGCTTGCGTCGAAGAAGGGCTAAATTATGTTAAAAATAGAATACTCTTTGGAAAACCTTTATCTCACACCCAGCTTATCCAAGCAAAACTTGCCCGAATGGCAACCCGTATCACAACCGGTCAACTTCTCGTTATGAGAGTCGGGCAACTGAAGGATGAAGGTAGTCTCCATTTTTCTCAAGTGAGTATGGCCAAGCAAAATAATGTCGAACTAGCCCTTGAAATTGCGCGTTCTGTGCGGGACATGCTCGGAGGCAATGGCATTATGGATGAATATACTGTGATGCGGCATATGTGCAATTTAGAAACGGTTTATACCTATGAGGGGACCAATGATATTCATTTATTGATTATTGGCGCTCAAATGACCGGAACCCAAGCATTTTAGTTTGCATTCCTTTTTATTGCCTCAATACGAGATGGCAGCGACCTAGAGTCGGGAAGAACCACGCCAAATATTTGTATGGCTAGTGGAAACACTAGCAATTTGCTATGATATCTTCATAACTTGGACAAAAAAAGGAGTGTTCGTGTTTTGTCAAAGACAAATACGTTTTGGGTGGTTATGTAGTTTCTGTTTTATTTATATTAATGTAGCCCCCGTCACCAAGGTGTTCTCTGCGGAAGATAAACTGCCGCGTGGAAGGTCATTATCAGGTTCTAATCCTGGCATTAACAAAGAATTAAAAGAACAATTGCCTGAAAATAAAGTTGGCAGGAAAAGTAATAAGAATAATTTAGACTCTAAATCCCTCCGTACATCCCCCCCCCCTAAACCCAATTTTAATGGTGGCACGAATAAAAGTTCTTTATCTGATTGCGGACGTATATTTTTTAATTATCCTGGCCGCCTTATGACTTTTAGCTCAGATAATAAAAAATCCTACCATCTCCTACAAAAGCCAGAGGTGGCTATCAGTGATTACAAACTCAAAAATAAAGTCGCAGAAAGATATTCAGAATTTTATCAGTATGATTATGTAAAAAATGAGCTTCTTTTATTAAAAAAAGCAAATTTTCCAAAGACTGATGCGATTTTTACACAAGGAGAAAATCCCCACAATTTTGTTTTGCTAAGTTTTACTGGGGAGGAGGCTCTGTGCATGACAGGAGAAGCGCAGGTATTTCAGTTGCCTGTCCTAAAAGAAGGAAATTCATTTCAAATGGCCTCAGGCCAATATACCTTAGCCCAGTCAGCAAATCAGGCGTACCTACTTTATGACTTGCTTGTCAATCAAGCCGTAGATGTGGATCCAAAATTTTTTCAATTCCGCAAAGACTCAGTACCTTTAGAAAAAGGACTTAGACCACTCTATTTACCAACAACAAGGAATCAACCCATTATTGCGGTAAAATCTAACAAAAATTCTCGGTATCATGAAATAGTGCGCTTTCATCCGGAAGCTGTCAAAAAAAACATATTAAATATTCCAAAATCAGAACGAATTATTTATGACAACGGTCTTATTGGCTCTGTAAAGATTGATGAAAAAAACAATGCTCTTATATTGAGAGAAATTCAAGATTGGTCAGGAGCTCAAAGTAAATTGAGATCCTTTAAAATTACTCTTCCCAAAGATACTCCGGTCAGCAGTGCCACCGTTCGAGCAGATTTTGCCCGACGCAGAATTATTATACTGGGCATGAGTGAGGTTTTTAGAAGGGTATGGCTAAAGGCTTTTCTTGTTGATTATAATACTGAGGCTATCAAAGTCATGCCTCTGGAGCCTGGACGGGGAAATTTTTTAAGTGAAGTAGAATTTCATCCTGGTGGAGAACTTGTCATAGGCCAAATCCAAGACATAAATAGTGGGGCACCTGTAGGGCTTTTATTCTACAACACTGGAGACCACAAATCTTTTGTAATGAATTTTAAAAATGCTAAAGACATCCGCGACGAAATGAGGCCAGCCTCTAAAAAAGAAAAATGATGCTCCCGTCTCACTCAGGCGACTTCTTTTTTATACATTCGCCATTGTCCCAGATATAAAGATTTCCTTGTTTGGTACATGCCGCTATTTTGCGATTGATCTCATTTAGGTGGCACTGGCTTATAATGGCTTGGTCTCCCAAACTATCGCAGCCAAGGCCCCCATCGGTTCTTGTGAGATCTCTGTCTTCAGAGCTTCTCTTGTGAATACATGAGCCAATTAAAAAGATCCCAAACAGTAAGGTGAGCCTAAAAATATTGTAAAAGGTTTTTATCATAAATTATTTCAAATTAAATTTTGAAAAATCTCTCGGTTCTCAGCCCAGCGGCCAAGTCAGGAGTCTCATAAAATCATAATCACAACCAAAATATACTTGCACATCTTGAAAAAGGTTACTTTTCAGCTAAAAATTGATCTAAGGACTAGTATACCATAATACTTAAATTGGTTTAAAATTTTTAGTCACCTGGTGAGAAATTCATCGCCAGGTAGCGCCGCGCTAGCGAATATTTATAGGCTAACCAAGAGCTATATGCTTAATTGCCTACTTTTATTAATTTATATGGGGTGACCTTGGGTTATTGCACAAGCCACCATTTAAGCTTACGGTTGGATGGCTCCCCAGCTTTTGATTAGGTCAATCGTTTCGTGTACCCAAATGGGAACAGAATATGGATACCGCTATATAATTTAATGAATACGAAAGATAGATTGTGCAGTACCATTTTTTTTACTCTTGATATATCCAATAAAGTTTTAGATATAGCAAGATTTTCTTTAAAGAAAAATATGTACTTATGGTTAAAAAATCATCAATTTGAGTTTTTAAAAGGACTTAAGATTTAACAATAGTCTCATTGAAAGGAAGTGTAAAAAATGAAGGTCAC
Source organism: Oligoflexia bacterium (assembly GCA_030432875.1). GTDB lineage: Bacteria > Bdellovibrionota_B > Oligoflexia > Oligoflexales > JAGOVF01 > JAUILP01. The sequence continues at coordinate 3,781 of JAUILP010000111.1, read as the reverse complement.
GCTAGTTAGAACGCTAATTTTAAATAATCTTATATTTGGATTTCTATTATCATGTGGTCAAACCAAAACAAAATATGTCGATAGAGTAGTAAAAGATGATCTTACCCAAACAAATGTTGAAAACCTGAATAACCAATCGACAGGAGATATAACCACCGAAGATGGAAAATTATCCTTGAAAAATACGGCAGAAACTTCCTCTACTGACACCGCACTCAAGGCAACCTTAAACGAAAAAATCATTCCTGACAGCCTAGAGATTGCACCTATTATGGAAGTTGAAGATCGCCCCTTTCATCAGTTAACCTATGCAAAGGTAGAAGATGTTGATTTGACTAAGAAAGAACAGGCTAATTACATAAATTTTGGCAGAACTGTTGTACGAATAGACTATCCAGATTATGGACTCTGGGATTGGCGCTTATGTTCCTCTGTTTTAGTCAAACCTTCAAAGAAGTCCTTTGAAGAGTATAAAGATCAAAAGGCCTACATTGTTACAGCAGGCCATTGTAGTTTTCATGCGCATGCAACACCCAGTACTAATACTACAGAAGCTAAAACATTTGTAGACTATTTCCCAACTCTACCAGTCAAAATGGCAAGCGAACCTAAATCGCCAGATGAATCTGAAGTCGGTAATGGTCTCTCCCTTTTTAAATTGCAAAACCCCACTTCGCAGGAAGCGGTATATTTTACTGTAGAATCTGAAATATTCGCCTTGAATATTAATTCTGATGTTTTAGTTTACCGACTAGCTGAAACCTACGGTGAAATTGAAGCCAAAGTGCCTGGTGCTCGGGGGGTTGAAATAAGTAACAATATTGATTTCAAATACGACAATAAAAATCTGAAATTAGTATCTACCCCCTCTTATGACGTTACCGGTAGGTCAAACAATGACACTATGTATTTTTCAAACTGCGGCGTAGAAAGTCAATCATCAATAGTTGAACTAAATAAATTGATGCCACGGGCCTTCATCACAAATTGCTGGGTAAAAGGTGGCTCTAGTGGGGCTGGATATTTCGACGAAAGTAACGAGAAACTTATTGGAATTCTTTCAACTCAATTTGGTTCACACGAAAATGTTTGTGGGGACAGTCATCCATGTATTTGGAAAAATAACCGATGGGAAAGTGATTTTAACGCCGTTGTTGTTGACATCAGGGGATTAGGAAGCTGCTTTACTCAAAACTGGGACATACAATGTGTTAAAAAATATAACCAGTATTTGGCAGAAATATCTTCCAATATTCCGGCTCCTACGAATGAAAATACATTTAATTGGTGGAAATATTTAGAAGACAACCAAAAACCACAACGAGAGCTTCCTTCCCAAGATCTTTACTATGATTCGAGAGAAATTTTGAGAAATGATGAGGGTATTAAAAATGCTCACAGTACCGGCGTTTTAATTTCGGATATTGAGGGAGAAGAAACTTTTGTATGCAATACAAATGTAGTTAAACCTAATCAGGGTACATTTGAAGATTATAAAAACAGCAATGTTATTGTTCTGGGCTCTTCTGATTGTGATTCTGGCAGCTTGGAGAATATATTTTTTCTTACTCCATTTGCCGAAAGTGACGTTAAAAAAATAAAGGTACAGAAATTACTAGCACTGGAAAAGGTAACAACAAGTTTATCCGTTTATGAATTAGACATTAGTTATAGTGATCTTGCAGCACTTTTTCCCGAATTAAATGCCAATTTACTCGGTTTTTCAATTGCATCTTTAGGCGCAACTTCTGATCTTGCTATTGAAGTCGGAACGAATGAAGCTGCTGTAGATGTTAATCCGATGGTGCTTGGTTTTGCTTCGTCTAGTTATAAATCATTAGCCGGTGGTCTTTTTTATTCAGTTTGTTCAATTTACCCAGCATCAACTGTTGTAGGCACCACAGTTCAATGGGCTAATGCAGTGGTATCCGATTGTAGTGGATTAAGAAATTTAATTGGAGCGTCTTACATAAATTATAAAGGCGATCTTAATGCCGTCGTAGCCTTGGTAAAAACTGAAAAAACAGATAAAGGATGTACCGATAAAAAACCCTGCACTTGGGACGTCTCCTTAAATGAATGGCAAAGCACCTACTCTATGATTCTCGTCGACGTCGCACCATATAAATCCTGTTTTAACCGAGGTTTTGACCTAGCTTGTTTTAATAAAATCACCAATGACTTAAAAGGCAAAGTGTTTATAACTGAGGTCCCAGGGGAAGATAATTATTTTGATTGGGATGATTACTTAAGTAACTATTATCCAATTAGAACGCCTGCGGAATATTCTAGTAAGTAATTTTTAATTATAAGTAGGCTTGTCTATGGATTTGGTGGTAACTAAAAATTTGGCAGAGGCGAATGACCTAGTTTTTCATGAATACCGGAATTATAGAGTAGCATATGACTATATTGCCCACAGTTCCTATAAATGAAGAAGATTGCTATTACGGAGCTAATGTGATCCTCGTGTTCTAAATAGTTTTATCTAGACAGACTGCGGCACATTATATATTTCGGAGGACAAACCAATTTGAAAGAAGATATTTTGTCGATTATTTAAACAACTTTATGGAGATTTAAAAATGATTCAGGCTAAAAATTTTTTAATGACAGTGGTCCTAGGCTTTTCCATTTCAGCAAGCTACTTGATCAGTTCATTAGCACTAGGAGAGCAAATTACAGTTCTACAAAATGCAAGGGAAGTTGAAGAAATAGAGGCAAGTTCCCCAGTATTGGGGATTGATTTGTCCTCAATCAATGAAAATAGTATTGTCGGAGTATGGGGGGATGGGCTTTGTATAAAAGAGTCTGAAGGAGAAGGATCTCTTTATCGCAAAAGTGATATGACTTATTTTCCCAAATCCCAAAAAAATTCAGATAAGGATGCGGCCTTCATATTTGCCGATTACTATTATATTGATTCAAATTGTATAAGTTTGTATTTTAAATCTGAGGTTAGGGGGACATATCAAGAAACAATTAAAGAAGGCGACGTCAGCATCTTAGATCTGTATTTGGAGAAAGCTTATAGTCAATACTTTGACTTAAATACTATTGCATTCCTAAAAGTTCAAGCAACTGATCAAGGTGTCTCGGAGGAGATAAGGAAAACATCCAGAGATTTAGTTAATTGGATGGAAACTACTTTCTCAGCTTATATCGTTCCAAGCAAGCCATGTGGATTGGATTTTGAAATAGGTGTCCCAAAGTTGATCAATAACGACTCTCCTTGTTATGTCTCTCCATATTATACCTATACTATATTTAAGATTGAGGGTGGTATTTTGTATCGTGGAAATTTAAGAGGTGAATTCAATGGCTCTACTCCAGAACTGCGGGCAAGAGACCTTGATATTAATTCAGGTAGACCAGAATTTAAAAAGTTGAAAATTATTGTTCCTTTTTAGGTTCACTAGCTGAAAGCATTCAATCTTTAAACTTTGCCAGGAGAGCTATCGTTAGCGTAAGCCCAACTCACTCCGATGGACTTTACCTTTTAGTTTTACCTGTTGATGATTTATATTCTGAGAAAAAATTTGTCTATTATCTGTTTGATAGACTCTTTGGGAAAGACATGAGTCCACTGTATGCTATTGTGATTTTCCAATTTTTATAACAGCCAAAATTACTTAAATATATTTTCCACTTTAGGCAGCTTTGCGAGAGCTTCCGGTCAGCATGTCTAGCCAGCGAGCATTTCCTTCCCTATAATCCCCATTCATTATACCTGGGCATTTTTACCCCCATACCAAGTACCTTAAGTCATTGATCCGTAACC
>JAUILP010000189.1 GCA_030432875.1 Oligoflexia bacterium | reverse complement strand
GCGTATAGGTGCTAAAATCCTCAACAAGTTTACCCACCTCGGTATGCCGAAATATAGAAAAACATAGAATTAGCCCCTATGGTTAAAGTCAAGCTCACCAAGAATTTGATTTGCGCAACAACACCATCACTGGTGTCTAAACAATCCTAATTATTGTTCAATTAATTTTGTTCATTTTTAAGCTTAGCCTAATGCATCAGTGATCAAATGAGCTGCAAAAGTTCAATTACCTAGTTCTGTTATTGATTTTAACTTAAAGCACTAAATTCATAATCATAAGCTATATATAATATAGTTATTATATAATTATATTATTGATGAATGCGGGATAACTTCACAAAGTAGAGTTGAAATCAAGGTGATACCAATAAATTTGACAGAAAAGGAGGTTTGGTATGCTTTATTATGCGGTGGTGTTCTTTATACTGGCAATGGTGGCAGGATTTTTTGGATTTTGGGGAGTGGCTGGAACTGCGGCCCTTGTGGCGAAGATACTGTTCGGAGTATTTCTGATTAGTTTCATCGTTTCGTTATTTATCAATGGGCTCAGAAATCAAAGGCTACGATCGTGAATGCTGATTTAATGGAGCAACCCTAACTATCAAGGTAAATCCTAGAGTAATGTGTTTAAACTTAATATGAAATTAAATAAGGAGGCACGCGATGGCTGCCAAGCAAAAAATTAAAAATGATTTAAAACTAATAAGTGATGAAGCGTCTAAGGTAATTGATGACCTGTCTCACCTTGGTAAAGTTCTGGCTGAAGCAGGCGGGGATCAAACAAAGGAGGCAAAAGAAAAACTTGATTATTTTCTCGAAGAACAAATATCCAGTTTAAAAAAACGGATGGAAGTCATCAATACCAAAGTCAGCCAAAGCGCCAAAATGGCTGATAAACATGTACGGGCCAATCCCTATTTGTATATTTTGGGTTCGCTGGGACTCGGTTTTTTGCTGGGAAAGGTAATAGCCCCGCGATATCACGAATAGGTGGGGTTTTTGCTGATGCGTTATTTCCCAAATTGAGTCCTGCTTTGATATCTTGGATTTCGGGGTTTTTAGAATCTAAAATGGCAGACCCGATACGGGGTAAGCCACAAAGCATGGTAACAAAAATGTTTTTTCAAGGTGTCATGAGTGTATTTGCCATTGTTGCGGTCGTCATGCTGTTTTCGGCGAGTTTTCTTTATTTTCGTGAGCTCATGAGCCCTGTCTTAGCATATTGTGCGGTCGCAGGAGAGCTCACAGCCGCTTCGCTTTTGACCATGGTTGGCTACAATATATGGCTAAAAAAAAAGATATAGTATAAAAAAATGTGCGAAATGGCTCATTCGCTCAAATTCTATTTTGCCTAAGAATGAAACAACGCAGTAAGGAATAGCCTTTTACTGCGTTGTCTTTTTTTTGGGGAATAATTTGCTTAGGTCTTATGACCCATAACTCTTAACAGGCATTTCCATTGATTTCGCTCCGCTCATTCAATGGAAATGCCTGTGGTTAAGTGATTGATAGAATAAAACTTTCCCCGCAGGCTTGGTACTTGGCTCC
>JAUILP010000188.1 GCA_030432875.1 Oligoflexia bacterium | reverse complement strand
AACACCAAGGACTACGCTTCATCGATGGACGCCCATACCCCACGAAAAGGTCGACGATGACGAAAACGTGACCGTCAGCGTGATCGTAGACCACTAACTTTATTAGTCTATTTGTGCAACAACGTCCATAGAAGCCCACATCGCGCTGGATGGCGGCTACCGATCATATCACAGAACAGCGACTACATATAGCGTATGGTTCCTGACAAAACCTAATCCAAATGTTATTTTGACGCCCGCCCAGCGCACCACTGAATGAATAAAATAAACTTAGTAAAAATATCTGTTATTTTAGGTGATTTCAAAGAAATCACTTTGTTCTCTTTTTGCTTTTTTCATAACCTCCTCAGTGATAGGTTACCCTCGGCAAATGAAACCATTTAAATGCATAACGTTCAAAGGAAAAAAACAATGAAAAACTTTATTTTTGGGCTTTCTCTCGTAGCGACAGCATCAATTTCTTTTATGGCTCGCGGGGCGACACTCGAAGAAATGCAACAAAACTGCTATTTTGATCCCATGCACAGCACGAGCAGTTGCTGCTTTGTCTCTTACTGCGATGTCGAATACAGAAAAGGTTTATTTTCAATCGGAGGCTCTGCCCCCTCAATTGATGGTTTTCAGCAGGACGTTGGATTTACAGATTCTTACCCAAACTGTGCTAAGGTGACTTCAAATAAATTTACGAGCCAAGAAGAATGCCAGGCTACTTTTGATGCTCTTCCTAACAAATGTGCTGTAACGCAGTTTGCTAATGGCAGCACACGCGAACCCATTCTCATTCTAAAGCCTGACATGAGGCCTACTATGTCAGCAGATGATAAGATAGATTATATGGATGACTTAAATGCAGCGATTGAATCCGGACAATATAAAGATGCCTTTTTAGTCGCCTTAGAAATGCCTTTAACGTTTGACGAATATATGAATTTTTTCGTAACGCCAACTGGTAAAAATTCACAAGGTTATAAATTTAATCGTTCAGGATTTGTGTTAGAACCAGTTCAAGATCGTTATGTGGCTTTCGAGAATTTAAACAAACTTTCCCTTTGCAACCTAAAAAACGATGGGAATACAGCTAAAATCATAAATCAATTAAGCAAAACTGAAGGAACAATGTTCAATTTTCAAGGTGATTTTTGGGGAAATACGCCTGAATAATGGCAAATAGGCTGAGTAGGAACGTCTATTTTACCGCGTCCCAGGCGACGATGACCCTTAAGATGATCATTCGTGCTGTTTTTTAACGCCTCGAATGATGCCCTCTAACTAAAGTCACACAAGCACATAAACGAAAAGAGCTTAAAAGCAACAGAGGAAAAAAACCATGAAAAAAATTTTAGCCATTATTTTTTGTTTTGCCTTGGGACTCAACCAAATAAGCTGCGGCATTGCTAAACATCCCCAAGCTAGCCAACCGAAACAAACTGGCGCATTAGTAGCATCAGGTAGTATCATTGTTTGCGCTATTGGTGCCTGTGAAGCGGCTCTAGCAGCAGCTATTGCTGCCACAGTCGTAATAGTTTTATATAAAGGAGGAGAGTATGTTTATTATAAGGTTGTAGAATCGGC
>JAUILP010000110.1 GCA_030432875.1 Oligoflexia bacterium | reverse complement strand
GTTTAAGTCTCGCTACCCCCATCTGTCTCTGATTTTAGAACCTGGTGAAGCCATTGCTCTCAACACGGGATATCTTGTAAGTAGTGTCCTAGATGTTATTGCGGGTGATCTGCCGATAGCAATTTTAGATACGTCCGCAACGGCGCACATGCCCGATGTTATTGAAATGCCCTACAGGCCTGAGATTATCTCAGGCGCAGCCCCTGGAGAACTTCCCTTTGCTTATAGACTAGGAGGACTCACCTGTCTCGCAGGTGATGTTATTGGCGATTATAGTTTTTCTAGACCTTTAAAAATTGGGGATCACCTGGTGTTTCGTGATATGGCCCACTATACTATGGTAAAGACAACACAGTTCAATGGCATCAATCACCCAGATATTGGGCTAATCAAAGCAGACACTCGGGAATATAAAGTTATTAAGCATTTCACCTATGATGATTTTAAAAATCACCTGTCCTAGGACAACAAAGATCAATAATCCTATCAATCAAAGGGATAAGTGATATTGGTTTTGATGCGCATCACGGGTCTCTGGTGTTCTGAGATCGGGGAGCGGGCATATTACTTGATGAATTGCCCATTCTCACATGATGACGAAATCGCTAAAAACAGATAGACTCGCTCAGGATCGTTACAAGTTTTAGTGACTATTTGGAATTTGGGTCAATTTAAATGTTTTTTGGAAATCTTTGACTTTGAGGTACTGATCATTGAGAAGTAATACGATGTCCTTTTCTGCATACAAACCAGTGCCACTATCAAGAACACCTACAATCGTATCCCAATTTTCAATTTTAGCCTCACTCAAATCTGTAATCTTATAACTCACGGTTTTAGAATTTATTGGATCTACAACCTCAATCCTAGCCTCTCTAGCTCCAATAGATCTAGAGATATTTATACTAATAGCCTGGTAAACCTCTTGCTTCATCACAAAAGCCAGCGGATAGCCTGTATTGCTTCCAACAATATCACCTTCTAAGTTATCAAACACAAAATCTGGATTTTCTAATTTAAAAGGCCCGCCACCCATAGAACCACCGGCCCCGGCACCACCAAAACCTATATGGGCTATGGCAACTGACAAGCACATAAACAAAATCGGCTTTATAAGAAACAAAAAATTCTTCGCTAAATCCTTAGTCATAGTGCTTTTTCCTTGGCCTGGTTTCTTGTTTAAGAAAGGTTAAAAATTCAGGGTCACTCTCTGGTAAATTGAGATATCCCGTTATCAGGGACACCGCAATCGGTTTATCACCATGATATTTTTTATCATGGGTTACTTCGCGGATACGGTTTCGGGTCTCTGTAATAATCTCACGAACCATATCAACACCGTCTTGATTGAGTGACTCAGATTCGCTGAACAAAAAGCCACGCCTTATTTTTTTCATGCACTCAAAATAAGCATCAGCAATCTTGGCACTCACCTCAAAGTTGATGGCATTTAATCTACCGTCACGGAACCGGTAACGGCCATCATCATCTTTATATACCAACTCCGCTTCTAACAACTGTTCTAGGGCTTTAATCCCATTATACCCACATAAAAATTTAATGCTAGATTCACTTACTCCAGAGCTCATTGCCGCCAAATTTGCCACTATTATCGCGGCTTCGTTAGAGAGAAACGGCATCAAATCGCTGTCGTTATTCTTCACCTCAGGCACTATATGCTTATCGGCCGTCACTGGCTCTTGCGAAAGAGCGTCTCCATCCTCTACTATTTCTTTATCCATCAGAAGATGGTAGTAAATTGGATGGTACTCTTTTAAGAAAAAAAGCATCTCCCTACGACTACTAACTTCACTGAGGATAGCTAATAGATTTTCAAGAATCGGTAGCGAATCACCTTTATAGGTTCTTTTTAGTGTAGAATATGGCACAGAAACTGTTCTCGCCAATAACTGTAAGCTATTCTGGCGATTAACACTAAGCCATCTATCTATGAATCCCTTCAAGATATCTACTGCTTCTTGCCTATCCATCAGTTTACTACCACTTTCTCATTTAACTTTTTAAACATGCTTTTCAGCCCGAACATATAAAATATTAGCCACCAAATCAAGTTTTTTTATAACTTATTTCTGCAATTATTACACGTGAAATATCTAAAAAATGCACTATTTTGGCTTAAGATAAAACCACTAAAATCAGAGTCTCTAAAATGCTTCGGGAACTTGGTTACCAGCCCCATAACACTCTGGAAATATTAGCTTTAGATTATGAATGGGTTCAAGTTTGCGCGAAGGTCCCTTTGAATATCATAAGCGATGCTTTTTTTCTTGTGAGAATGAGCGCTTCCGTTTACCCTAAGGTTTTAGGAGAAAAAGCAATGAATAATTATATAGTTGGCTACGTAATTGGGGGTAGTGTTTTTATTATCGCCACTATTTTGTACTTTTTTTGGAGTAAACCGCTTTCTGCACAATTAGAAAATGATCTCAAAAACTTGAAGCTTGAGCGAGAAAAGCCTAAAAAGGGCTTTTTGCTTAAGATATTTAAGAAATAGGCCCCCACTAAGTCAACCAAGGCAGCAATTTTTTGAGAAGCTTAATTTTTTTGCCGTAAGGGGGATACCTGAGAGGCAAATCAGGCCTGAAGCTGGATTTGAGTATACTTTTTAGATGGGACAACTGATTAAATCCGGTTACCCCGTGGTAGGCTCCCATGCCACTCGGACCGATCCCACCAAAAGGCATATTGAGGGAACCAAAGTGGTACATCGTATTATTTATACATCCCCCGCCAAAAGAAATTGACTCTATTATATCTCGTTGAAGCAACTCGTTCTTTGTAAATAAATAAAGCGATAGAGGTCCTGGAAACTGTGCGACAAAAGGCGCAATTTCTTCAGTTTGGCTATAGGTATAAATAGGCAAGATTGGGCCAAAAATTTCTTCTCGCATGACCTGAGCATCCAGTTTAGGCGACTCTAACAGAGTAGGAGCAATATATTTTTGTGCGAGATCGCTCTCACCGCCAAATAGGATTTTTTGCTCACTAACCAAATTGATGAGTCTTAAAGTGTGTTTTTCACTAACTATGCGCCCATAATCCGGGCTTTTAATGGGATTATCTCCATAAAAGCCATTAATTGCTTTGATTAGCTCCTCTATAAAACGCGCCTTTACATCCTCATGCACCAAAAGATAATCCGGCGAGATGCAGGTTTGGCCGCAGTTAAAAAATTTGCCCCAAGCAACTCTCTTTGCCGAAATTTTTACATGAGCATCTTTATGAACGATACAGGGACTTTTACCCCCAAGCTCCAGAGTGACAGGAATTAATTTTTTTGCCGCAGCTCCCGCGATAACTTTACCAACCTGAGTGCTTCCTGTAAAAAAAATATGATTCCACTTTAAGTCTAATAGCGCTGTAGTCTCTGCTATGCCTCCCTTTACAACAGAAATAAACTCATAGGGAAAAACCTCAGCAATAATTTTTGCGAGAATATCTGCCGTTTTGGGCGTAAATTCTGATGGCTTTATAACTGCGGTATTTCCCGCTGCTATAGCAGAAATTAGAGGAGCCAAAGCCAATTGAAGAGGATAGTTCCAAGGTGAAATAATCAAAACTTGCCCAAGCGGCACGGGAAGAACATAACTCGAAGACACTGCAAGTGCTAACGGCGTATTTTGAGGACGAGGAGCCATCCAATCAGCAAGGCTATCTTTGGTATGCGTAATTTCCGCATAAAGATAAGCGACCTCTGCAAGATAGGTTTCAAAGTCGCAGCGCCCCAAATCCTGATTTAAGGCAGCAAAAATCTCAATTTCATGAACCCGCAAAGTTTTTTCTAATTTTTTTAGTGACTCTAATCTAAATTCAATTTTTCGCGTTTGGCCAGTACTAAAAAAATCACGCTGTTTTTTGAGAAGCTGCTCAAAATCAAATTCCTGGAGCTGTACCTGTGCCACGCCGATACCTCTTAATTTTTAAAGATTGCACCTTAAAAAAGACTGGGGATTTTTTACAACTTCTTAATAAATTCGGGGCTGCTGCGCTGACACCTCGTTTCCGATGCTCATTTACCTAATGTAAATAGCCCCATCTTGCATCCCAGCACTTTTAAAGAAATTACATTTTTTCATCTTAATCTTTCTTTAAGATGGTAGACTTATATTATGGCCTGCTATCTAGCCGCCAAGATTTTAATTCTTTCATATAATTCGCTCTCTCGAAAGCAGAAGGCTCAGAAACATGTTGCTGACTCATACTTCCCTGCATTTGTACGATAGATTCATACTCACGTTCTTCCATCCAATGCTTTAGATCTTCTTTAATTTCGCCAATTCGTTTAACACCATGATGTAAAAGCTCAGAAGCCATCATCGTCACTTTGGCACCAGCCATCATGCCCTTGAGAACATCTTCATGCGTATGAACTCCCGTCGTAATCGCCAAATCAGTCTTAAGTTTTCCATAAAGCATAGCCACCCACCGAAGCGGTAACCTAAGTTCATGAGAGGTGCTGAGAACAAGATGAGGCACAACTTCTAATTTTTCTAAATCAAAATCAGGTTGATAAAATCGGTTAAACATCACGAGGGCGTCAGCACCAGCTTCAACCATTTTTTTAGCCGCATTTGCCATCGCACTAAAATATGGACTAAGCTTCACTGCCACAGGGATATGCACAACTTGTTTGACTGTTTTTATAATTTCCAAATACATTTGTACCACTTCAGCATCGCTAACATCAAGATCTGCAGCCACATAATAGATATTAAGTTCAAGAGCATCGGCTCCAGCTTCTTCGATTTTTTTAGCATGTTTAATCCATCCACCAGGGGAAACCCCATTTAAGCTGCCAATAATCGGCACGCTAAGAGACTGCTTGGCCTGAGAAATCAGCTTCATATACTCATCAGAACCAATATTATAATGAGTTAGGTCCGGAAAGTAGTCTAATGCCTCAGCAAAGCTGTTAACCCCATAATTTAGATAATGATCAAGCTGTTGGCTCTCTTGATGAATTTGCTCCTCAAAAAGAGAATACATAACAATTGCAGAAGCCCCCGCATCTTCGAGGCTCTTCATACTTCCTAAATTATAGGACAAGGGTGACGCTGCAGCAACGAGGGGGCTAGATAGCTTTAGACCCATATAGTTTGTACTTAAATCCATTGTTTAATCACCTTTCTTCGCGATGAGTTCATGGCTTGCCACAGATTCATTTCTTGCCAATTGTTCATATTTGGCCCAGCGTTCATTCACAGCTTGCTGCGCATGAATTAGGAGCTCTGCCGCAGCCTTGGGATTACTTTGCACCAGCATTCGGTAGCGTGCCTCATTATAAATATAATCCTTTAAAGGGACTGTAGGGGCTTTACTATCCAACTGAAAAGGATTCTTGCCCTGGGCTTTAAGTCGTGGATCAAAGCGGTAGAGAGGCCAGTGACCTGACTCGACCGCCAGTTTTTGCTGAGTCATACCTTTAGCCATATTAATGCCATGAGCAATACAATGACTGTAAGCGATAATCAAAGAAGGCCCCTCGTAGGATTCCGCCTCTTGTATCGCCCTTAAAGTGCGCATATCATTTGCTCCCATAGCAATTTGCGCCACATAGACATAACCATAATTAGTCGCCATTAAACCCAAATCTTTTTTGGTGGTTGGTTTGCCACCAAAAGCAAACTTTGCCACCGCACCGAGTGGTGTTGATTTAGAAGCCTGACCACCAGTATTAGAATAGACCTCAGTATCAAGGACGATAACATTGACATTTCGTCCGCTCGCCAGCACATGATCTAAGCCACCAAAGCCTATATCATATGCCCAGCCATCCCCACCGACAATCCACACAGTTTTCTTTACTAAAACATCAGCCAAGCTATAAAGATCTTTTGCCGCCGGGTCGGTGTTCCCGGCTAATTTTTTCTTAAGTTCCAGCACCCGCTGACGCTGGGCTTCAAGGAGTGCTTCGGTTCTTTGATCCGCGTCACATAGGGCAGAAACAAGCTCATCTCCGATCACCGGGGCTAAACGCTTTGCTAATTCCTGAGCATATTCAATTTGCTTGTCTAAAGTTAAGCGAATGCCTAAACCAAATTCAGCATTATCTTCAAATAAACTATTGCTCCAGGCAGGGCCCCTTCCTTCTTTATTTTGACTCCAAGGCGTTGTAGGCAAATTACCGCCATAAATACTAGAGCATCCCGTAGCATTAGCAATTATCGCATGATCACCATAAAGCTGACTGATCATCTTAAGGTAAGGGGTTTCCCCACAACCAGAACACGCTCCCGAAAACTCAAACAAAGGCTGAAGAAGCTGGAGGTTTTTGATGTTATTAAAACTAAGATCTATGACGGGCTTAGTTTGCTGTTCAATTTTTCCATTTTCTGCACTAACCGGGACAAAGCGGGGGACTTCAGGAATATTAAGGAAAAAGTCCCAGTTAGCCCGCTCAGACTCCCTTAGGGGAAGCTGTGCTTCCATATTGATCGCCTTACGCCCCGCTTGGCTTTTATTTTTTGCCGGACATATTTCAACACAAAGAAGACATCCGGTGCAGTCCTCAACGGCAACCTGCAAGGTATACTTCATTCCCGGCATTTCTTTCCAGCGTGTCGCAGCACTTTTAAAAGTATCAGGAGCACCAGAAAGGATCTCTTCTCCATAAGCCTTAGCCCGAATCGCTGCATGGGGACAAACCATCACACATTTACCGCACTGAATACAAACATCCGTATCCCAAACAGGGACCTCAAGAGAAATATTACGTTTTTCCCATTGGGTCGTACCAGTCGGATAAGTACCATCAATAGGTAAGGCACTTACGGGGAGTTCGTCACCTCGCCCCGCCATCATCATGGCCGTAACGTTTTGGACAAATTCAGGAGCAGCGACGGGAACAGTTAGAGGCATTTCTAAAGTACTCGTAACCGTGGTAGGTATTGCTACCGCGAAAAGATTAGCCAGCGAAGCATCAACAGCTTCGTAGTTTTTTTGCACGACAGCATCGCCACGTTTGCCATAAGTTTTTTGGATAGATTTTTTAATCTGGTTAATGGCTTCATCTTTGGGAAGAACGCCACTAATGGCGAAAAAGCATGTTTGCATAATGGTATTTATGCGTCCTCCCATGCCGGTTTCCTTCGCCACAACATCCGCATCAATGACAAAAAGCTTTAGATTCTTTTCGATGATGCGCCCTTGCACCAAGCGGGGGAGTTTATGCCAAACCTCATCCTTGCTAAAGGGGCTATTTAGCAGAAAAGTTGCCCCCGATTGCGCAGTTAGAAGGACATCATAAAGTTCTAAAAAACCGAATTGATGTACTGCGACAAAATTAGCCTTGTCAATGAGATAGGTATTGTGAATTGGGCGAGGGCCAAAACGAAGATGTGATACTGTGCGAGCACCAGATTTTTTGGAATCATAAACAAAATAACCCTGCGCATAATTTTCTGTCTCTTCACCAATGATTTTGATGCTGTTTTTATTGGCGCCAACGGTCCCATCGGAACCAAGTCCCCAAAACATCGCGCGCACCGTATCCTTTGACTCTGTGCTAAAATTTTCGTCATAACTGATATGGGTATCGCTCACATCATCAATAATGCCTACGGTAAAGTGATTTTTAGGGTTTTCTTTTTTCATTTCATCAAATATGCCCTTGATCATAGCAGGGGTAAATTCTTTTGATGATAGACCATAACGACCGCCAATTATTTTTGGCATAGGGGATTGCCATTTTTCCATCATGGCGGTAATCACATCTTGATAAAGCGGTTCACCGGCTGAACCCGGTTCTTTGGTTCGGTCCAATGCCGCAAGTACCTTAACCGTTTTTGGAATCGCATTAACCAAATGCTCTACAGAAAAAGGACGATAAAGGCGGACTTTAATGGCCCCTACCTTTTCACCCTTAGCCGCTAAAGCTTGCACCGTTTCTTCTACCGCTTCAGCCCCAGATCCCATGAGAACAACAACACGCTCAGCATCAAGTGCCCCCACATAATCAAAAAGGTGATACTGCCGCCCCACCAAGGCAGAAAGCTTGTCCATGAGCCCTTGAACAATGCCCGGCGTTGCCTTGTAAAAAGGATTGACCGTTTCTCGCGCCTGAAAATAAACATCAGGGTTCTGCGCTGTCCCCCTCATGACGGGATGGTCCGGCGTAAGTCCCCGAGCACGATGCTCGCGAACGAGATCACCATCAATCATAGCTCTAATATCATCATCATTTAACATTTGAATTTTCATCACTTCATGCGACGTGCGAAACCCATCAAAAATATGCAAGAAAGGGATGCGCGACTTAAGCGTTGCTGCTTGAGAAATAAGAGCAAAATCTAATACCTCCTGAACGGAGTTGGCAAAGAGCATCGCAAACCCTGTGGAGCGCGCCGCCATCACATCACTATGATCGCCAAATATCGA
>JAUILP010000020.1 GCA_030432875.1 Oligoflexia bacterium | reverse complement strand
ACCATCCTTGATCGGTTAGCATCATCCGTAACATGTTTCTCAAGCTTCCTTTTGTTTTTTAAAAAAGATTGTCGTAAGAAACTGTTTTGATTTCAATAGTTTAAATTAGATGTGAGTACAGGCCCTAATAATGACCTAGTAAAAAAGAGAAATGCTCAGTGAACCGTCCAGATAAAGAAGTAACTTTGAAGGTGGTTTTGGTACCTTATAGAGAATTTTTTTGTTAGAATAGGAAGCGAAAAATCTAGGTTAAAAATTATATCATAGTGGAAAACACATGTCACAGCGCCCTTGGGTTAATTATCATCACCTCCTTTACTTCAAAACCATAGCTATGGAAGGTGGTATGGCTAAGGCAGCCAAAAAACTCCGCTTAGGCCAACCAACCCTTTCGACACAATTGAAGCAGTTTGAGGAAACACTTGGACATGAACTATTTGACCGCTCTAAGAGGCAGCTTCAACTTACAGAAGTCGGACGGGTTGTTTTAGGTTATGCCTGCGAAATATTTAAACTCGGTGATGAAATGGTTGATTCACTGAGTGATCAGCATCTCACAAACAAAATCCAAGTACAAATTGGCGCTATGGATACGGTGCCAAAGCATTTGACCCTCAAGATTTTTCATAAAGCTCAGACTACCTTTGATTGCTTCATATCGATAGTGGATGGTCATGGAGACGAACTACTCCGGGAGCTACGGGCCCACCAGCTAGATCTTGTGATCGCAAATTACCTTCCGCCAACAGGAGAGGTGGCAGGTTTTTATGCCAAAAATAAGGCGCGAATGCCCGTAGTTATTTGCGGGGCTGGCAAGTTCTCTAAGCTTAAGCGAGGGTTTCCTGCGTCACTAAAAGACCAGCCCTTTATTATGCCTGCCTTAGAAAGTAAATTGCGCCATGATGTTGAACATTTTTTTAAAATCAACGACATCCATGTCAGCACTATTGCCGAGGTTCAAGATACAAGTCTCCAAAAGCTGATGAGCTCTCATGGAGATGGCCTCATAGCTATGGCTTTGCCCGCTGCAGAGGAGCTTATCGCTCAAAAAGAACTTATTAATATCGGAACACTTCAAGATGTTCACGAGGAATTATGGCTAATTGCTGCAGAAAGGCGAATCCAAAACCCTGTCGCTTCCGCCCTGATGAATAGCCTGACGATTTGATTTGATGGTTTTAAATTGCCCCCCACCCCACAGTCAAAGTGACGATAGGGGGCAAAATGCTATGCCCGCAACTCCTGTCTCGCGCCTGGCTGATAATGCCAGGTATCTAGGTGTAGTTGATGCATATTGCCCATTGTACTCGGATTGTTGCGCCAGCGAAGTACGGCAGCGATCATGAGGTTTTTCGGCATTTTTTTGCTTGGAAGTACGGTTACTTCGCCACCCTTATTCAAGGTTAGCTCAGCAAGATCGTCAAGGAGGTCATCAACCGTTGTTTGCTCTGAGTGATCGACAATTTGTATTTCTCCCGTATCTCTATCTAAATGTCCCCAGATATGCCGATCTTCAGCAACCAGAAGGCTCTGAACTTGACCATTTGCCGCTGCTCGTGCAATTTCCTCTATATCCGTGGTTGTCAAATTTGACGCTTCTGCTTTGTTAAAGGTTGCTACCGAGAGGGTCTCTTGCTCCTCAAAATAGCTTTCCATTACCTCTAGGCTTAGGTTGGTGAGTTCATCCTTATCATGATAATCAACATTGCAATTTATTCCTCTTTCTAGGAGGTTGAAATACGAGCATGCATTTCTAAACGCGAGCTGATGATGATGGGCTCCGGCTAGTATTAAAGGGATGCGTTCACTGAGCCATCTGGTTTGAAGTTTTCGGTTTAGTTGCTCCATATTCTCTTTAATATCTTTCTGACGCAAGATTCGTATTTTGTCGGCCAGTAAATGTCTATTGTTGCGTTCCCCAGATAATTGCTTAACGGGCGGGAGTGCAAATGTCACCCTTTGAACTAGGTGCGTTTGGTCTGCGGTAACTAAATACAAGCTCGCCTGCCTTTTTCCAAGGGCAAGCAAGTAGTAGTTACTCCGCAAATGTGCACAGCGCAGAACGGGCTTAATGTGGAAGCTCTCCGCTGCTACAGCTAAATCAGATGTAATAGTCGGTAGTTTTACCAAACCACTAAAGTGTTCATTGTGAAATATACCTATGCCCCCTTTTGCTCTGGAAAGCCCAATCATAGAAAGCATTTTTTTGAGAGGCAGTAATAAGCGTTCTCGGGTATTAGGCGCATAGGTTCTTACAATCAGGGATTCCGCTTTTTTATAAAGCTTCTGCAAATTATGTCTCATTTTAATGGGGCCATCTTTGCCAGGGATATCGGTTGCTAGATAAAGAGATATGGCGGGGGTTTGATTTGCCTTAGCTAACTTTGTCGCTTCTTGTACAGTCAATGTTTTCATTGATAAATCTCCTATGTGAAGGTTAACTCTGAATACGCTCTTTAATGACTTGCTACATTATATCGGTGAAACGATATATTAATAAAATAGATAATAATGATCATAAACATTGCTTTAAACAATATTAATTTAGGCGTGACTTTTATGATAAATGTTATAGGTTCGCTCACCGATCTCAAAACACCAGAGAACAAGGTGTGGCTTTGAGAAACTTCCGCGATGTGTTACAGAGAGCCTTAGTTTTGAGGAGAATACCGGGTTTCTGGTGTTCTGAGACCCTGGCACGAGCCATGATACCCGCGCCTCGGTGGGCAATTGAGAGACTTAATTTTAAGGAGACGGGCTTCTAGTGTTCTGAGGCTCAGGACCTGGCGTATGATACGCGTAATTAATTTCAGGATTCAAGAGCCGATCCAAGTTAGGCAGAAATTTCTCAGTTTATTTTTTTATACGTTTTAGTCGCTTTTACGGCTTTTGACGAGGCCTAATAAGCAGCGACATGACGACAGATCCCAGCAGTATAAAGCTGATGATGCCAAGCGACCACGAGACAGGAAACTTGCCGCCAAACGCTTCATTGAGCCACGTCATTTTAAGACCAACAAAAATCAATATAAATCCAAGGCCGTACTTTAAAAAGGCGAATTTGTCTATGACACCTGCTAGGAGAAAATAAAGAGACCGGAGACCAAGTATGGCAAATATATTGGAAGTAAAGACGATTAAAGGTTCCTTCGTTAACGCAAAAATAGCTGGCACTGAGTCTATAGCAAATATGATGTCAGAGAATTCGATAAAGGCTAACGCTAAAAAAAGCGGTGTGGCATAAAGGATTCCATTCTTGCGTACAAAAAATTTTTGGCCTTGAATTTCGGGGGTGACAGGAATAATCTGCTTCAAGAGTTTTATAAGGGGGTTTGCCCCTGGATCGGGTGCTTTATCCGGGGCCAAAAGAATCTTAATTCCTGTCAGGATAAGAAATCCACCCGCGACTAAAACGATCCATTGGTACTGCAAAAGTGAGGCTCCGAGCGCAATAAAAATTGCCCTAAATATCAAAGCGCCGATAATCCCGAAAAATAGAATACGATGCTGATAAATAAGAGGGACCGCAAAATAAGAGAACACAACCACAAACACAAAAATATTGTCGATAGCGAGTGATTTTTCGACGATAAAACCCGTAAGAAATTCGAGACTAACTTGCTTAGCAGCAAGAGAGGCATCAAATCCTGGGATGGCCATCAAGCGAGGATCGCTAGAAAAAGTAGAAAGTGCGTAGGTGTAAAACCCAAAATTAAAAATAAGTGCTAAGCTAACCCAAATTGCGCTCCATGTCGCGGACTCTTTAGTTGAGACAATATGGGCTGTTTTATGAAAAACCCCTAGATCAAGAAGCAGCATAATGAGGACAAAAGCCATAAAGGCTAGGTAGAACCACCAATAATCGGCAAACGGAAACAGGATAATGTCTGGCATTAAAAACTCCTTATAGCATGGCCCAGCCATTTCTTAGAGGCCATATATGGTAATCATAGAGTAAAAAAAAATAGCTATAAATCTTGTATCGATCTTCGTGATTTGGGCAAAAAGTTGAATGCCTAGATGCTAAGGAAAAATATCCTACTATATTTTTTGAGCAAGCGCTTTACTTGCTTTTGTTTGGTAAGTATCTGCCCAAAAAATATATTAATAAAATAGATATTATAAATACAATAATTCGCTAAAAATAAAGTAAAAATCTGGATCATTTTTTTTCGGCGGCTGTTTTTAGGGCCCGCTAGGGTAAGTGCCTGTAATTATCTATTATTAAAAATTATTATCATGGCCCCAGGTCCTATTCAGGTGGGACTTTACTAGGGGGCGACTGAGCAGTGCTGAGCAGCTTAAGCTCAGAGTTTAGCGGCATTTTTAAAAAACATTTGTTATGCTAGCCAGGGTTTTTTAAAAAATGACCTCTGCTATCTTTTGTTACCGAGAAATTGGACACTATAGGGATAAAATTTATGATTGAAATGAAGTACATTGCGACGATATTTTTTGCCTGCGCCGTGTTGCAGACCTTTTTTGCTAAGAAAATTCTGAAATTTTCACACCGATTTCCGCCGGATTCAATGCAAGAAAATCTTTTTCATTTTCTGGGAGAGGTTGAAGTCGTTTTTGGTATTTGGGCGACGCTATTTATTACTATTTGGTCAATCAAGTCAGGAACCTCTTCGGCTGCTGAGTATCTTTCAGGAGTCAATTTTACGGAGGCAGTCTTTGTTTTCGTGATCATGTGTATGGCTTCAACAAGGCCTATTCTTCGGTTTTCCGAACTGGTGATTATGCGTCTTGCTAACCTTTTTCCCTTTCGTCTCGGTATATCTTTGTATTTGACCTGCCTCATCTTAGGGCCTCTCCTTGGGTCTTTAATTACGGAGCCTGCGGCTATGACGGTGACAGCCATCTTACTGCGGGACAAATTTTTTCGATCGGATTCATCGCTCCCCTTTCGGTACGCTACGCTTGGCTTATTATTTGTCAACATTTCCATTGGCGGTACGTTTACCCATTTTGCGGCTCCGCCTGTCCTGATGGTGGCAGGACCTTGGAACTGGGATACCGCATTTATGGCGACTCATTTTGGTTGGCGTGCCGCCATTTCTATTATTGTGGGTACGGTTGCGACCGTGCTGGTATTTAGGAAAGATTTGGCAAAAATTTCAGATAGCTTAAGTAGAGAAATCACAAAAAAAATAGACAAAATTCCTGTATGGGTAACCACTGTGCACCTGGGCTTTATTGCCCTGACTATTGTCAATGGGCACTATATTTCGTTTTTCCTTCCTTTATTTCTGCTCTTTCTCGGATGGTGTAAGGTTGCGACTGAGTTTCAAGATGAACTCCGCATTAAAGAGAGCTTACTCGTGGGATTTTTTCTAGGGGGCCTTGTCACTTTAGGGCAACTCCAAGACTGGTGGCTTCAGCCCTTGATCTCAAATCTTTCCGAAACGCCTCTTTTTTGGGGGGCGCTTTCCTTGACTGCTTTCACTGATAATGCCGCGATAACTTATCTAGGAACTCTCGTACCGGATTTGTCTGCTGGAGCTAAGTATGCTCTTGTTGCGGGGGCAGTCGCGGGCGGTGGTTTAACGGTCATTGCCAACGCACCTAATCCTGCAGGATACGGGATTTTGCGTGATTCATTTGATGCAGATGGCATAAGCCCATTTGGATTACTACTCGCGGCCTTACCCTACACGATGCTTGCCGCTGCTGCGTTTCTTCTATAGGTTTTATAAATTTTTTTTTTACGACCAAGTCAAATCATGGTCTGTCCTTCTTTTTAGGTCAGACACTGGTTAATGTACCAGCTTCCGTCAGATGGATTGAATTTTTCAGAGTTAGTCAGTGAGGTTTGGTAAAGGGAATTTGCATAGGCAGCAAATATCCGATAAAGAATAATGTTATTAGAGTCATCATCAAAAGTTAGGTCCCATTGAAACACGTGAGTATTCTCTTGAGCGAAATAGGTTTGTTTGGTGCCCTGGTCGACCGATACCCCGCAAATTATCCTTCCTGCCACGCCGGTATAACCACAAGCGCTCAAGTAGGATTCAGCATAGACACCTGAATTAGCAGGCTGGCTTACTTGTCTGGTGTTGCTAATAGATGAAATATAGTTTTAACCCCCTTTGGATTGCTTCCAGCACCGAGTTTCCACTGACATAAATTTTTTGTCACATGTTCCCTCCTTTATTATGCCTCATATTAAAGCAGGTGAAACATTAGGCTCCAAGGATGCTATTGCTATTGAAGATTTTTCTAAGGTAAGCTTAGTAGCAGAAAAAAAATTGTAGAATATCACTTATCGAAGTCTCAAAGATAGATTCAGAAAAAGGAAAAAATGCATGAAAAAAATTGTAGGTATTTTGGGTAGCTTGCGTAAGAACTCTTTACACCGAACACTTTTCAATGAATATAAGGAATTATCTGCTGGTAAATTCCAGCTTATTGAAGGGGATTTGAAAGATATCCCTATTTATAACCAGGATATTGACCCACAACCAGCTTCAGTTACAAATCTTGGCAAAATTATTTTGGATGCTGATGGTGTTATCTTTTTTAGCCCGGAATATAACTATTCTGTGCCCGGTGTTTTGAAAAATGCACTTGACTGGATTTCAAGAGATGAACGAAGTCCCCTCAATCAAAAGCCTGCTACAATTATTGGAGCCAGCCCAGGAAATATTGGAACGGGCAGGATGCAATATCATTTGCGTCAGATTGGCGTGTTTTTAAACCTTCATTTTATGAACAAACCAGAAGTGATGATCGGCAACGCATTGCAAAAAATCAAAGACAACAAATTGGTAGACGCGTCGACGAGAGAATTTTTGCGCAAACACGCAGATTTGTTTGAGGTATTTATTGGGAGAAATATAGACTGAAAAGCGGCGGAGAGGTATTTGGGAGCTGCATATATTCGCTTGGTCCACCCCAATCTGCGACAGATATTTTAGCACGGCATTTTCTACACGATATTTAATCAATAGGCGGATATATAGTCGCCAAGATTATGAAAATCAAAATCCCCCTGTTCCCAAATGGGAACATAAATTGCGTTTTTCGGTGACATAAGTTTGAAAAAATCAGTCATAAAATATAGAGTGCCCTTCGACGAGCCCTTGTGTCATTGTGGCAAATTTTGAAACAACCTAAATATTTTATGGAGCACTTGTTTATGAAAATCGTAAATTTAATCACCCTAGTCTCAACATTGGCGGCTGTGTCTGCTTGCGGCTTAAATGGTGTAGATAGTAATGCAAAGAGAGGAGAAATCGATAATCCTGTAGACGAACTTTATACAGTCTTGATAGTTGATATTGGCCCATTTGGTTCAGGTTATGGCAAAAATCAGGAAAAATATTGTTTGGCCTGGAATAATGGCTCTGAGGGGGTAGCCTGGGAAAAATGCAATCCAAGTACGACTCCTGGGGGGAGGTATGTTCTGTATTCGGACCCGGCACTGAAAGGTCAAAAATGGAATGCTATAACAACTAATCTAACATATGGTAACCGTTCAAAGTTAGATGCCCCCTCTTTTCAGGACATAGATTTTACGCTTAAGCCACAGTCATCTCCCCAAGCTTCTTTAATTTTGGCAAATAATCAGTTGAGCGTTTCTAGTCTAGGTGCTCCAGACCTAATAGCCAATTTTAGGACAAATATGCATACTTTTTCTCAGGAAGATCAAGTAAAGTTCGGGGCATCATCACTTAATTTTCTTCATGCTGGCAACTCACATAAATCCATAAATCATTTTTGTATTAAAAGAACTGAGGAAAATAGCAAGACCAGTAGAATTACTGCTATGAAGGCAGTTTTAAATCCTATTATTCCTGGTGCTGGTACTAACGATCTAGTATACGTGAGTCCTGCCTTAATTAGAGGACTCCTTCAAGATTTTCATAATAGTTTGATCCAAAATCGCGATAGTACATGTTCCAATATTCATATTTTATCGGTTCATCCTGAACTTTAATTGGCAAGTTAAGTAGGAAATAGTCAAAAATGTCTGGCTTCTGCTTATAAAAAAATTTACTTTTTAATTTTAAAAAAAGTCCAGGCGCATCTTGCTGGGCTTTTTTTCATTACCATTAACATTTTTTTTGTCGTTTTCACTATAACCCAAGCTCCGACTTAATAATCCTATGCTTGGCCCTCCCCCCCCGATACCCTTCTTCCTCCTCGCTCTGCATAAATCGAGATGCAACCTGGTTATTTGTATAAATCTTTTTGCCTATGAGACCATTTTAATATAGAATCAGGGCACAAATTTTAAGGGCTGAATTTTTATGGAAAAAACTGAAGAGTCTGTTGCAACTGAAGTTTTGCAGCGGTTAAAAGATGGCAATCAGCGTTTCGTCCAAGGGGTGATTTCTATAAATACCCTGGCGACACAGCTCAACCGTCAAGTTCTGGCTTCACAGGGGCAAAACCCCCATACTATAGTCCTCACCTGCTCAGATTCTAGGGTTCCAGCAGAAATGATCTTTGACTGCGGACTAGGTGAGCTGTTTGTGATTCGCGTTGCGGGCAATATTATCGCCCCCTCGCTGATCGGGAGCATTGAATTTGCTGCGGTTAATTTCAATCTATCTTTGTGTATCGTCATGGGTCATAGCAGCTGTGGTGCGATTAGCGCGGCGGTTTCTCATTCTCTGCAACATACCAATCCCACAACCTCTCATTTAAAAGGGATTGTCGACTTCATCAATCCCGCCGTTGATTTTGTTAAAGATCAGGGTTTGTCGCTTACTGATAGGGCGTCTATCAATAAAGTAGGACGAAGAAATGTGGTCAATACGGTAAGTCAGGTTACCGCGCAAAGTTCGCTAGTCAGGCACCTCATTGATGTCAATAACTTCAAGATTTGCGGAGCTTTTTATGATATTAACTCAGGCGTCGTAGAGTTTTTTGAGTAGAGCCTGCGTCCCTCCCCCACTGATCAAGAGAGATTGGTCTGCGCTTTTTTCAAACAAGGCAAAAATCTCAAGACAAAGTCCTCCTAACATGCCTATTTATTTACGCCTGATTTAATTTCGGGGACTGATTTTCACGAGACTTTCTTAACATTGATAACGGCTGCTGAGCTATAGGCATTGATGCCAAGAACATTTTTGATATTTTGGCTTCCCTCGGGGAACGTAAAATTAATTTTAGCCATATCGATATTTTTTATTTGCGCGACAATCCCTGGGCTATAAGAAGCCATCCCTCCGGCAAAAGCAAGTTGCCTCTGGTCAACAGGGATCGTATTGGGGGTACCCATGGAAATGCCTGCTATCTTTTTTGGGGGGCGGTCCTGTAATGGTGTATTAGTATTTTTTGTTAACGCGCGTCTATTGTGAACCATATTTAGGCTACGCTTTAAGGCGGCATTATATTTTAACCCCTGCATAGATAGTGACATATTTTCTTGATGATTGCTGTACTCTAACTGCGTATTAGCTTCGTCGGCTAACCTTTGCGATACTTTTTTTTCTACATCCCTAAGAATAGCTTTTCTTCGGGCAACGTCGGCGTATTTGTCATCAAATAGGGTCAGAGGACGCTGTCCTGGCACTTGATTTCCATGAAACATATTGAGTGCAGGATGAAAACTTGGCATTTCTCGCGAAAAAGGAAAACGCGAGAGGATATCAGGCACAAGCTCTGATCTTTGATCATGCATATCATGATTTGGGGTATCAAGATCACTCACCAAGCTTGATGGAATATCAAGAGATACATTTTTAATTTTAGTGTTCATTGCGGTCTCCGTTCCTTTTTGCCTCCTTAAAGGCCACATCTAGCTCTGTCGGAAACTCATTGCTTAATCTCAAGAAATTGTGAAAACTTTAGGCTTATTAGGAAGATATCGGGTCGACAGGTTCGGTGGCCGATCTGTCCCCTTGAAATCTCCGTTTGGCAGTGATTCTGGTAGGTAGGATATGAAAAACCAAAAACTTAAGCCTCATCAGGTGTGGGATCCCAGGTGGCCAGATAAACTTGGAAAATATCAAGATAGGATCCCCCGTTATGTTTTGGCAGAGCTGACGCAAGAAAACTGGCCGCTTTGCGAGGAATTCAATAGCTGTTCCTCCACCCTAAAATCATCCGAACTAATATGTTTGCCTCAATTTAGGGCTGAAGAAAAAAAATCCCGGCGCAGAGGAGCCTCCAAAATAAGTGACGGCAATCTCATCAAACCAGGGGGATATCACGAATATGACCGACAGATTTCCTTACACAACCAGGTGCCTACCCGCCCCGGAAACTGGCATGATTTTTTTAATTTTGTTATTTGGGCGAGTTTTCCCATAACCAAATATGCCCTTCACGGTCTGGGCTACCGCGCAGCAAATGAATATCTTAAAAATAATAGCTTTAACAGGAGCCGTATCAATGATCTCGTGACTCTATTTGATGAAGGGGGCGTTGCGATCATTATCTTTGATCAGGAATTGTACAATACTCTTATTGTTCGGGATACCTTGTCGCTTAGCGAAATCGGCCCTAAGTATCAGGATGATATTCAATGTGTCATTTTTGGACACGCTCTGCTCGAAAGCATATTTTTTGGTAGATGCACTATCAACGCATTTGGCTTAATGCTGCTTGCCGATAAAACTAGCAAACCAACAAGTCCAAAGGAAAGCATCTATTTTCGTGATTTGGATGGAATTATGAGTCGATTCTTTTCTCAAACGAGTATAGAGGAAAAGGATTTTAAACGAACCTCTTTTGCCTTGAGTCAACTGCTATGAAAGTAACATATATTTAATAGTCCTTGATGCGAAAGTACCAAAGATTAAGTCCTGATGGGTTAAGCGCAGAAGTGGCAAGACGTGAAGGGCTAAGCTGTGAAGTGTTAAGCCCTGAAGAATCACCTTATTAAGTATATGATTTAGGAGATCCCTCCGAGCTGCGCACGTTCGGGACACGTTTTCATCCAGAAAGCCCTGCTTTCTGGATGAAAACTAACTAGCATTTTTTTCTTCCTGAAGTTCATCATCAATAAAAGCTTGATCCCCATCAATGATCACTTGCGGTTGTCCCCTGCGATCAGGCGCTCCATACTGTGCTTGCAAATTTTCAGCAAGCATATTTAATTTTACCGCCAAGTTTTTTAAATCATCACCTTTACGGACCTTTACGCGGGCCCAGTAATTCCCTTGCACCATGTAATCCAAAAAGCGTTCAACGCCGACCAAAGGGCCATAAACTTTATGGGTTTTTGAAATAATCACCCCAAAGAGCAGTACAAGATAACCCCCAAAAAGGAGGCCGAGTTTAACAATGTTACTCAGAAAAACATTATTAAGAAGCAAACTCCATTGTTTGCTGGGATCAACAACGGTAAATATCTCCATCACTTGTTGATACTGTTCCTGCAAGGCTTGAAAAATCATAAGCCCGGCAAGGCAGGTAAACCCAAGCGAAATGATGATAACATAGAGACCCAACTTAATTTGTTTGAAGGGTTCGATTAAAAAATACTTGAATGACCTTTTTTTCTTTTTGGGGGCATCATGAGTGCGTTTGAAATCTAATGGATTCATAGCGTACCTT
Source organism: Oligoflexia bacterium (assembly GCA_030432875.1). GTDB lineage: Bacteria > Bdellovibrionota_B > Oligoflexia > Oligoflexales > JAGOVF01 > JAUILP01. Next base: position 39,007 of record JAUILP010000020.1, on the reverse strand, counting down.
TTTTGGCGAAACTCAAAGTTGAAGGGTAAAACCCCAATCAAAAATTGCCGCAGCTAACAAAAGAAAGGGCTACCTCAGCGGCTGCGGTATAGGAGTATTTTATAGATTATAGCTATTATAGCCTAAAGTTTGGGATTCCTAAAAGGCTTCTTTAAATAAATTTAGAAAGTTTGCTGTTAATCGGGCGTTTAACATGGGGGGAGACAAATATTTTATAATATATTTAGACAGATAAGTCTATTTGTCCGGAAATCATTCATGGCAAGATAAGCAAGGTACTTACAAACTATACTAAAACATTATGTCAATGCTCAGGAGACCGCCAAGAAAGAAGTTGTTTTTTGGCGGTCAGCATCAACATAAATTAGAGGGTATAAGAGTATTTATTTGTAAGAATATAAACTTAGAGAAATTTCATGAACTAGATATAAAATCAAAGGTCTGGCAATTTGAACCCTATACTCGGAAAGACTGCCATTAGAGTGCCATGCCTGATAATCATCTCAGGATTAGTTGCTGGGGCATCGCGCGTGATAGTGCTTAATTATAATTTTGTTTAAGATGGTGTAGACTATACGATGAAAAACGGTGTCGCAAAACCAAACCGAAATATTTTCCGGTGGGGGTGGCTCTTCCTGCTCCCACTCCTCATAGGATGTAAAACTATTTATTTTCACGGACCAAAATCTGATCATTATCAGGACGGACGATTTTTTAATCAAAATGACGTAGCCGAGCACGGTTTTTTAACAGTCCTAAAATGGATGGTGACACGGGAACGGTCTGATTGGCCGGACACACAGTCTCCTCCCCCTCAATTTAATGGCGTCTTGTCACATCAAGATCATGAAATTCGCCTGACTTTTATTGGTCACTCTTCGTTTGTTATCCAAACGCCAAGTGGTACTTTTGCCTTAGATCCGCAGTGGAGCGAAAGAGCCAGTCCCTTCTCTTGGGTTGGACCAAAGCGCTATCGACCGCCAGCTGTTCCTTTAGAGGGGGCACCGGCAATAAACTGGGTCCTTGTGAGTCATGATCACTATGATCATCTTGATGTTCCAACCATTGAACATTTTCAAAGCAAGAATCGGGCGCAGATTTTTGCGGGTCTTGGCGTGGACAAAAGTATTAAGAAAGAAAACCCCCAAATTGAAATTGACTCATTAGATTGGTGGGAGAGCCGAAAATTAAATGATTTTATCACCATTACTTTCGTGCCAGCACAGCATTTTTCTGGCCGCTGGCTAAATGATCGTTTTGCCACGCTTTGGGGTAGCTGGATTATTGAAGCTCATGGAAAAACGATTTATTTTGCGGGTGATACCGGATACAGCCCGCATTTTCGTGATATTTCCGCGCGTTTTCCGAGCATTGATTTAGCGCTGATTCCCATTGGCGCTTACGAACCGCGCTGGTTTATGAAGGATATGCATATTAATCCTGAAGAAGCAGTAAAAGCTCATCTTGATTTGAAAGCGAAACTAAGTGTTGGTATGCACTTTGGTACTTTTCAGCTTACTGACGAAGAGGTCGAAAGACCACAGAACGACTTAAGCGAAAGTCTTGTCAATTACAAAGTTGACCCTCAATCCTTTATAGCTCCTGCTTTTGGCCAGCAATTCGTTTTGGAGTTATGATGCCTACTTCCGATGAAATCGATAGCAAGACACTAAATCCGCATCTTACGGTAGTTTTTGATGACAAATGTTCTTTGTGCAGTTTACTGGCGGAGTATTTGAAAAAAAAAGGATCGCCATCATTTGAAATTTTGAAGTACACAGATTTTTTAATTTCGCATCAGCAGAACTTAGCTGCAGAGCCTCGCCCTTTAAAACCAGAAAATTTAGGACTCATAAAAGAAGGTCGCGTTTACTGGGGGGCAGAGGCATGGGAAAATATTATTTTGAGCCACCCGACACTTTCAAGTCTTTCTTGGCTGGCGCAAAAAATTGGTGTTATAAAAGTTACGGCGACCATGATAAATAGCGGTAGTCATATAATACGCAGGCTTTGCTTTAGGTGTCCTCAGTGACTTAAAAACGAACGCCCGCCCCTGTCCACAGGGTGAAGAACGTATCAAATCCGGAATCAGTGCCGAACATGGTGTAGTTTCTCAGCTCCAATTTGATGTGAAAGCGTTTGGCAAAATGATATTTTTGACCAAGCCCTAGCACCGTCGCAAAATTATTGCCAGATTCTGGGTCTGGTCGCCCATTTATCCCATATTGATCTTCCTCTGCCCCACTAGCACCAACAACGTCAATATTCGCACCGCGAGATGTTTTGCCGTTGCGCAGTGTTGTGCTTTTGGGATAAAAATCACTCGCAATAAGAGCACCACCAAAAGTCATAAAAAAATCAAAGTAACTGGTGCCACTGTACCAAAGCAGCTGCTTGCCATATAGGGGGCTCCAAATACCATAAAAACCTATCATAGATCTTATTTCTCTTATTGGCACATATGCCGGTCCCATATTGGCCTGAGTTTCATTGCCCTCTAATTCACTGGCAGGGCCGCACTCGGGAGCAATGACGTAATTGGGATCATTATAAAAATTTTCGATACACTCCCGCTCTGCCTTATCAGTAATCGATAAGGGTAAAGCGATATCGGCACCAATCCCCCAGTTTTCAGCAAAATAGTAGTTGCCGCCAAAATGAAGGAGAAGCGTTGTAATATAGGACTCATTCATGATCATCCCCACGTCAGGGACATTAAGCTCTATCGTTCCGTTTTTAGGAAAAAGCTTACTTTTGACCACCTCTGCTGTCTCGATTGATTCGTAGCGACTTTGCGCTAAACCCCAAGAAGAGAGAGAAAAACTCGCAAAAATTAAAAGAATAAAAGCCAAAGCAGGCCGCTTTACAGCTCTAGTCCTGGCATAGAGGCAGATATCATTTAAAGAAAAAAAACTCAAGGAACCCTTCATGTTTGGCCCTTCAAGAAAAACTATTAATGCTGCATTATTAATAGGTTAACCGATCTGAAATCATTTGCCAAATACACAGTTTCGATCACTTGTCTAGTAGCCTAATAATGCAGGCAATATTGTATAATTTTACAATTTCTCAGGTCAATCCTTGATCAAAAAACAAGAATACCTTTAACGCGCGGCACCCTGGCCTATAAGGACAAGAGTTCAGCCATAGCCGCCTTAAAATTAATGACTCTATCCCGACACTCCTTTTGAAAGAATTGCCATTTTTGTGGGTCACTGAGAATTTCTTGACTCGGCTTATCATGAACCGAATAGTAAAACTTGATTTTGGGCTCTGTTCCTGAAGGACGTACACTAATTTTGCTGTTGTCTTCGAGGAAAAATTGCAGCACATTCGATGCGGGCAAGTCAATTGCGGTCTTGTCTACGGGTTTAGAATTTTCGATACGGTAGCCCTGCTTCTTTTCATAATCCAAAATCCGCGTGACCGTCTTCCCACCAATCCTGTGTGGTGGATTTTGACGAAATTCTGTCATGATTGCGGTAATTTTTTCTGCACCTTCTTTGCCTTTTAAGGTTATAGTCTGCAGATCTTCAAAATAATACCCATGGCGACGGTAAAGGCCATCTAAAATATCTTCGACGTCCATATTTTTGTTTTTATAATAGGAGATCATTTCTGCCATCATGACTCCAGCATTGATGGCATCTTTATCACGAACCATGCGCCCAACCAAAAACCCATAAGATTCCTCTCCACCACAAAGTACCTTCCGGTAAGGCTTTCTCAGGCCTTCTTCATATTCGCTCATCCTTTCACCAATCCATTTAAACCCGGTTAACATGTCTTCACAGCTGAGGCCGTAGTTAATGGCGATATCGCGAACCAATTCGGTGGTGACAATCGTTTTAATGACCACCCCGTTGGCATCCGCGCCCAAATTAGAGTGCTGGGCTATGTAGTCTGTAAGTAGGGCCGCAAATTGGTTGCCGTTTAAGTTGATATAACCTGACTTCGATTTTATGACCACCCCAATGCGGTCAGCATCAGGATCTGTTGCCATGATGAGATCTGCTTGTAGCTCCTTACCTTTTGCAATTGCTAGTCCCATGGCGTCTTTATCTTCGGGGTTGGGAGAAGAAACGGTAGGAAAATTGCCATCGGGTTTTTCTTGTTCAGAGACAACAGCGACTTTTTTAAAACCAAAGGCTTTTAATGCCTTAAGCATCGGCTCCAAACCAGAACCATGTAGCGGAGAATATACAATAGAAAAATCTTTTCGAGGCTCTGGATTTAAGGATAATTTACTTAGGTTCTCAGTATAATCAGCATAAAGCTCATCACCAATTGTTTGAATAAGACCAAGTTCGAGCGCTTTTTGGCGGTCCATGGACTTGAACACACTATAATCCTGAAATTTATTGTAAAGTGCGATGATATTTTTGTCGTGTGGCGGCACGAGTTGGCCGCCATCGCGCCAGTAAACCTTATAGCCGTTGTACTCTGGAGGGTTGTGGCTTGCCGTTACGCAAATTCCTGCATGGCACTTTGCAAAACGAACCAAATACGATAGTAGCGGGACGGGGGTCAGACGATCCGTAATCAAACTTTTTATGCCCAAATCTGCTAAGGTTTGCGCAGCGACCCATGCAAATTCTTTAGAGAAATTGCGAGAATCATACGCTATAGCAACACTTATAGAAGGTTCCTTGGCATATATATCATGTAAATATTTTCCTAACGCATAGCTTGCCCGCATCACATTGTAAGTGTTCATGCGATTTAAGCCAGCTCCCATCACGCCTCTAAGGCCACCGGTACCAAACTCAAGGCCACGGTAGAAACGGTCTATGAGCTCAGCGTTATTTTTTTTTTCGAGTAATATACTAATCTCTTGACGTGTTTTATTATCAAAAAACTCTGCTGTGGCCCATTGCTGTGCGGCAATCAAAATAGTTTCTGGTATATCAGTATGCATGGGAGCATTCTCCTATCTAAGATGTACTAATCAATAGCGTCAGTGTAACCAAAAAATCAAAGCGAAGACATCCATTATTTTGCGAATGTGGTCAGGAACTCATGCCATAGAAAATAAGTTCCATATCCCTAGCATTTCAAGTATATTTAATGACAGAACAATTTTAATAAACGTGAGTTTTCAGTCAAAACCGAAGGTGATTTAGGAACCTTTAGTCCTTATATTTTTCTTCCTAATATTTGTTTTTTAAAAAGAAAGCAACTTGTCCATGGAAAAAATATTTAAAAAATTAAGGAAAATCTCTCAATATAAGTATTTTCCTTTGTTTTTTCTGGCTTTTATAGAATTAGGTTTTTACATGCGCCTAATTTTAAACGACCACGTATCTGTCTGGGATGATCAAACTTTTATGGGAACTCTTATTCCCATTTCAAATATATCGCAGTACCTTGATGGTTTAACAAGTGGACGCATACCCGATATTCAGCCATTTAGGGATCTAACCTTTTTTTTAAATTTTGCCCTCAATGATCTTCTGGGCTTCACGACCTATCATTTATTTAACGTCCTTATCTGGATTGGCATCCTTCTTGGATTTAACAAAATATTAGTCAATTTAAATTTCGGTGGAAAACTTAGGCTTTTATGTCTCGGCCTTATATTAGCTAATCCATTTTATGTATGGTCTGTTGGTTGGATTTGGGCGAGGAAACATCTGCTGGCTTGTTTATTTATTATTTTGTCAACGGAGCGAGTCGTTTCACAAGAACCACAAAGCAAAAAAAACGCCATATTAATTAATTTGTATTTTTTTATTGCCTGTTTTTCCCAGCCGATCGGTGCCTTGTTTCCACTTTGGTGGGCAGTATATTTGATCTTCATCAGAAAAATTCCATTTAGGCAGCTCACGCGGTTGTTTATTCCACTGTCTTTTATTTTTTTATTTGTGCTCGCACTTAATGATTACTATTATAAATCTCCGATTTTTACCAATATGTGGGGACAAAAACTCATGGGGTATGATCTCGGAACCTCAATGCTCGCTTTTGGCCGTCAGTTTATAAATTTTATTTATCCGTTTTCCTTATCCATGTACTATTATCAGGGATCTACCCTTAATTTAATTGGGCTTATACTTCTTACCATCATTTGCCTGTGGACTCTTAAAGGCCGAAATAGAAATATCCTCATCTGGTTATCATTTTGGTTTTGTCCCTTACTCATCACGAATAGCCGGATATCCTATATATTTATTTTTAACACTTACTCGCTAATCGGTTCTTTTGGTTTGATGGTCTCATTTTTATATTTGCTTCAACCACTATATGAGCGGGGATCAGTTTATAAGCAAAAAATAATCCTAATTTTGGCGTTTGCTATCGGTTTAATATTTTCCTTTTTTAAGTGGTCTAATATTTATGTTTGGGAAGATAGTGATCGCATGTTTCAGCATTCCCTTAAGCACGAAGCACCAGCCAAATTCTATGAAATTATGGCAGAAGAATATTTTCGCAGGAGTGATTTTACAACAACGAGGCAAATAGTGCGGAGTCTTTATATCTTTGAAGAAAGTGATTTTTATGATATTGAACGCAAATATAGTCTAAGCGTCTTTTATGATGGTGATTTTAATTATTTTAGAAAAGAGGGTGAGCTCAGGTTTTTTAATCAGGCACATTCGGTTTTTCCTAGTTATATTGAGGCGATAATTTTAGGAGAACAAAACTATAAGTACCCTGCATGTCAGAAACTATTAGAAATGTCTGCCACCTCAAAACCGGTACTCCCGAATCGTATGAATTTGGATTTTTATAATGCTGAATTAGACTATTATTGTGGATTTGGCTTTAAGAACTGTCTAGGAAACGCTGATAATTTGGAGCCCATCATTAGTAAGTGTACCTACTATGAGTATAGATACCGTTCACTTGAAAACCACATGTGCTGGTTTGATAAGAAAAACGTAAGTTTATTTGATCAAGTGAGTCTGAGTTTGCCTTTTTAAAAATATTTTCTTAGTCATAATTGCCTAGGTCTCTCAATAGCTGGGTGGCTGGCCAAGGAATAGTTGGTATTATCCATTATATTGTTTCGCTGCTTCTCCATGTCTAAGCGCCTTGTTCTTTAGAAATTGATGGGTGGATATTAGACATTAACCCATGAACGGAAATTAAGGACTCAGGTAATTTATTGAGTTAAAATCATTACTAAAAACTGATAAATTACCCGGCTCAGGAAAATGCCTATATGGGTATAATTTTTTCATCATTTTAAAATATGGTTCAGAGAGGCTTTAAGGGCATTACGGTGTATTCGAACATAAAAACATCGAAATTTATCTAGGTTTTTAGTATAACTGCGGTGTGACATGGCAATTAACCTTTATTTTTTCGCACTTAGGCTAAAAAAATGAAAATATGCATTATTGGAACCGGGTATGTGGGACTTCCCACAGCCGCTTGCTTCGCCGAATCTGGAAACCAAGTCATCGGTATTGAGATAGACCAGGATCGGTTGAAACTGCTTAAAAAAGGGATTAGTCCAATATATGAACCGGGACTCGCCGATCTTTTAATGCGCAACCTTCGAGCCGATAGATTAACGTTCTCGCATGATCTTGCAGAAAGCGCCCCTGACGCAGATTTTTATTTTATATGTGTAGGAACTCCTGCGAAGGAAGATGGACAAGCCAACCTAGATTATTTGTGGGGCGCGGTAAATGATATTATCTCCGCCATGAAGAAAGATACGGTCATTGCGATAAAATCTACTGTACCCGTTGGAACGACGAGAAAAGTTCAGCAGTATATACATGAACAACTAGCAAGTCGGAAAAATCCTGCCCAGGCCTTGGTGGCATTTACCCCAGAGTTTCTTAAGCAAGGACGTGCGGTTCAGGAAACATTTAGTCCAGAGCGCTTTGTTTTTGGTGTTGATGAGGACGAAACAGCGCAGCGTCTTAAAATTCTTTACAAGCCATTTAATCGCTACATGGACCGTGCCCTGGTGATGAAAATTGAGTCCGCCGAAATGACCAAATATGCCGCTAATGCGATGCTCGCTACCCGTATATCCTTTATGAATGAAATTGCCGTTATGTGCGATATGTTAAGCGCAGATATTGAAGATGTTCGCTACGGCATTGGACTGGACAAAAGAATTGGCCCTCAGTTTCTCTATTCGGGTGTTGGCTATGGGGGGTCGTGTTTTCCGAAAGATGTCGATGCTTTAATAACTATGGCAAACAATATAGGTTATGAACCTCTAGTTTTGAGTGCTGTTAAAGAGCGCAATTCTCGGCATAAAAAATACATTCTCCAGGCCATAGAGAGGCATTTCAACCATGATATTTCGGGCCTGGTTTTCGCCGTTTGGGGCCTAGCATTTAAGCCGGATACGGATGATATGCGTGAAGCGCCCTCCCTAGTGATTATAGAGGCTCTGCTTGAAAAAGGCGCAAAGGTTGTCGCCCATGATCCTTTAGCCAATGAAAATGCAAAAAAACTCATGCCCAAACACTGGCTTGATAGTGGTTCTGTGAAGTTAACCGATCAACAATATTCCGCAACCGAAGGTGCTGATGCGCTGATTTTAGTGACTGAGTGGAAGCCCTTTCGTACGCCTGATTTCATGAAACTCCGCGACCAATTGAAGAAACCTGTCATTTTTGATGGGCGCAACCAGTTTGACCCTGATGTTATTAAAGGTTTGGGCTTTAAGTATTATGGTATCGGTCGTGGCTAATACTGCTGCGTTAAATTTGCGATAACTGTGTTGCTCACCCATAAAAAATGCGCATTTAAGGTGATGTAAACGCCGCTTTTTCCTCGTCCTCGCGCCTTGATATACCCAATTTAACGCAGTAGCACTTGCTATCGGCCCCAAGCCCAAAGTGTTTTTAGGATGGATTTTTTGGCTACTTTTACGGGTTTTTTCCCGTATTTGTCTAGGATTATTTGTCTTTTGCCTAGAATGTACTTTAGCTTTTCGCTGTCGCTATTTTTATCATTGTGGTTCCACCACACCTCCGCCGCGATTTCATAACCCAATAGTTTTATCATCGGTTCTCCAAATAGCTCGTATGCTGGCTTTATAACCCAGGTCGGCGGCTGGGTATAAGCGCCATATTTCTCTAAACTACTAAAAATAGTCTTTTGTATAAAAAACACCTTAGCGACTTCGGCTTCTACCCCTAAAAATATTGCAGACAAAAATAAGCGTAAAAATTCTTCAAATGTGACGGCTTTTAAATAGGGTTCCGACGCGGGGGGGAAATCTAACATAATATTAATTTTTGCAAAAATACCTAAGGTCACCTGAGCACAGATTGTTCCTATGCGCATTTCATCATGTTTTACGAGCCATAGCAGCTCACGCCAAGGACTAAGGTACGGTCTTTTTAAATGAGGAATTGGTTTTTCTATGCTGAAAAATGATCCCAAACGGTGTTCCGCTATCCAAATCAAATCTTTGTCTTTAAGGTGTTTTTTTTCTGCAGCGAGAAAATTAGCGTGAGCGACATTAAATTCTGGAATAACGGCAGTCGGATTGGCCTGATAACGCTGAAGATGTGACGGTTTCATGGGTGGATTTGCCTTTGCCAAAAGTGGTTAGTTTATTGTATCATAAGGACTAGAGAACACTAAACCGAACTACCAGCATTTAATTCTGATTGGGGAAAAACCATGTTTCATAGCGACAAGAATAAGCATCAAACTATTAACGCAAAAGACCTTGGCGTTACGATACTTTCCCGTGGATGTGCTTTTACTGGAAAACTATTATGCCAAGGATCGAGTCGCATAGCGGGCCGCGTTGAAGGGGAAATCATTTCGGAGGGGTTTCTTATTATCGAAGAAGGTGCCCATATTTTTGCGGAAATCACCGGTGAAAATATCATCGTCCATGGAAAAGTGGAGGGGACAATCAGTGCCAAACGGCGCTTGGAACTTTCTGAAAAGTGCGAAGTTAATGCTGAAATAGTCACGTCTTCTTTGTTCATCAAAGAAGGGGCCAAATTTAATGGAAGCGTAGTGATGACAGGCCAGATGAATGAAAAATCAGCCGATTCCAAAAAATCTATCACGGATGGCAAAGAAAATCCCAAAAGCGCAGAAATGTATGTGGTTGGGACCTCCGAGACGGCCACTAAGGACGAAAGCAATATCGCTATAAATTAATATTATGTGAGCAAAATATTTTAACTTCATGTTGCTTCCCCATAAAATCAGTCCTTTGGAGCCATTAGATCAGCTGATGGAAGCTGGTTTTGGCGTTCAGCGCAAATTAGCTGTCGTCACAATTTTGTTCTTAGCACCAAGTCAATCGGAGCTTGACTCCTATGCACGTGTGCTCCTGACGCGACGAAGTCGCCGCCTTAGGTCGCACAAAGGCCAAGTTAGTTTTGCAGGAGGTCATGTGGACCCAGGGGAAACTCTGGTCGCTGCGGCGAGGAGGGAGTTAACGGAAGAAGTGGGCTACCACTCTTCTACCATCGACTATATGGGGGCGCTGCAACCGCTAGTTGGCCTTGATGGGACTGCCATTGTTCCCCTGGTCGCTCAAGATACTGACAACCCGGATATAAATTTAGAACCTAACCCTGATGAAGTTGAAGAAATTTTTCTCATTCCCTGGCTGTATCTCACGGCGGACCGTTGCCAAACATTTGAATTTAATGTTTTTGGCATAAAAAAACAGTCCTATTCCTACCAGACCCCCTACTGCAATATCTGGGGCCTTACGGCTTTGATGCTTAAAAACGCTGATTTTCGCCAACAAACCCCTTAGGTAACTACCTGTAGTTTTTGTGATAAAATACCATAGAGCGTGATTTTTAAAAAACACCTCAAATAAAATACATTTTATCCGAAGCGTTTGATGTGGGAACAGAAGTTCACCTAAAACTTTAGAGGAATATCTTATGGTGCTCAATCATCGGGCATATTTTGCCATCCTAGCAACATATCTTATGTTCTTTCCGGCAATTCTTTTAGAAGCCTTTGAAATGAAACCAGAAGATTTGAGGGGAGAACAGACCAAAGCTCCGGTTAATGTTTTGCAAAACCGCTATTTTGAAAAAACCATGCGCCCCGAACTGGGTCTAGTCTTTGGCAGCGTCCGTGATGAAGCCTATTTAAAAATTCTCCTGCATGGTTTTCGCGGCGCCTTATTCTTTAATGAGTGGGCGGGTGTGGAGGTACAGCATCTTACTACCTCCATCAGTGACAGCGACGATCGCAAAGCCTTAAACCAAAAAGTGGTCATCCCCTATGATCCCCCCGATCCTAATGGCGATAATTCTCCCCGGCGCCTGGATCCAGAGGTCAATGCTGTACAAAAAATAACAGATATAACGGGAGTATTTGCCCCGATGTACGGAAAACTCAATCTCCTCGATTTATATATACTCTATTTTGACCTTTATCTAGCCGGTGGTATTTCAAAAATTTCTACAGATCAGGGTGACCTAAATGCCATCAATATTGGCATCGGTGAACGCTTTTATTTTTCAAAGTCATGGTCAGTTCGAGTCGATTTTAGAGAACGCATTTATACGGAAAAAAGAGGGGGTAAGGATACGCGAAAACAGCTGATTTCTCTTGATTTTGGCCTTAGCTATTTTATTCCATGGTGAAAATAATGAATAAAAAAACATTAAAAATATCTTTGTTTAAAATGAGAATTTCAATTCTTAGCATTATCTTTATGGGGATTAGCTTGGGTGCAGAAGGGGCTAACAGTAAAAAACAATTAAAAAAATCTACGACGAAGACAAATCTACCGTTAAAGGCCGAAATTAAAACAAAAAATAATGAGTGGGAAATTTCTTTAGCAAAAACCAAAGATTTGTACCGCAATGGAAAAATTAATGACCAGAAAATGTGGGACAAGCTCATATATTTTCATGACCATTTAGATCAATTTGCTTTTAACGGAAAATCACAAGTGCTTTTGCAAATGTCTAAGCTTCTTGTTAAACAAGACTACAGTTTTTCAGCGGCATTGCTGGCCTCTCAAATATTGGCCATGCCGGGCAATAATGCTAAGGGTTCTATTGATGATACCTGGGAATTGCTCGCAAAAATTAATCAAGACAATTCGATAATCGGTGTATTAGAAGCTTTAGCCACCAACCAAATTGAAGCGAATATTCCGGTTCCAGCCAAAACACCTTTTGGTGGCGATTGGTTCTATTATTTGGGTAACGCCCTTGAAAAACAAAATCGTATTCCAGACGCTATAACTATGTACAGTAAACTCTCTCTCGCTGATAGTCTCTACGCTTTAGCCAACTACCAAAAATCATTGCTGTTCATTCGCCAAAACAAAATAAGCGAAGCCCTCGAAGTTTTAAACTTTCTGGCAAGCAATAGCCTGTCGGAGCGTATATTAAAGAGTCATCCCAAAAATGCAGAAGTCGTCAATCTGATCCACTTAACATTAGGGCGACTCAATTACGAAAATAGAAATTTTCAGGATTCCTTTATGCACTTTCGTGCGGTCACAAAAGACAGTAGGTTTTTTTATGATGCGCTGTTTGACCAGTCTTGGGCATTTTTTATGGGCGGGTATCCTAACCATGCGCTTGGTGCTCTATATGGCGCAGAAAGCAAATTTTTTGAGAAAGTCTTTAACCCAGAGACCAGTATTTTAAAAGCAGATATATTTTACTGGATGTGCCTCTGGGACGACTCTCGCTATGCTCTTAAAGAATTTCTTACGAAGCATAGCCAAAAAATAGATGGCCTGAATGATTTTTTAAGCCGCAAAACGCTGCGTGCCGATAATGCTTACGAACTTTTAGAAAATTTTATCACGGGTGTCCCTGCTGAAAGCCTAGGCATTGCCACTGATGTTCTTTCAACCGCGACAACAACGGATTCGATGTTATTTTTTAGGCGTCAATATGCAGAAGTCATTGACGAGTTACAGCGACTGAGAAAAAATCAATTTTTTCGATCGGGTGCGCCAAAAATAAAGAGTTATCTGGAGCGCATTGCAGCGTCGCTGCGTCAAGATTTGGGACAGCAGTTAATAGCAGAATTCACCATGCTCAAAGAAAACTATGATGCTTTATATGCTCAGTCACAGTTTCTTTATATTGAGTTGCTCATGAGCGAAAAAGACGAACTTTTAGGTAAAAGCTTGCATGCTGATGCAAAATTTACCCGCGTCCCTTCGCGTGAAAACGTTAAGGGGTGGGGATTAGATGAGACACAAGGGTGGCGCCACGATGTCGGTAACGAATACTGGTGGGATGAAGTTGGATTCTATATATACCGAATAAAGCCAATGTGCAATCAACAGTAGAGACTTTTGGTGACCTAGAAATGCGAATTATTATAGAGGAGAAAATTAATGGCCATATTTCAACGAGCTCGGTCAAATTGGCAGAAAGTATTGATGGTTTCAACTTTGTTATGCGCTACGCAGAGTGCATTAGCGACTCCTAAAGATACAAATAGCAATAAAAGAAAATTTCGTGACCCGGCACCCAACCTTGAGGACCATGCGGCTTATTTTACGGGTAAATATGGTCAAAAATTTGAAGCCAGTCGAGAAAAAAAAGCGGACGCTTTGCGACTCAAAACTATCGAATCGATAAAAGGTATTTTAGCTGATAGCAAGCTTGATGATTTTCGCAAATTTGAACTCTACCTACGTCTTGGGGAGCTTTATGTTGAGCGTCATGATTTTTTGCGTTATGTCGAAATTGAAGACTACAATATAGCCTATGAAAAATGGGAATTGGGAGGAAAAAAAGGTCCTGCACCTCAGCTCAATAATCATAGCTCACGCGCCCACCTTCTTGAAGCAGCAAATACCTTTCGCAATCTTTCAACTTTGTATCCCAAACATCCCCGCTTAGATAGCATACTCTTTTCTCTAGCGCGCAACCTATCGCGACTTGGCAATGATAATGCTGTTCTCTATTATGATAAACTGTTAAAAAACTATCCTAATTCGCCTTTAGTGCCAGAAACTCACTTAGCTCTTGGTGAACATTATTTTGAAAAAAACATAATGAGTTCGGCTTTAGAACAGTATAAAAAAGCAATAACCTACAAAGATAGTGAAGTTTATCCTTATGCAATATATAAGCTTGGGTGGGCTTATTTTAACGCTCAGTATAAAAATCCGACTGAATACTCTGAAAACCTGAAAAAAACAGTTGCCGCTTTTAAGCTCGTGGTAAAACTTGCGCAAACCCAGTCAGAAAAATTTAAAAATGTTGTTCTTTTGAAAGACGAAGCCATTAATGACCTCATCGTTGTTTGGGCTGAAGCCGAGGATATCGTGAGTGCTTGGACCTATTTCAGAAGTATGGGCAACGAAGAATCATTTTATACGATGCTTGATCGGTTAGCCCGTATTTACATAGATCAAGGCCAAAATACAAAAGCTATTACCGTGCTTGAGAGGATATTAAAAGAAGCCCCATCTCGACTCCTTAATTTGGAAAACCAATTAATGTTGGTTGAACTCTATGATGCCGCTGGCGATTTACCTCGTGTGAGTAGTCATTTTAGTAAATTAGCAAAAAATTACACCGAAGACTCAGTCTGGGGAAAAGCAAACAAAGCCAAGAGTCCAGAAGCCATTGCTGAAGCTAATGAAAAAATTCCACGCTCTATGCATCGACACGCTGCGATCTATCACAATAATGGTTTAAAAACAGGAAAAACCGTGATTTTAAACACGGCGTTAGATCTTTATGCACTTCTTCTCGAAGATTTTCCAAAGTATCCTGGCAATGTTGAGATTCGCTTTAATTTTGCTGAACTCAATATGTATATGAAAAAATATGACATTGCCGCCAGAGAATATGTCAAAGTTTCGCGAACGGACATGCGTGATGGGAAATGGGCTAAGACTTCTGCCTTAAATGCCATAGCTGCTGTTAATAAAATTATTGAAGGGAAAAAGTATGAGAAGCTCCCTCCTCCTGGTGAGGTGGCGCAGCAAATGAATATCCCCCTAGAGAAAGTGAGGCTCATAGAGGTTGTCGATAATTATGTGGAGCTATATCCAAGTGAACCTAATATCCCTGAACTTAGAGCCGTTTGTGCTCATATTCAGTTTATGTATGGGCATTATACAAAGGCTGTTGAGCGTTATGAAGCGATTATCACATTAAAGCCTCAAACAAAAGAGGCCCGCGAAGCAACAAAAATCGTTATTAATTATTTAGCAAAACGGCAGGAATGGGACAAGGTTATTGCGGCCACTGATTTGATGATGAAAAACACGGCCCTTATGTCAGATCCTAAAACTAAAGAATTTGCCCTGCAAAGCTTAAAAAATGCCCACTTCAATAAAGGATTGGCGCTAGAAAAAAGCGGTAAAAATAAGGATGCGGCAGAAAATTTCGTCACCTATGAAAAGTTGTTTCCTGGAGATGAATATGCTGATAAAGCGATTTTTAACGCAGCTTTAAATTATTTTAAGGTGGGAGAACTTAAGCTTGCCACAGGGAATTTGGAGCATTTGCTGAAGTCCTATCCCAAATCCAAACTAAAAGCCGAAAGTCAGGTAAAACTTGGAGAAAGTTACGAAGCGCTGACAGAATATAAAGTGGCGGCAAGTACCTACCTGACTTTCGCAAAAGAAAATCCCAGGGAAGCTCGTGCCGATAAAGCAGCGTTTAATGCTGGAGTCTTAGCAATGGGCATGGAGGATTATGGAATGGCCAATGAGGCTTTCACCTATTTTGGCACGCACTTTAAAAACTCAAAACTTTTAGATGATGTACTGGCAAAACAAATGGAAACACAAATTAAGTTAGGTTTACAAAAAGAAGCAGTACGAACTGGGCAACTGGCTTTGACGCGGCAAAAAGATAAAGAGAGCGAGTTTAGCTTGAGCTTACGTTCTGAAATAGCACAAATTATTTTTGAGAGTATTAGTCAAAAAAATGGTTTAAATGAGATGAATGCGCTGCGAAAATCCTTACTAAAAACCAAATTCGAAGCCTCTACAGCGAGGTTCAATGTCGCGCAATTTTTTCTTAGCCAAAGTGAACCTAAAGTTAAAAAATTCATTACCCCAAGCTTAACCTATAGTGCTATTGAAGCAAAATTAACGGAAAAGCAAAAAAACTTGCAAGCTCTAGCGAATGAGCTTACTAAGGTTATCGAAATTGGTTCAGCTGAGCAAATAGTCGCGAGCTTTTATTTGCTGGGAGAAGCCCACGAACATTTAGCTGATGAGCTTTTTTTAGTGCAACCACCAACGGGAACCAGCGCTAAGGATGTTAATGATTTTAAATCCGCAACAGAAAAACTAGCTTTTCCCCTAAAAGAAGATGCGCAAAAATTTTATGAGGAAGCTTATAAAAGGTCCAAAGAAGTGGCTTCGTTTTCAGTGTGGACGGAAAAATCTTATAACAAAATGACTGCCCTAGACCGGGTTAAGTATCCATCATCACATACGTTAGCGGCTTCGCCCCAATATATGACTCATGTCTTAAGTACTCAGGGTGGAAACATAAGCCCGGTTCTCGATTAAGGTTGGTTTAGCTTTGCAAAGTGTCATTTAATTTAGAGGAGACTATATATGAATTTTACGAGAACCTTTTCAGTTTTTATATGTATACTCGGGCTTTTCGGTTTGCTCGCGTGCAAAACTTCACAGCCTATAACCTCCGGCTCAGCCGAGGAAAAAGAAATTTCACTTTATTCATCGGGAGATGTGAACGCTACGATTCGTCCCGATACAAGTATCGTCAACGACTCAATTAAAAACATTGAAAAAAGTTTGGCAGCTAATCCACGAAACGTTGAGGCAATGGTATCTCTCGCTGAACTTTACTATGTTAAAGGCGACAGCGAAAAAGCCGAACTGCTTGCCAAAAAAGCGCTGACCATTCAGCAAAAGTCTCCGAAAGCTCGATTTGTTCTGGCTAAAACTGCCTATAGCCGTGGCAAATTTCCCTTAGCCGAAATGATTCTTGAGGGCATTAATGGATCGGATATTCCAGAATCCCAGCTTTATAATTTAAAAGGTCTCATCGCTCTGGGCAAATCTAATCATTCGCTGGCCTTTCATTTGTTCAAATTAGGTTTAGAAAAGGATCCCCAGGATATCTCCATTCGCATGAATTTAGGTGTCCTTTATCTCAAATACAAGCAATTAGCATCTGCATCGATCGAGTTTGAGCGGATACTAAAAATTGTGCCAAACCATAGCGATGCTAAACTGCATTTGTCCATCGCTAAACTTGGACTGGGTGATGTGGATCGGGCTGCAGTACTGGCAAGTGAAGTGGTTGATGCGCATAAAGACAATCCCATAGCTCTTTTTCAGATGGCTTACGTTGACTATAAAAAAGGTCGATATGAAGAAAGTAGCGAGTGGCTTAAAAAGTATGTCGGCAGCGTTCATCAAGATGCTGAAAAACTAACCTTTGCTTATCAGCTGGGGGAGAAGCTGCGCATGAGTGGCAGCAAATCCAAGGGTATCTCAAACGAAGAAATTAATGCCTTGGCGACGAGGCTAAATAGTCAGCAACAAAATAATGCTCCCAAAAGTGCACAAATGAATGCGGGCACTAACTCAAAGAAAAGCAGCGTCGATCAAAAAAAGAGCGAGGCTTTACCGTCAGAGCCAGTGGCAAAGAGTCCGGAGCCAAAGCAAAAAATCCAGGTTGGTGATGAAATAGAGGAACTGGAAAATATACTCTCACACTAGGGATGAACAAATATATGAAAAAAATTATTTTACCAAGTTATGCGGCATTTTTGTGCAGTTTTATAGGTGTTTTTTCGTCTTCATTATTGCTGGCTGAAAGTAGCAAGAAAGAAACTGATAATAGCAAGCAAACCATCATGACAAAAGAGGCAATGGTTTCATCAAACAAACATGATTTTACCGAAACGCTTATTAACGGTAAAATGAAAGCACCCACGGGCTTTTATATAACAGGAAGGAATTCTCAGTCTATGACGCAGATGGTAAAACTCAGGGCCAACTTTCGCAAAGAAATCGATGCCTCGTTTAATGGAGCTAAGATCATTAGTCATTAGGTCGTGTCCCGGTTTCAGGTCAGTAAACTGACATCTGTGTACTGCCGTCAGTTGTCAGTTCTGTTTACTGAACTTGGTCAGTACACTGTAACCTGACCAGCTACCCGATTTCTAGCCAAAGATCTGGTTTCTGGTATCGGATACGGCATTCTGGCCTTCCCTGCCGGCGAAGCTTTTGTACCCGTTTGATCTCCGCTAAATCATCGATTGCGCGGCCTATTTGTGCGCGGTCAAGGCCACTTCAAAGGCATAGCGTTTATCCGCGAAAAAAATTGCAGCCATAAATTTCTACTTGTTTTGTCGTTTTCCACAAATATCACTATAATAGTGAGAATGGAATTAAATTATCCACATGGCCTGAATACTTAATCAGAGGGGTTATCATGTCCAAATCATTATTGGTAGTTGTATTGGTGCTGGCGGCAGCCTGCAAACACCAGGCGCAGTTGGTTTCGGATGAAAAAGCGGTTATAGCCACGGAAAGTGGTCTGACATTTGGGTTTGTTCCCAGTGCATCAGGCGAAAACTGGGATCTGGTAGAGTGCTCATCATGGGAGCTATTTCACCAAGTCCGGTCAGGGGAACAGTATTATGTAGGACAATGCAGTCCGCTTTTTGCGGGGTTGAGCGGAGAGAATATGGATGCTCTCAAGGTTGCACTGGAGCAGGATGTTGCTAATATGCAGCAATTGCTGTCTGACGAGGAAACTGACCTACAAAGGCGCCTTCAAGCACTCTATAGAATTGATGGTGGCGATTGGGAACAAGTCTTGATTGCTTCCAATGACTCGACGATAAATCAGGATCAGGACAAATTTCTTGATGACTACTTTTACATCAAGGTGCGGGACTACCTAGTCACCATGACAATGCGGATCAAAATGGGTGAAGCAACCGATGCTTCTGAGATGCCCTCAATTCTCAAGGACTATGGTCTCAACCTTGCGATTGCCAATCGCTGCGCCCATTACCTGCAAAAGCAACTGATTTTCGCAGGTCCTTGTCTTATTCATACCAAAAAAATGTTCAAACACTTGGCTTTTACTGAGATAGTTGCGGCAAAACGCATGTCAACGGTCGTTAGCTTTCCTCAGGAGTTGATGGATTTGATGACCAGTGCCGCAACACAAAAATTGCTCGCCAAATTGAGAGATGAGCTGGAAGAGAGCGCCCAAAATAGTCAATTCAAAGAAGCTCAAATTTACGATTTTTTTCTGCATGAAAACGGTGGCGACAGAAAAGCTGCCATTCGTCTTATGGCAGTTTTGTTTCAGGATCATACATCCAAAACTCAAGTTTCGTACACCAATTGGGTGTATGTCGAACCATCTCTACGTCAGGTGCTTGCGCAAAACAGCTTGATTCTGCATGAGATCATCGACAAGTATATTGAAGGGCATCAAGAAATCGCTGGTTTTCCGGGGGCAACCGATGGCGCCGAAAAGGATCGTGGTTATCACCTGTTTGTTCCCGCTTATCTTTCCATCAAGATGATGGAAGATGGTGTTCCAGAAAGGTATGCTGTCTTTCTACCATTTCTATTCAATATCACTTACGAGTTGATCAGTGATGTCTATATCGACAAATTCAGTAAAGCCATTTCTGGACAGGAGCTTGATGAAATGGGCAAAAGCATCAAGGAATACAGCATGAAAGAGCGCATTGAAATGTTTTTCAAAACAGTGATGGTACAGCCTCTCCTCGCCGACACCAGCGACATGACTTTTGAGGACATGTATTTTGGATATCTTGGGCCTGTTATCGCTACCGGCAAAACTCCCCGCTATCGGACTTTCGATGAATTCAAGCAGGGAATGCTGATAAACTACCGTGCGGTCATCTACAGCGTGTTTTACGATATGATAAATCCTTAAAACAACGAGAAAGTATAACATTTTTAGGTTCTTTGGGCGGTGTTCATTTTTGATCCTTTTTTGGTGAAACTTCTCAAGAATTTTTTAGCAACAAATTGAGCCACTCTGGCATCTCCTACTTAAGAAATATTTCAACGGGGGACTTTCCTCTTCTCGTTGGATTTTTGCTCACTAAAAATTTGAGGTGATTAGGGCGAGTCCCTGATTTGGCAGATTCCGGATGGGATTAAGATAAGGAAAAAGGCGCTGTTCTTGGCCCCTACTGTCAAAGCCAAGCGCACAAAGGTAATCGATATGTTCGATAAGGCATCCATAAGAAAAGGAATTAAGCGGTGCTTCATGGGGTTTACCGCCATTAATGATGTGGGATAAAATTAGATGGCCTTAAAGTTACTCACATTTTTAACTTTCAGAAGCTGAATTTCCGCGGATCGTAGCCCAGTATAAAACTCAATAGTTAGCAGTGCTCTATGAAGTTCCCCACATTAATCGGACCTTTTTATTTGGTAAGGCTAAGTACATTTCTTTTGCCAGTTGTTTTTGGTTCTAAGGTTCAAATATTCATGCTATTTATGTGAAGACGGTCGAAGTTTTGACTAAAAAATTAAGAAAATATTGAAGTGTTCCGATATATACGGAAGTTCAGGTGCCACTTCGCCAAATTGTGAGGACAAACATAGCTTTAGGGGTAGGAGTCTGTTATGAATTAGGCGCCATAAACCTGATCTCCTGAGTCCTTTTAAGAGGCTGTTAATTATTGTTAATAAAATTTGTTTTTTTTTGGCTCAAAAATTTGACTTTCGGATGATTTTAGTGGTAGTTACTTTGACCAATGGGCAGCTATAGATCTGAGTATTGCTTATTGATAGCAGTTTTAATGTTCACTAATCGCGAGGCGCTGATTTCAAAGAAATCACTTTTTGAGTTTTATCATAGTACTGATTGAGAAAAAAATGATATCTATTGCGCGAATCAAAATTTATAGATGGCTTAATGTAAATATTGATTACAGTTTCGGTATTAGATTGTGACCGAGGCTAAAAATAACACGTTTTATATTTGGGAGACCCAGATGAAAGTAACGAGCAAAATTTTAAGCGGTAAGGTTCTATTGTCAATTTCTATGGCGTTGATTATTAGTGCCACCTTAAGCTGCAAATCAAATGATGTTACACCAGGGGATAATTCTTCAGAAATCAAAGGTCTTCAGTGTTCTACGACCGAGACCGTCAAGCAAGGCAATTTGTCTCTTGTAAGTCAGTTAAAAGCGAGCATAGCAGGATTCACTGTGACATCAGAAGATTAGGCATCCAATGTGATCTCTAACGCTCAAGACGGGGCTGCTAGAACCGCTGCAAACCAATCATGCAGAAGTTATGGCTGCCCTTTAGTTTCATATCGTCTGACAAGAAATTGTGTAAAAAGGACCTTGACAGTTCCTGTTATTGAAATTGCTCGTTGGGAAATTGGTGGCTGCATTGTTGAGGCCACCTGCCAAAAAAAGACAGAACAACATCGGGACAACGTTACAAACCCTAGTACTGGCACTGTAGTCGATATGTCAATCGCGCGAAATTATTGTGAGAATGGTGGTGGGGTTTGGTTAAATACCCCGGCTCCAGGACGTTGCAATTATAAATAATTCAAATAAATAATTTTTCTCCTGTCCACTTATGTTTCAAGTAACAGTCCCGTGCAGTCTTTTTGACTATTAAGTACTAAACTAAATTATGATGAATTTGGCGGAAGTTCTGGCTTCCGCCTTTTCTTGTTTTATTCGGAATATTTTAAATATGATGAATTTATTTATCACATAGACCCTGTTAGGCCTCTCTGCGATATCAATATTATTCTCAAAACTCTTTTAAATTTTCCATTGAAAAGTAATTTCTCCTGCTAGTAGCATTCGTATAGTTCTCTATCTTCATTGCCTAATTTATGTGCCACCTAACACCTATAGGCTATTAATAAAATTAATACTGACGACGAATGCGGTGGTCTTTTCGTGTACCCAAATGGGTACAGCTTTAGCAAAATGAGTTCAATAAAAATATATTTTAGTTCCATGAGTTGTTAATGTACACCCGAATTGAGGCCCATTGAATCAATATTAATTTTTAAAAAGGGAATTATTTATGGGAAAAACATTTGTATCGTTATTAATCATCATGGCGAGTAGTTGTGGCTTTGATAATAATTCATCAAAGCTAAACCCGAGCAGTTGGCCAAATATCCAGTATAAATCGAAGATTGCAGCCAGCACTTTTCAATGTCTAGGTAATGGTTTACCTAGAAGGAATATCGTTACTGCTTATTTTAAATCTGCAGAAGCAGCTGAAGCGGCAGCGCGGCAAGCCTGTGCTGATGAAGCTAACAAGACCTGTGGTGAGTATGCACCGCTATATGTAAATCAATGCAAGAGAGCATTCAATATTACTGAAACTATCGTAACTAATATGGATGATTCTGAAAGTCCAACGGACCAATTCACCTGTGAAACTAAGGTTTCTTCTAGCGGGTCAAGGTTTACCACTGTTAAACATGGTCGCAGTAAAGTTAGCTGTGAAGATGCTTGTGGTCAAAATGTAAGGTACGCTAATACATCGAGATTTAAAAAATCATTTGATGATTATTACTTTCCTTGGAGCCTAGAATCAACCTGCGTTAACTTTAAAGGTACCGTAATTGATATTTCGTCTGATAGAATTACTCGTTGATTAATAATCCCTCTTTCGCGCCCCATTTTACTTTGGCAAAAAAGCTTGGGAATTTTCGTCAGAATATTCTCTCAACAGATTATTGAAAATAGCGATAACCCCTGTAACACTAGCTGGGCATCATACATCGCTTTTTTTCCGATTTTCCCAACGCTTATAGGTCCAGGTCCACTGTTCGGGGTAACAGGCAATAGCAGAAGCGATTTTTGTCGCACATATTTGAGTCACGGTTTCTGGGGTAATTGAAGGGTCCTTCGGCTCTGGATCAAAAATAATTTCAGAAACAAGCTGGTAACTTTTAGATCCTGTACGAGTAACAAAAATAGAATAAACCGGTACCTGGTATTTTATGCTCAAAGCTCCTGGCCCTGACACAAACGGTGTATTTTGCCCAAGAAAGTCAACGTTTATGCCCTGACGCTTTTCGGGTTTTTGGTCCATGACAAAGCCCAATATCTGGCCTGCTTTAATGGCGCGAAACATTTGCTTCCCGAGACTCGGGCGATCCGTCCATAAAACTTTTAATGAGGTGCTTCCGCGCAGCCAGGTAAGAAAATCGACAAAAACCTTAGCCCGACTTGGTTTGGCAAGAACAAAAACATCGCGGGAGCTATATTTTGCCAAAAGACTCCCCGCAAGTTCCCAGCAACCAAGGTGCGCAGTGACAAAAAAAGCCGATATCTTTTCTGGATTAAGCTTATCGCGAATGATACTCGCGAGTATTTCTTCATCGTTGATTTGAAATGTGATTTTTCGCAAAGCAAATTTTAGGGTGTCAAAAAAAATATGGACTTGGGAACGCATATTTTGCTTGAGAAATTGGCGTGAAAAAGAAGAGTTAGGAGATAGGCCATATATTAAATGTATATTGTTTAGAGCCATGCTGCGGGCTTTGCTGGGGAAGTATACAAACCCCTTGGATAAGGCAAGAGCTACAGAGGAAATAAGCCATTCAGGAAAGAAAGCGAGAATATAGGCTAAAATTTTCAAACCTAATAAAAGCATGAGCGTGCGATTCTTCCCTTATTTGATCTACAGGCTTGTGTTTATATCGCTATTCACAGTGCTGCTCTCTCTTGCGTTGGCCAATTGCAGAGATGCCATCGCTTTTAAATAAAACTCATGGGCACGGTAAGAGCTTCGCACCAAAGGACTAGAGGCGACACCTGCAAATCCGAGATCAAAAGCCGTTTTTTCCCACAGTGCAAATTCATCTGGGTGTACCCAGCGTTTTACCGACAAATGCTGCTTTGTTGGACGCATGTACTGTCCCAAAGTCACAATATCAACATTATGGGCGCGCAAATCCAATAGGCTTTGTTTGATGTCGGGTTCGGTTTCCCCTAACCCAAGCATCAGAGCACTTTTGGTAATAACAGGATAATCCGCTAAGGCTTTATAGGTGCTAAGAACATTTAGTGACTGCCGATAGCTTGCACGTCGGTCTCTCACGCGAGGAGATAATGCTTCCGTCGTTTCGATATTGTGCGCAAAAACTTCCGGTTTCGCGCCAATTATGGTCTTAAATGCTTCTGCATCTCCATGCATATCACCCGCTAAAAGCTCTACACCAATATGTGGCACGGCTTCTTTTGTTGCCTTTATGACTTGTACGATATGCTGAGCGCCATGATCGGGAAGGTCATCTCTATCTACCATAGTGATCACAACATATTTGAGATTCAGTTCTTTGCACGTCCTGGCGGTATTCTCAGGTTCTTTAGGATCCAATAAACCTGCAGGATTACCGGTTTTAACATGACAAAAGCGGCAAGCTCTGGTACAAGTGTCACCCATAATCATGATTGTCGCCGAGGCCTTGTTCCAACATTCATGAATATTAGGGCATTTTGCCTCCTCACATACCGTAAAGAGGCTGCGTTCCCTAAGATCTTTTTTTAATTTGTAGACAGGAGATCCTGCGGGAATATTGCTTTTGAGCCATTGGGGTTTTCCCACATGAAGAGGCTTTTCCATGATAAATGTTCTCACTATTATGAATATAGAGACAGGAACGCGACCTTGTATCCGGACGCGACCATAAACTTAAGGTCTTGTCTATAACCACGGTGTTCAAAAATAACAGCTTAGCAGCGATTCGTCTAGCGAGGAATTATCTTGAAAAAACAGTTAGTTGATATAAAAAAGCCGGGTAGCATCGAAACAAAACCAACAAAAACCAGCACAAGTTTGATATTTCCGCGTGACCTTTACCGCTCTTGGCTTAAAGGGCTTTATGTTATTGGACGTGGGAAACTCCCACAAAAAGATATGGCTTTAAATGCCCTTTACGCAGAAGTAAAACGCCTTATGGAGCACAATCAAGATGCGGTCATCAGAATTTGGCGCGCTTTTACCAGCGAACGAGACAAGCTAAGTTTAAAACTTCTTAACCAAGGCGCGAGCGTTTTTGCTTATGCAGCGGGGTTTCATCTCATCAACAGCACGAGGCTTCTCGGTGTTTTAGAAAGAGCCGCACGAGATCTCGACCGTATTATTCTTCAGCCCAAACGGTATTCTTGCGTCGTTGCCTGTGATTTTGGGGCGGGAACGGGAGCCCTTAGCCAAACATTTTTCTTCCACTTCGGGAAAAAATTGCGCGACTTAAAAATACCCACTAGCCTGCATTTAATTGATCAAAATACTAAGCTGCTGGGAGCTGCGCAGGTATTTATTGATGATCTTGCTTTCCCCCCCCAAGTTAAAACCCATAAATTTATGCTTCAAGATCTTTTGGTTTCTCATGATGCAAACTGGTTGCGCATACCCGAAACGTTAAAGCGCTCAAGTGATGACGTAGGGCAGCCCCTTTATGTTAGTTTTTTGGGCTATGTGGTCAATGAACTTAAGCGCAATCCAAAAGGTTTTCATCGTCTTTTTGAATTAATGGAGCAGCAGAGCCCAAAGGACCATGTGGTTTTTTATTTTGATCCTGCCGATGAGCGCGATGCCCGTGGTGCTATGGAAGTTAGAGAACTTTTTCATGATCTCGGCTACGAAGCGATTTACCCTTGCCCTCGCGTCGCCCATTGTCCCATGCTCACAGAGCCAAGAGATTGGTGTTACTCCGAGTTTACCTGGGTGCAGCCAACACTGCAAAATTTGGTCAATCAAATGCTTGGCGTTTCAAGGAGTGTGCTTGCCAGTTCTGCATACATATTTGTCTCTAAATCTGTTGCCAAAGACCTCAAGTCTACCCGCCGTCATGCGGAGGTTGTTGTGGGAAGACCGGCGATTAAAACCGACAATCACTACCGCGGCAAAAATAAGCTATTTTCTTATAACGTATGTACAGAAAATGGTCTCAAAAAATCCTTGTCTGCCAAGGGAGAAAAACAGCTGCGTGGTTCTCTGTTTGTAGAAACACCCTGAGTGCAGCCCTTCCCTCCTCTAAGTCACCTTTTATTTAAGCAGGGTAGTATTCTTTGCCTATCTTCTAGGCATGAACAATTTCTATGTATTTTTTTAAATAAAACAAATGGTTATACTGTTTTTGTCTGTTTTGCAGCTTAGGGATAAAATATAAATAGCGTATTTTTTTGGCAAATATTGTTTAGTCCTGAAAAAATTAAAAGATTTGAGAATTTTTTTTCACCCATTACTGATCTCTCTTATTTTACTCCATAATTTATTGGGGTGCGGTCAGATTTTGAAAATTTTTCCCAAATCTTGGCGCGGTGAAGGTGATAAAAATTCGACGGGACTCGCTCCTAATACGAGTAAACAAAATACGCAAAATAGTGATGATGAAGAAACCTTAATTCAGGAGGTCCGCTTATTTCGGCGCATTAGCCTTGATCTCAAAGGAACATTGCCCACAAAATCAAGTGCCTATAGCGTTCTTAGGGGTGAAACAAACATAAGTGCAAAGTTAGGAGATATTTTTAGTGGTACTAAAAAATATGAGATTATCGCAGAAAAAATCCGCGTGGCCTGGAGGGTTAAAATAGCAGAAGAGGGTTCTTTAGACCATTTTTTTTCTTTTGCATCCAGTGATAGCACTTTGCCCAGTAATTTATCACTGAGTGATTTAAAAAGCACAATGGCGCGTGAGGTTTTTCTTTTTATTGGGCACCAACTGCAAAAAGGATTGCCGCCAAGTGAGTTGACTTCCTTTTTAAATATAGTTGCCGCGGATGATTTATTAGGCCTTTATAGCATTGCTGAAATTGAATCTTCTTTACAAGATCCTGGATTTAGTATGGGGATATTTGATGATGATAGACCTGCAATGGGTTTGCTCTCTAGTCCGGCATTTTTTAGTTTAATGAGTCACAGCACTAAAAATGCGCCGAACACATTTGCCCAAGAAACTCTCGCGCTTCTTAACTGTGCCGAATCAATGGCACCAAAGGAGCATCGCCTTTATAATGTTACTACTCTAAGTCAAATTGAAACCGAATCCTTAAGCGAAGAGACTAGTTGTCGGCAATGCCATCTTCCGTTGAAGGAGCTTCAAAATATCAGTACAGGCTTTAGCGACAATACAAGTTTTGCCGCTTGGCTTGGGTATTCAAGCGCTGGAACCTTAGAAAACTGCAGTTTTTATGGCCAAAGATGTGTCTCTGCAGAGGGCTGGGCAGCTCAATTGGGCCATGAGAAGTCCTTTTCACGGTGTTTCATTAAACACATTGTTAGCCAATTTTTGCATACCAAGGAAGATGAAATTCCCAGCGGTAGCTGGTTTGGTGAGCTGATTGCGAACTATTACCAAGACGGAGAATCTATACCGAATTTGCTGCGGCGTCTCATTCAAAATGATTACTATGCCAAGCCTTCTTTCGATACTTTAGAGTCTGATGGCGATCCACTTACGGGAACCCGTTTTTTAACTAAAACAGCGTGGCAAAATATTGCTATAAATCTCACCGGGGATGCAGCGGATCTTAGTATTAGTGATGATTTAGAACCAGGATTTGAAACAACCGGAGAGGAAGGATATAAAATACCTGGCACCTCCTACGCCTTCGCCGTAGAAAAAAATGCTTCAGCGCTAGCAAAGAAAATCGTGACTCAGGAGCTTAGAAATGGTGCGTTTCGAGGAGCTCGCACAGTATTTACGCTCTTAGCAGACGAACCGTGTGGTGAAGTAGATAACCAAATAAAGGCGCAAATTGCTGATATGTGGTTTTTTCTCACAGGTTTTACTCTAGAATATAACGAAGATATGGTGGTTTTAGGAGAACTATTTTATGAAATGTTTACTACCGTTAATGGCGGCAGTGACTCTATAAATTCGTGTTTTGATGCCTGGGAAACCGTTTTGGCAAATATTTTTCTCAGCCCAGAGTTTTTAGTTTACTAAAGTGCGAGATGCCGATGAAGCTATTATCTATGATTGTTGCCTGTGTTATGGGGGTTGGCGCTTGTGCTACCGTGGCCATCTCTGCGGCAACTGTGCGTCCTTATATACTCTTTATATATGTACCTGGGGGTTGGGATTCCACCATGGTATTTGATTCTAAGGTTGGAAATACTAATTTTTCCCAAGAATCAGGGGCAAGATTGGCGCGTGGTAAGGGTGATATTGCTTACGTTGATCATAGCTCTCGTCCTAGTGTTAAAGCGTTTTTTGATGCTTATGGTGACCAAATTTCTGTTATTAATGGTGTATATACGGGAGGTTTTAATCATAAAGAAGCGCAACAAAAGCTCATGAATGTGGCCGTTAACAAAAGTGGTGTCGTACCCATCGATTGGCTCGCATATTATGCAACAGCTGCTGGCGGAGGAACATTTCCCTATGTGTGTATCGATGCGCCTTTTGTGGGCGGGGCTTATGGGCACAATTCTACTTTTTTGACGAGCAACCAACTTCTTGAAATATATTTTGCTGACCAATACCCAAGCTTGAGTGAAACACAGTCGTCACTAATCAGCGAGTTACAGATAACCCATCTCAATAACATTCTTTCTCGTTATGAGAGTGTCTCGCTGGCCCAAATGAAACTGCTTTCCTGGCGCAATAATTTTTTGAAAATAAGCAGCCTTCGCAGTGTTGTTAAAGCTCGATTGACGGGGCTCCAATTTGAAACGAGTCCAATGCTGCGTTCGGGAAAATTTGCCATAAACTTATTTAGTGCTGGTGTTAGCAAAGTTGTTGCCATTAGCGCTGATTCTTCCCCAAAGTGGGATACGCACAGTGATCATTATACAAGTCAGAGTGCGCTGTTTGAAAAATTTTTTGACGATTTGAAAACTATTTTAGACTACGCGGCAGCTAATGATTTGAGTGATAATTTAACCATTATTGTCGCCAGTGAAATGGGACGGAGCCCCGTTTTTTCAAATAGCAATGGTAAAGGCCACTGGCCCTATTCCAGTTGGATGGTCATGGGCCCAAGAATTAACGGTGTCTCAGTCATTGGTCTGACTGACAGTATTGGACGCGGTGTTCCCATAAACCCTTTATTTGGTACCGCCTTAGAGAGCGGTGATCCCATAGAGCCAAAAAATATCGCGGCGAGTATTTTACTTGCTTACGGGGTCTCTTACGCCGCCATAATGGGAAGTGACGTATTGCCACTATCTGTTATGATAACGAAGGAATAGTCGTTATGATCACTAAACTATATTTTTTTGTATTTTTAAACATTCTCGCTTGTGGCGGGGGCAGAGGCAGCAATCCCCCGACAAATAGTCCAACCCCATCAGCTAAAAACACCCCTAGCGAGGATCTTCTTTGTCTCGAAGGTACTTTTTTAAGTTATGGCACTTTTGCTCAGGATTTTTTTCAGCATTACTGTTTAATGTGTCATAGTTCAGCTAGGACTGAAAATGATCGCTACGGGGCTAAAGTTGGAATGGACTTTGACTCCTATGAGCTGATTGCTCAGTACAATGAAGAAATTCTCAGTTCTGTGACCGGTGATTCTGCAACAATGCCACCCGCACAAACGATAAACACAACCGATTTAAGGCTTATTGAGGAGTGGCTAACCTGTGGGTTTCCTCCTTGACTCTCATGATATTTGCTTTTCCAGACTTTAGGGGGGCTGAAAAGAGCCACCTTTTTTATCCTTGGATTTTGGTGGAAGGGGATCTATAATCACTTCGCTTTCCTCTGGGGATAGGAGTTCCTCCAAACTAAAAGGCACTCTTTTAACAAACGCCTGCAGTCTTATAGGGCACTCTTTTACATCACAAATAGTGCAGTATTTCTTGCGGCATGGATCAAGATGAAAATGCATTTCGCCGTCAAAATCATAGTCTTTGATAACAGAGGCTTCAAATTCATCGGATTTATCATGGGCGTAGGCTATATCCCAGTATTCTGGCACAACCATATGCAAATCGATATGATGAAAACTCCCTGATTTAATTAACCGTGTATGGTGAAACCGGATAATGCCGGGAAATGCATGGGCTTCAAATAAACGCCCAAATTCTTCAATTAAAGCTAAGTCAGAGGCATCCATAAGATCCCGGCCCGCTTGAAAAACAAGGCGGTATCCCGTGAAGCAGATATTGAGGGCAACAATAATCGCAGCGATGGGGTCAAGCCAAAGAATTCCCGTTAATTTAACCAGGATCAAACCAATCACAACTCCAAGGCTGGTCCAAAAATCGCTTAAAATATGCTGACCACTTGCTGTTAGCGCCTGAGAATTGGTCTTTTTTCCCGTTCGCACCAAATAGCCACCCAAAAGGCCATTGACCAAAGCTGCGCCAATAATTAGGACAAGACCAAAATCAAGATTTTTTAGTTGAACCCCAACGATGAGTTCATGGGTAGCCTCCATGATAATCAGAAATCCTGCGACAAAAATCGCTCCGCCCTCTAATCCCGACGCAATGAGCTCAATTTTACCATGACCATAAGGGTGATCTTTATCGGCTGGCTGTAAAGAAACGATAATGACAATGACAGAAATTATTCCAGAAACAATATTGACGATGCTTTCTAGCGCGTCAGAAAATACGGCACTAGAATGGGTCAAATAATAGGCATAAGTCTTAACCGCAAAGAGAAAAACCGCCAGAACTAAGGAAATAATTGCTGCTTTAAGCTTTGCATTGCTAAGATTTTTTTTAACAAATGTTAGGGAAATATGTTTGAATATATTCATAAAAAATAATTTTTGTCCTATTATTTATTTGGAAGTATTATCTAATTCGGTGGCTTTAACGAGCATCGCCATTAAGTTTTTGTCTTTTTCCTGTCTTTTTTGAGCACGGTCATGTTCTTTTTGCTTTATTTGGTTTAATTTATCTTGCTTACGGGCATTCTTGTAAGCGGCATAATTTTTCTTGCGCTGGTTTCTAAGAATTTCCTTTGCGGGAATTCTATCAGTTGCCACAGTGGAATCATTGAGCGGATCTTTAAAGTTATCAGACATTTAAGCCTTTTTCCCCCAGATTTTATGAAAAGAAATTCATGAATGAGGGAATTGCGAAATTCTTAAATTATACGCGGCTTCATTCCCTACCTCCCCCGTGAAGGGGAACTGACTAAAATATTGACACTCTCCTAGGTTTTTAACAATTAAAAATATTAGGTAATCTTCGCCAAAATGTGTTATAGGGGCAGTATTGTAGGCTGTTAACACCTTCTATGTTGGGCCCATAAAAATGTGCCTTTCTCTTTTGAGACCAAAATAAAAAGAAAGATCCTTTGATGCTTGATTATTGGCTTTTACAATTTTCATCGATAAATCCTTCCGCTATTGCTTCAGTCTATGCGGTACTTCTTTCCTTTATATTAAGTAATTGTGTTGCTTTCACCTACGTCAAAACCTTTCAAGGCCTCTCTTATTCGAGGGCTTTTGTACAAGCTCTTATTCTTGGGTCGATTGTCGTTTCAATAGCCATGCAAGCCATCGGTGACAATATAGCACGTGGTATTGGAATGTTTGGCGCGTTGACTTTAATTCGGTTCAGGTCAAGTCTTAAAGATCCTCGGGATATGATATTTATATTTTCATCGTTGGCGGCAGGAATTGCTACTGGCGTTCATGCCTACATCGTAGCAACTATTGGCGTCATAAGCTTTTGCCTAGCGGCATTTTCGATTTATCGGTCTCCTTGGGGAAGTAATACCTATTTTGACGGAATACTTCGGTTCAATATAAAAAATGACACCAATGAAAACGAAGCGATAGAAAAGGCTCTTGCGCGACTTTGCAGTCGGCATGTCCTGGTAACCCTGAGAGAACTCGGACAAGGCGAACGCAGTGAATATGCCTACCAAATAAAATTGAAACCCAAAAACTCTAGTGTAGAACTTATCAAAGCGCTGAACACCCTTGAGACGGTGCGTGGCCTGTCGATCTTACTGCAA
This sequence comes from Oligoflexia bacterium, assembly GCA_030432875.1. Classification (GTDB taxonomy): domain Bacteria; phylum Bdellovibrionota_B; class Oligoflexia; order Oligoflexales; family JAGOVF01; genus JAUILP01. Next base: position 7,190 of record JAUILP010000020.1, on the reverse strand, counting down.
GAGTCAACGATTGAATTGTAATAGGTGATATTATGCGTGTACATCTTTATCTAAGCTGGTTCATAGCCATAGTACTCCTTATTGTCATAAGTCTTTATTATAAACCGAGTGACGAGAGCTTTTTAGGTTATGTCGAGACCTTTGAAGTGCCCACAGCCTCACAGTTTGGGGGGCAGGTAGCAAAAATACACGTCAAAGAAGGTGAGAAGGTTTTTTCAGGACAGCTTTTAATAGACCTTTTAGATATTAACCTAGATATTGAAATTAGTAGCGCTCAGCATGAAAAAAAGAGGCTTTTACTGGAAAAAAAATTAAGTGAAAATCTCGCCCAAAATACGGCAAATGCTAGAAGTAACTCACCTACTGATCTTGAACTTTCTGCTCTTATGGATAGGCTGAAGTATCTCAACCAAAAACGCGAATCCCTGACCATCCGCGCAACATATGATGGCGTTGTTGGTAAAATAAATGTTTTTTCTGGCCAATATGTGCCAGCTTATCAACCACTTTTAAGCATATATCACTCTAAACCCAATTTCGTCCTGGGTTTTCTCCTAGAGGAAAGTACGACAAATCTTCGTATGGGATCGGTTGTTGAAGTTTCTTCCTATACAGATCCTAGAAAAGTCCAAAAAGGCTATGTCGCGAGCATTGGGCAAAGGTTTATAGATTTGCCGCCACGATTAAAAACTACCAATACGGCCTCGAGCATTGCTTGGGGACGCGAAGTTCAGATAGCTCTTCCTGATGACCATGAATTTTTGCCATCTGAAAAAGTAAAAATTACGGCAGGGAAAGGAATTATGAATGATTATTATCAAAAAATTATTTCGTTTAAAAATAGATTTAAGAATAAAAGTTAAGCCATGAAATTGATAAAGAGCACAATTACTTTGCTTGTTTTTATTTGGGGCTACGGATTGCTCGCTGAGGGGGCCATAAGCATTGGCGACCTTATTTCAAAATATAGGCCGATCGCTCCCAGCTTGAAACAGCTGGACCATAAAGACAAATATCTAGAAAAAGCCGAACTCCGTTTTTCACAGTCCGAAGATCGTTCAAAAGAGCTAGTTTTGCGTTTTAGACCTCAATTTTCTTCAGAAATTAAAGCTAATAAAATTTATTTTCGAGCCTTAGAAGCCGCAATGAATTCTGAACAAATCGTTGTTGAGCAAAAGATTCTTAGTCGATTTTGGCAGAATATTTTTCTACATAGAAGACTTACGGAAGAGCGTAAAATATTACTTGACCAAAGAATAATAGTCGAAAAAATAATCACTTACTATGAAGCCCATCCAGGGACTATTTCTGAAAAACCAGAAAAATATATTGAACTTTTAAAAAAACAGTCCGAATTAGTTGAAAAGCTAGATGCCACCTCAAGTGGCTTAGGAGTGCTTAGCCAATGGCTAAATAGCATTATGGATGCTCAGCCTAGGCAACCTGACCCTAAAACTATCGCAACCGATGACATGGTATCCATAACAAGCCTTATGGCAGAAAAAATAAAGTGGATGCTTTTAGAGCCTATAGCCTTTAAAACCAATGAAATTAAAGTTGAGCTCGCTCGTGGCAAATATCACTACGAAGCATCCAAAGAAAATGATTGGTTAAGTTATGTAGATTTAGGAACTAAAATCAATGATAAAAATGAATCTCGCGCGGAAATATCTTTTGGTATTTCCCTGCCCTTCATGGTCCAAAGTTCGTGGCAGCTTATGGATGATTATCGTAACCTGATAAACCAGGAAAACCTCGAAAAGACAGAGCGAGAATTTCTCAATGTGCAGCTGAAAATCATCAGCGCCCAAATAGATGAAAAATTTAAGAGGTTGTCAAATGATTCCAGTATGCTAAAGAAACGCTTGGGGAAAATTGGAGCCTCACATGCCTACGGCATCCAAAGTGCCCTCCAAGCTGAGGAGGTTCTTCATGAGGTTGCGCTGAGGGAAATTTCCATAGAAGCAGACCTTTATCAAAATTTTGTCGAATTATGCAGCGCATATGGCTTACTGCGCTTTGATGGATTTCCATTTTTAAAATCTGTAGAAGGCCGCTGATATGGCAAGCTTCAAACATGAAAATTCACCTCTGAAATTGGAGCGCTTTGAGTTAAAATACTTGATACCCCACGAAAAAATGGTAGATATTTGTGATTATATCCAATCATTTTGTCATCTTGATAAATTTGCAGATGAATTTGGGTTTTATATTATCAACAGTTTATATTTAGATTCCCCAGGGTTTCAGTTTTATAATCGGAAGTTGAACGGGCTTGATGATAGGTTCAATATGCGGGTAAGAAATTATGGTGATATCGATGATTCGCCTTATTTTTTTGAAGTTAAGCATAAAAAAAATAATTTCGTAAGAAAATACAGATACCCCCTAAGTGCCCCAATATGGCGTGAGCATTTTGAGGGGCAATCTTTTATGCCTATTGGTAGTGAGATTGGTATCGACGCCAAAAATTTTAATCTTTTTGAGCGCCTTGGTATATCTTATGGGGTGGAGCCAAAAATTCTGACTCAGTATAAAAGAAGAGCTTATTTTTCCACTATTGACGAGTATGCACGTGTGACTTTTGACAGAAATTTAAAATACCAAAAGGTCGATACTTTTATTTTGAATGTTGATAGAAATGCGCTGACAAATTATGACAATCCCCTAATTTTTCCAGATGGATGTGATATTATTCTTGAACTAAAATGCACGACAAAAGTGCCTTTATGGATGATTGACTTAATTCGGCACTTTGGGCTTCAACGCTCAAGTTTTTCAAAATACTCATCGAGCTTACAAGAGATGATTTTTAGTAGTACAAATCATCCTCTAGAGCGTGTTGCTTCCACGATAAAGTATATTTAATTCATAATTTTTTGGACTAAATTACTCGGCCAGGAATTGTTAGGTATGGTTAGGCGGATTATTGCTTTTAATTATAGGATAAATATGCCAATCCTTTTAAAAGTGCAGATTCTTGCCTTCCTAAGTTTAACAGTGTAGCATTGTTCGGTTATTAACTTATCCAAACATGGCGTTGTTTTAATGGCAAATTATTTAAAGATATTAGGTGATTATTTTCTTTTTACGCGGATTACTCCGTTTGTCAATAAGGGCCAAAAAAAAAACATAGAAACTACTGATCTTCCACCCCTTGAAAAAGGCTTTGCCCCCATTCTCAATCAAGAAGTGCGGGTAAATCTTTGCAATATAGGGACGCGATGGGAAATGCTTAAGCATATATTGTGGTTTTCTCGGAGAGATATCATCATATTAGTCGTTTTGATTTTTGTGACTGTTATATTACAGCTGGCTGTCCCAATCCTCTCACGAAGAGTTATAGATGACGTGCAAAAATTTGTTGAGGCAAAGCATGGGATGAGGGATATGGGGGTAACCGTAATCTCTCTTCTCCTTTGTTCTATTGGTGAAGGGGTTTTTATACAGGCCTTCTATTTTAAATCGCTGGCACATATCGGAAATATTTCTAATATATTGCGACAAAATATTTACGCCAAATCCATACGACTGAGCCTCAGTGCAAAAAATTGCCTTGATACGGGTGAGATCTTAAATTTTCAAGGTAGTGATACCGATGCCTTGTCCGAATTAGTCATGTATGTTGTACAAATCGTAGCCGCAATTTTTACCATTGGTACTGTATTTTATTTTCTATATCAATATTTTGGCATGGCAAGTTTGACCGGTGTTTTGATAGTTTTACTGCTCCTTCCAATAAGTAAAAAACTGACGCATTTGACGATTAGAAATTACCGGCAACTCATGAAAATAAAAGATGATCGCATTGATCTCTTTAGTCAGGTAATTGGGGCTATGCGCCTCGTAAAAATGTATGCTTGGGGTGAACAGTTTTACAAAATTATCTCCAAAATTAGGATTCAAGAATTAGGGCTATTAAAAAGGGACATAAAAATTGCGGTTGTGTCGATGGTTTTTCATAATAGTACCGCTTTTTTAATTGGAGCCTCTATTTTTGGGTCTTACCTTGCAATGGGAGGAACTTTAGATGCGCCGAGAGTATTTTCGAGCCTAATTTTTTTGGCTCTTATTGAGGGGCCTCTTGGGCATATGACGCAGTGGGTTTCGGCAATCGCCAAGGCGGTAGTAGGGGCTGGGCGCATTCAGCAATTTTTAAATCAAGACGAAGTCAGTTTAGAATCCTTTGTAGGTATTAGGATAAATGCAGATGAATATGCGCCTTCCATAAAATTTAGTAACTATTCGGCAAAGTTCGCTGATGAGGGAAATGCTGTACTTAAAAATATTGATTTCGTGCTTGATGGTGGTCAGTCCCTTGCTATAGTCGGCCCCGTCGGCGGAGGAAAAACGGCTCTGGTGCTTTCACTATTAAATGAGCTTAAGTGTTCCGAAGGCAGTGTATGCGTTGGGGGTAACGATCCAAACAAAGTTATTCGCAAAGCCTTAGTTCCCCAATCAGCTTTCATTTTAAGTGGATCAATCAAATATAACATTGTCCTATGTGACGACGCAATCGATCTGGCGCGTTTAGAGAAAGCAGTAAATGCGGCCCAAATGCAGCATGATATAAAACTCATGCCTGCAGGAATTGACACAGAAATTGGCGAAAATGGCATCAATCTTTCGGGCGGGCAAAAGCATCGCCTCAATATCGCAAGGGCGATTTATCATCAGCCAAATTTTGTTCTAATGGACGATCCTTTATCTGCTGTTGACGGGGGAACTGAAAAAAAACTTGTCGATGAGGTCATATTTGGTTGCTTAAATGAAACCACAAGAGTCATCGTCACTCATCGCCTACAGTACTTATATAAATTTGATAAGATACTTTTTATGGTTGAAGGTATGATGCATGCTTTTGGCACCTTTTCAGAGCTGATTGGTACTTGCCCTGAATTTAAAGATTTTTTAGCAGAGCATACAGATGAGAGTAAAAGATCGGAAGAAGAACCTCTTCACAAAACCTCAAGTATGCTGAGTCAAATTCATAAAGAAGATGGCGCCTTTTTAGCAGATGGACTAGAGGACGCACCTCTGGGGAAATTGTACCAGGATGAAGATCGCCGCAGTGGGAAAGTCAATTGGTGGACGCTCGGTTTTTATATTAAATCGCTACTCGGCTCGACCAAAAAGAAACGCCTGCTTACACTATTAATCATCGGTGCATTTATGGGCGGAGGACTTTCTATCCCTATTTTTCAAAATCTTTGGTTAGCGCGTTGGATGAATAAGTTAGCGGAAACCGGTCTTTTAGCCCCTGGAACAACTCAAAATGTATCCGATACTTGGTTTTCCTACACAATTTATTTTTGTTTAGGTGTGGCGGGGGTGGTTTTTTTAGTTATGCAATTTCTTTACTGGTTTATGCGAGCATTTAAGGCTAGTCAAACCATCCATAATTTGGCCTTATCAGGTGTTCTTGCTTCTCCGATGCGTTTTTTTGATACGACGCCTCAGGGACGGATACTCAACCGTTTTTCTCGCGATTTAGAAGCCGTCGAGCATCAATTAAGTGGCTCATCTTTTGGTGCTCTTAACCAAGGTTTAGCGACGTTGGGGGCCTTGGTTTTACTTCTCTATTTATTTCCCATTTTGAGTGTGACGGTGATTATAGTTTTATTCATTTATTACCGCCTCCAAGATAAATATAGAAAGGTAGCGAGAGAAGCTAAACGCCTGACTTCCGTGGCGCGGTCTCCTCTGTTCTCTTTTTTTAAAGAAACATTAAATGGTATTGTTATGATACGGTGTTTTGCCGTTCAAAATGAATTTCGTCAGCGTAATTTTGATCATTTATACCACTATCAACATGCGTTTGCTGGCCAGGTTCTCTATAATCGCTGGTTTTCCACGCGAATTCCCTTAGTCGCTGGGATGGTTTTTTTGTCTGTGCTCGGAGCGATAATTCATTTTAGCTCTGTTGGTTTACTGGCTGCAGGTTCTGCTGGCTTGGCTTTAGCTTATTCGAGCCGTTTTTGGGGTGCCTTAAATTGGTGTATCCGTATTTTTAGTAGCGCTGAGTCTGATCTTACATCTCTAGAAAGATTGCAGCATTTTTTTAGTCTGCCACCAGAACCAAGGGTTTTAAAAAGTGAAATCATGCTTCCTCCTGATTGGCCCCAATCGCCTTCCATAGAGTTTAAAGCTGTTTATGCCAAATATGACAGAGAGCTTCCTTTTGTTTTAGAGGATGTTAATTTCTTAATCCCCGCAGGCTGCAAAGCTGGGATTGTTGGGCGGACGGGATCAGGTAAATCGACCATATTTCAGTTACTATTTCGGCTGATAAATCCTCACTCTGGAGATATCTTTATTGATGGCTGTGATATTACGGCGGTTCCCTTAGAGAGGTTAAGGCAATCTCTGGCTATTATTCCTCAGGATCCAGTACTATTTCGCGGAACATTAAGAGAAAATATTGACCGTTTTAATACCCAAACGGATGCTGATTTATGGCAGGTTTTGACTGAGCTTAAACTCAGAAGAACGATCGAAAAATTGCCTGGTGGTCTGCACGCAGAAATAGCAGAAAATGGTAGCAATTTTAGTCAGGGAGAAAAGCAACTTATTTGTCTCTGTCGCGCACTTCTTTCGCGGACTAAAATTGTTGTGCTTGATGAAGCTACCGCAAACATTGATACCAAAACCGATGAGATTATTCAGCAGGTTATTCGCCGCTGGTTTATTGATAGGACGATAATCACTATTGCCCACCGCTTAGATACAGTTAAAAAATCAGATATTATTATTGAACTTTCTAATGGGCGAGTGAAAAGCATTGCCAATAAAACATAATAGATGCAAATTACCCAGTTACTTTCATGCCAAACAATTTTGATTAATAGGGCAATTCCTCGCACATAAGATTATTCCTAACAGCATGTCATTAAAAAGCATAACTTCTATATTATTATGGAATATATTACGAGCTTTGTTAAAAGTTCAAAGGAGCTTTTTTTTCCTTTAGAACACACTCTTTGTTATTTGTCATGTATTATAATTTTTTAAAATCATGATGGCTCATTTTATGTGATTCTACTTAGGGTTAGGTGTATTTTTATAACAGGCGTTTCCACTAAATTCGCTCCGCTCATTCAGTGGAAACGCCTGAGGACAAGGATTTAAGCGGCTATTTTCATCCCCGCAGGCCTGCTTGTTGGTTTTCGGCTTACATTATTTATGTTCCG